>DATBFX010000204.1:0-31694 GCA_036558305.1 Thermomicrobiales bacterium | reverse complement strand
TCGACCGCCGACGGGAGAGGTCCTTCGCTGCGCTCAGGATGTTCAATTGAGGAGCACCCCTCCCCTGAACATCCTGAGCGCAGCGAAGGACCTCTCTTCGTCCCTGCCAATCGCGATTCACACGGCGATCACCACGTTGTTCGATTCGTCCAGGTGCATCCGGCAACCGGGCGGGATGACCGTGGTCGCGTCGTACTCCTCGACGATTGCCGGGCCGGGTTGGGGGCGGTGGTCCAGGTCGAACCGGGCGATCACGGGTGTTTCCAGGTAGCCGTGCGCAGCACCGAAGTAGGCGTGGCGCAAGTCTCGTGCGGGGCGGTGCCGGTCCTCCATCGGCGCCAGTGGACGGGCGCGGTCCTGCTCATAGCGGGCGGTGACGCGGAGGTTGACCAACTCGACGGGGGCGTCGGTGGCGCGGTGACCGTAGGTGCGTTCGTGCTCGACGCCGAAGGCTTCGATCAGGTCGGCCATTGCCGTCGCGTCGATGGTGCCCGCGGGGGCGGCAACGGTGAGTTCGTAGCCCTGGCCGACGTAGCGGAGATCGGCGGAGCGTCGACAGGTCAACTCCGCCCCCTGTGTCGAACCGGCGTTCAACTCGCGACGGGCATGTTCCTCCAGGCGGCAGAACGTCGCGTTGACCGTGGCGAGGTCGATCGCCTCGGTCCGGCCGAAGAGGGTTTGGACTTCGTGCCGCTCCTGGCGGGCGGCGAGGAGACCGCCGGCCGAGAAGAGGCCGGGCGCGGGCGGGACGACGACGCGCTGCATGCCGAGCTCGCGGGCGATGCCGACGGCGTGGATCGGGCCGCTGCCGCCGAAGGCGAGGAGCGTGAAGTCGCGCGGATCGCGGCCGCGGTAGGTCGAAACCGCCTTGATCGCGCGGATCATCGTCACGTTGGCGACGGTGTGGACACCGAAGGCCGCTTCCGCCAGATCGAGCCCGAGCGGCCGCGCCACCGCCTCGCAGAGCGCCGCCTCGGCCAGTTCGGGGCGAAGGCGAACGGCGCCGCCGGCGAGACCACGCGGGTTGACGTAGCCGAGGACGACGTTGGCGTCGGTGATCGTCGGTTCGGTGCCGCCGGTGTCGTGGCAGACCGGACCCGGCATCGCCCCGGCGCTGCGCGGGCCCACCTTCAGGGCGCCGCCGCGGTCGATCCAGACGATGCTGCCGCCGCCGGCGCCGACCTCGGCGATGTCGAGTACCGGCAGCTTGAGGGCGTGGCCGCCGCCCTTGACGAGGCGACTGGAGAGGGAGATACCGGCGCCGACCTCGTATTCGGTCGTCCGCGCCAGCCTGCCGTCCTCGATGATCGAGGCCTTCGCGGTCGTGCCGCCCATGTCGAAGGAGATGAGGTTCGGAAGGCCGGCCTGCTGGCCGAGCTCATGAGCAGCGATGACGCCGGCGGCGGGGCCGGATTCGACGATCTGGGCCGGGGTCCGCGCCGCCGCCGCGGCCGACATGATGCCGCCGTTCGACTGCATGATCAGGAGATCGGCCGGGATGCCGGCGGTTCCCAGGCGATGGGCGAGCGAGTCGAGGTAGCTCTTCACGACCGGTCCGACGTAGGCGTTGATGACCGTCGTGCTGGTTCGCTCGTATTCGCGAATCTCCGGCAAGACGTCGACCGAGAGCGAGAGGTAAACGTGCGGCAATCGCGCCCGCACCAACTCGCCGACCCGCCGCTCGTGCGCCGGATTGCGATAGGAGTGGAGGAGGCAGATCGCGACCGCCTCGGCGCCGTCGCCGGCGATCCGGTCGAGGGCGACGTGCACGCTTCCCGCGTCCAACGGCTCGACGATTTCACCGGCGGCGTCCAACCGCTCGCCGACCTCCAGGCGCAGTCGCCGTTCGACGATCGGGCGGGGCGGTTCGTAGAAGCGGTCGTAGAGGTGCGGGGTGCGCAGACGGCGCAGTTCCAGCACGTCGCGGAAGCCGCGGGTGGTCAGGAGGGCGGTTGGGGCACCCTTCCCTTCGAGGATGGCGTTGGTGGCGACGGTCGTGCCGTGGACGATCTCGGCGACCGCCGCCGCTGGCACGTCGAGCGCGGCCAGGAGATCGGCCAGCGCGTCGAGGATGCCGCGCGAGTAGTCGTCGACGGTCGAGAGGACCTTGCGCGTCGCGAATGCCCCGTTCGGGGCGACGAGGACGACGTCGGTGAACGTGCCGCCGATGTCGGCGCCGACCCGGTAGTGGGAGTCGGCCCCCCCGGCCCCCCCAACCGGGGGGGAGACGGAGGGGGGCGCGTTCACCCCCCAGGATTGGGGGGCCGGGGGGGCCGAAGCCGGGGGCCGAGCGGTACTCGTTTCCCAGGGTCGTGATAGGGCCGGGCGAGAGACTGGCTGGGTTCTCTCGCGCTAGTGGGCGGCACGGAATCCGTCCGCGAGTTCGTGGGTTGCGGTCCAGACCATGCCGTCGATCGCGCGTTGGGCGTCGCGGAGCGCCGTCGCCGCGGGCTTCTCCCCCGCGATCACCGATTCGGCCGCGGCGCCGACGAGGTCGCCGAGTTCGAAGCCGAAGGGGATGAGGGGGCGATTGATGCGGGCGTAGGCGCGGGTTTCGCGGAGGACGGCGCGGAAGTCGGCGTCGTAGGCCGCGGCGTAGGCGTCGCCGGCGAAGACGGAGAGGCGGGCCGGTTCGGCGTAACCGGCGTCGACGGCGTCCTTGCGGACTTCGTCGGGGGAGGCCAGGTATTTGAGGAGTTGCCAGGCCTCGTCTTTGACGGGGCTGGTGGCGGGGATGCAGAAGGCGGGGGCGTACAGCCCCGGTTCCGGGCGCCCGGTGGGACCGGTCGGGACGATCGCCATCGCGGCGGTCTGACCGAGCCCGTCGGGGTCGGCGCGGCGCATCGTCGCGAGTTCGGTGGCCGTATCCAGGAGGAAAACGGCCTTCCCCTCGGCGAACAAGCGGTGGGTGTCGGTGAAGGTCATTTTTGCGGCGTCGGGTGGACCGGATTCTCGGAGGAGGGCGGCGTAGAAGGCGACGGCGTCGACGGTGGCCGGTTCGTCGACGCGGGGCGGTTGGCCGGCACCGCGGTTCCAATCCCAGCCCCAGGAGGGGAAGAGGGTGGAACCGACGATCCAGAAGTTGTGGCCGTACCCGGCAAGACCGCGGCTGGTGAAACCGAAGACGTCCTCGACGCCGTCGCGGCGGAGGACGGCCTGGGCGGCGGCGGCGGTATCGCGCACCTGGTCCCAGGTCGTCGGTACGGCGAGATCGTAACGCTCTAAAACGTCACGGCGGTAGATCAGAACGTTGGACATCGCGACGTAGGGGATGGCGTAGACGACGTCGCTGGCGCGGAAGCGGTCGATCGCGGCCTGGAGGAAGTCGTCGAGGTCGATCCCTTCGCGGTGGGCGCGGCGGCCGAGCGGTTCGAGGGTGCCGTGGCGGATCTGCTCGGCGACGATCACCTCGTCCGGGACGAGGAGGTCCCAGGTCGGCGGGTCGCCGAACGCCCTTCGCGCGTCGTGCCAAAAGGGCTCGACCGGAAGGAGGTAGATGGTCACCTCGATCCCGGTCTTCTCGGTGAAGTGGGGCAGCGATTCTTTTTGTCGCGGGAAGTACTCCTCTTGCATGAAGCGGACGGTGGGCACGAGTCCCTCCCTTCGGCGCGGTGCCGGAACCGCACCGGGCGGGAGTCAAGCACACAGGGGTAGGCTCGTCAACAACCGGCATGACGGCGAACCGCGGCCGTTGCCCCGTCGTGGATACTTGACCGTGCCGCGGGGTTCGGCGGCGGACGGAGGAGTCGGGCATGAGACCGAGATGGGGAAGCGCGTGCCTCGTCCTGCAACTGCTGATCCTGGGTGCGAGTGGAACCGGCGCGCGGGCGCAGGAGGCGACGCCGGCCGCGGGAATCTCCGTCGCGGAGCAACGAGACATCGAGATCCCCGACACCCGGATCATCTCGCTCTCGCCGGATGGGACATCGTTGGTGGCGGCCAAACCGGCGACGGACTATGGGCGGGGGCAGTTGTGCACGTACGACGTCGAGACGCTGGCGGAGCGGGCCTGTGCCGATCTGTCGGGGCTCGATTCGGGGTTGCGGATCGAGGACGTCGTCTGGTCGCCGGACAGCACGAAGATCGCCTTTGCGGAGGATGCGTTCAAGTACTTCCGAGACGGCGACATCTGGTACATGGACGCCGCGACGGGCAAGCTGACCGATTTCACCGACGAGGGTATTCGGGGACCGGTTCCCTTCATGAACCAGAAGAGCGACGTCAAAGAGTTTTTCTTCGACGTCAATCCCGCCTGGTCGCCGGACGGGCAGTCGCTCGCGTTTTCCCGCTCCACCTGGCGCGACGGCGACTGGCGCGGCAACGAGATCGCGGTGCTGCCGCTGACCGGGGGAACGCCGCGGACGATCGTCCAGGTGACGCCCGACACCCCCGGTATCGTCTATTTCGGGATCCACTGGCAGGCGGATGGGACTCAGGGGGTACCCCGCCTCTTCTACAACGTCAACTTTCTGAGCAACAACGATCCGCGAAGCGGGATCTGGGTGGTGGACATCGACGGTCAGAACGCCCGGCAGGTGGCCGCGATGACCGATCCCGACCTCGGACCGCCGGTCGCCGTCCAGGTTGCACCCACCGGCGATCGGGTGCTCGGTCTCTACATCGTGGCGGCAAACCAGTTCTCTGGAAAAGGCCCGATCTACGCGTTGATCGACGTCGCTTCCGGCAAGGCGACGCCGCTGACCCTCCAGGACCCGAACGCCCCGGAGTACGCCTACGTCTCGCTCGCCACGCTCTCGCCGGACGGGTCGAAACTGCTCTCCGTCTCGCACCTGACCGATCCGGATTACCAGGTCTTCGTGCGCAACCTGCCCGACGGCGGGGAGACCCGCCTCATCGACGGGCTGACGCGGGCGATTACCGTCGCGTACGAGTTGGTGCCGACCTGGGCGACGAACGGGTCGGTGTTCATGAACAGCGACCTCGGCGCGGGGACGCTGATTCGCCTGGCGGGCGGCGCCTCGTCGCCGCCGGTCGCGACGCCGGTCGCCATCCCGTCGGTGGCGGTGGGGACGCCGCTGGCGGGGACGATCGAGCCGGGCGTGACCGTCTACGTCAACGACGACGGCGTGCGACTCCGCGCCGCCCCGTCGCGCGACGCGCCGGTCGTGCTGGAGGTGGCACGGGGTGCGGCGTTGACGGTGCTCGGTCCGGCCGAGGAAGGCGATGGGTTCCGGTGGTGGCCGGTGATGGACCCAGAGACGAAGACGATCGGCTGGGTGCGGGCCGAGTTCGTGAGTTTGCAGCCGGAGTGAACCTACGGCGTTGGCGCACCCGGTGACCCGATGGTCAAATCTCGGGCTAACCCAGATAAGCCTGGTTCAACAGGCGGTTACGGAAACGTGAGTGTCAAGAGGAAGACTCCCGTGTGGCGCAGATTGCCGTGGATCGTGTGTCTGGCGCTCGTGGTCGTGGTGGCTGGAGGTCGGGGGGACACGGGTGCCGCGACGGTGCGGGTAACAGGGCAGCGGACGATCGCGGTGCCCGACGGTCGCGTGCTCACGATGTCACCGGACGGGTAGTGGTTGGGCGTTCTCCGGCAATGGGAACGGGGCGCCGACGCGTTTTGCGTCCTTGCGGCGAACACGCTGACCGAGCGGTTGTGCATGGATCTGGCCGGGTTCGATGCCGGGTTGCGACCGGAGGGGGTCGTCTGGTCGCCGGACAGCCGGCGGATCGCGTTCGACGAGGACATCGCGCGAACGATGCGGGACGGCGACCTCTGGGTCCTCGACGTCGCGACCGGTGAGGCGACCCACCTGACCGACGACGGGTACCGCGGGGCACTCCCCACCGCAGAGACGAACTCCGGCACCGACGTCTATCTGGATACCAACCCGGCCTGGTCGCCCGATGGGACGGCGTTGGTCTTCGCCCGCACGGTCTGGCAGCGAGATGCCGCCCCGACGCCCATCGTTCGCGTCGGGATCGCGGACGGAAGGGAGACGACGTTGCTGTCCCTCGGGGACCGGGACGGGGCGATGTTCGTCAAGCCGCTCTGGTCCTCCGACGGACGACGGATCGTCTATTCAGAGGTGCTTCCCGACGAAGGCGACAGGCGGAATGGGGTCTGGGAATTTGGGGTCGACGGGCAAGGGTGGCGGCAGATCACCGGCGCCGATCCGGCGAGCGGGCCGCCGGTCCTGGCCGAACTCTCGGCCGGCGGCGACCTGGCCCTCGTTCACTATCCTCAACCGCTCGACCGTTGGGACGGTTCGCCGTGGGCGATCCTCGATCTCGCAACCGGAGCGGTGACGCCGCTGGGGACTCTTGCAGGCGGCGAGGCGACCGCGGCAGCTTCGGACGTCACGGCGACCGTGGGTGCCTCATTCTCCCCCGATGGCCGGTCGATCTTGATAGTCTCGTGGGTCGGGGACGTCGGTGCCCTGCTCGTCGAGGCGGTCGGCGGCGAGGTCACGCCGCTGCTCGGCGGTATCCCGGCTGCCGAACCGGTGCGGCCGGCCGGGGGGAATACCTGGGCGACGAACGGGACGATCTTCGTGCCGACCGGCGATGGGGACGGTCTGCTGGTGGAACTCGCAGGCGTCGCCCCGGCCACGCCGGTCGCGAGGCGAGCCGCTGAGGACGGATCGTTCGCTCTCGTCGCGATTCGGGTATGATTGCGCCACGAGCAACAGCCCCGTCTTCTCCTCTGGCCCGCGACGACCACGTCGGGGAAGGGATGCGTGGTGCGACGGCACCCGATGCGATCGCTCGCAATCGTCGTGACCGGACTGGCGGTGGTCCTGGCGGGACTGTCGCCGTCGGTTCGGGTGTCCACCGCCTCTGCACGCGACGAGACCGCCGTCGCCGCGAGCGCAACACCGGACGATGCGGCAGACTTGGAACCGACCGCGACGGAGACACCCACGGCGACCCCGACCGAACCGCCGACCCCGACCGACGAACCGACCGCGACGCCAACTCTCACGCCGGAACCGCCGGCGACGCCGACCCTGGTGCCGACGCCGATTCCCACCGCGTCCGAGGCGCCCCCCGTCACGGCGACACCGTCCCCGACCGCCCGGCCGCCGACCTCGACGCCGACCCCGACCCGCCGTGCCACGCGCACCCCGACGCCGGGCGCCGGGGTCGGGGTGGCCGAGTTGGCTCCGACCTGCACGCTGAGCACGACCGGTGGGGTCATCGGCCAATCGATCACCGTCACCTGCCAGGGATTCGGGCCCGGGAGCGGTCTCCGCATCCGCTGGCAGGGGATCGCCGAAACGCTCGCCCGCTTCACCGCCGCCGACGACGGCAGCGGCAGCAAACGCTTCGCCGTCCCGGCCGTCGCGGCCGGTTCCTGGCAGGTGACGGTGGTGGACGGAGCCGGGGTGAAGGTCGTGACCACCTTCCGGGTGCGCCCGCCCAGTCTCGGGCTTTCGCCCGCGAGCGGTCAGGCCGGGGCGGCGGTGACCGTGCGTCTGCGCGGCTTCCGTGCCGGAGAGGTCGTCGTGGTCCGCTGGTACAGCTATTCCGGTGCCACGTCCAGCGTCTGGAAAAGGGTCACCGTCGCGTCGAGCGGGAAAGCCGATGCGAAGCTGACGGTCCCGGTGTCGAGCGGTCACGGCGGTCACCGGATTTCGGCGGTCGGGCAGACGAGCGGACTCAGCGCCGGTTCGGTCTTCTCGGTCGTCGGCAGCGGGCAAATCCGCTACCTCGACCAGGGCGCGTCCGGCTGCAAGCGGATCGCCTTCATCTTCAACGTCGGCATCGGCGACCGGTTCGACACCGGCGTCCTGGCGACGCTGAAGGGGCGGGGCGTGCCGGCGACGATGTTCGTCATGGGTTGGTGGGCCGAGCGGAACGGGACGCTGCTGAATCGGTTGGCGGCCGACGGTTACGTGATCGGCAGCCACGGCTACGCCCGGCGCGAGCTGACGACCCAATCCGACGCCAACGTGGTCAAGGACATCCAGAGGGCCGGGAAGGCGATTGAGCAGGTCCTCGGCGCCCCGCCCGGTCCCTGGTTTACGCCGTACGCCGCGGCCATCGACGGTCGGGTGGTCTCGTTGATCGTGGGCCAGGGCTACCTGCCGGTCGGGTGGCGGATCGCGGCGCGCGACTACGACGAAACCGCGTACGAGGCCGACGTCTACCGGCGCGTGGTCGGCAACGCTTACGACGGGGCGATCGTCGAGTTCCACATCGACGGCCCGGCCACCGCGAGATCGACGGGACGGGCGCTACCGCGGATCATCGACAATCTGCGCGGTCGCGGTTACCGGTTCGTGACGATCCCCCAGATGGCCGTCGCGTGCTCGGCCGTCGCGGCGCAGACCGCATTGGCCGCGGCGCCGGTCAACGCGGAGCACGCGGCGGTCCTGGCCGAACGCCGCGAGTCGACACGGCGGAGGCGACGGCGGTCTCGCGGCCACCGGCCCACTCCTACGCATGACGACCGCTGTCAGAGGGCACGCACGAGGAGTAAACAGGGATTCTCTGGTCCCCAGACCTCCGGCAGAACCACGAGGGGGACGAAACCGACGCTCCGGTAGAACGCGCGCGTCTCGGCGTAGGCCGGACTCGGCACGGTGTCGGCGAGCGTTTCGACCAGGAGCAGGCGAGCGCCGGCCGCCCGGCATTGCCCGGCCGCCGTGTCGATCAGGCGGCGTCCGAGGCCGCGGCGGCGGCGGGCGGGGGCGACGGCCAGCCAGGTGATCTCCCAGGTTTCCGCGAAGTGTCGGCGCAGGGTGAGGAAGGCGACGACGTCGCCGGCGACGACGGCCACCCAACCCGGCCCGCGCTCCGCGTCGGCGCGGAGCTGGCGCAGGCCGTCTTCCAGGCCGAACCAATCGGGGAGGGCGCGGGCGATGGCCTCGCAGGCGGGGGCATGCGTGGGTTGGAGCGGGACGACGCGCGGGGCGTCGTTGGGGTGGCTCAATCGTCGATCCAGTCGCGGGTCACGAACAACCAGAAGGCCAGCCCGGCGTACCGGCCAAAGGGGCGGAACCGCTCGGCGATCTCGGCGTCGGGGACCGACTCGCGGCCGACGAGGCGGGCGTATTTGGGGCGGGTCCAGGAGTCGAAGATCGGGCGGGAGGAACGGCCGAGCATCATCATGATGTGGGCGGCCGCGTAGGGGCCGACGCCGGGCAAGGCCAGGAGTCGCTTCGCGAGGTCGTCGTCCGGCAGTTCGTCCGGTGTCGCCCGCCCGAGCAATTCCACATCCGATTCGCCGCCGGCGACCGTGCCCGCGAGCGTCTGGAGGTAGCGACCGCGATAGCCGCAGCGGACGACGCTCTTGTAGAAGTCGTCACTCGCGGTCGCCATCGCGGTGGGGGTCGGGAACGTGCGGCCCCAGGGACCGGTGGCGGGGGCATCGGGCGCGCGTTCGCCGAGGTGTTCGACGAGGGCGCCGACCATCCGCTCCGTCGCCGACCAGGTGCAGTTGGTGGTGCAGATCGTCTTGACCACGTCCTCGAAGACGGTGGCGCAGCGGGTCATCCGTCCGGCGCCGCGCGTTGTCCAACCCAGATCGGGATCGTGGGCGGCGAGGGCGTAAAAGGGGGACAGATCCTGGTCGAACCGCAGCAGGTGCTTGACGCCGGCGAGGATCGCCGCGGTCTCCGCCTTTCCCGGTCGGGGACCGGAGACCACGACGGCGCCGAAACCGGGTTTTCCCGCGCCGATCGAGACCGTCCGCGGTGGGTGAGGCGGCAGCGGCATGGTGACCGTCAGCGTTCGGGCCGTTTCGTCCAACCGCATCGGCGGCAGACTGGCGACGCCGTGGGAGTTCAGGGTGCGCCAGAGATCGACCGGTTCGCCGCCGGGACCGATCAAGGGGAATGCGAGGGTTGAGGTCGTCACGGATGGATCCTTGGTGATGGACAACCGCGCGTTGCGGGGCCGCGCGACATCGACCGCGGGGCGCGGACTACATCGTAGAACATCGGTGCTGCAAGGGAAACCCCGGCGACGAAGAGGTGCTGGCAGTGGCGATGCGGACGTCCTGCAAACGAACGACGGACGGCGGGCGAACCGGGCGTAGAATGGGGTCCTCGCTCCGTGCGACCGGCAGCGGTCGCCGGCCCGCCAGGAGTGAAGACCGCCACGTCCTGTTCCCGGAGGTGTCCGATGGCGAGCGAATCCGCGTCGACGACGAGCGACGCCGCAATGGCGGAGGCAGAGCGCGCCGCCAGGGAGTACCTGCCGCTGCCGAAGGCGGAACGCCGTGGCACCGCGCTCTGCCTCTCCGGTGGTGGGTACCGAGCGGCGCTCTTCCACCTGGGCGCCCTGCGCCGGTTGAACGAGTTGGGAATCCTGACGGGCATCGACACCTTCACCTCCGTCTCCGGCGGCAGCATCATCGCCGCGGTGCTGGCGCGGCAGGCCGCCACCTGGCCGCAGTCCGGCACGGCCATTCCCGATTGGGACCGCACCGTGGCCGAACCGATGCGTACCTTTGCCCGGCGCAACATCCGTACCGGACCGCTGGGCAAGCGGTTGCTGCCGTGGAACTGGACCGACGGCAGCGCCGGGGTGCGCGCCCTGGCCGACGAGTACGAGCAGCACCTGATCCCGGAGCGGTTCGGCGAGTTGCCGGCCAACCCGCGGTTCGTCTTCTGCGCGACCGACATGACGTTCGGCGTCAACTGGGTGTTCGATTCGCACCAGTTCGGCGACGTGAAGGGTCGCGTCGGCGACTACCAGGCCGGATACGTGCGACCGGTACCGGGCGATTGGCCGGCGGCGCTCGCCGTTGCCGCTTCCTCCTGCTGTCCGCCGCTGTTCGATCCGCTGCCGGTCGGGCTGGCGGCGACGGATTTTCGGGATCCGGGGAAATATCAGAAGGCGGACCGCGCCGACCTCCTGGCGCGCATCGGACTGAGCGACGGCGGTGTCTACGACAACATGGGATTGGAGCCGGTCTGGAAGGACCACGCGACCGTCCTCGTCTCGGACGGCGGGGCCGTGTTCGAGGGCGAACAGGACCACGGCGTCTTCTGGCGCCTGATGCGCTACGCCTCGATCGCGGAGAGCCAGGCGCGCAATCTCCGGAAGCGGTGGCTGATCGCCGGGTTCCTCAAGGAAGAACTGCGCGGCACCTACTGGGGGATCGGCGGCGTCACCAGTCACTACCCGGCGAAATCGCGCGGGTACGAGGAGGAACTCGTCGACGACGTGATCTCCGAGGTGCGCACCGACCTCGACGCGTTCTCGCCCGACGAGATGAACGTGCTGGAGAACCACGGGTACCTGTTGGCGGAAGCGGCGATCCGCAGCCATTCCCCCGACCTCGTGCGGATCGACGCGCCGCTGGCGATCCCGTACGAGGACTGGATGACCGCGGAACGGGTGAGAGCGGGGCTGGCGGACAGCGGGAAGCGGCACCTGATCGGGAGGCGATAGGCGTTAGGCGTTAGGGATACGACGATCGCCGTTCCCATTCGCGCCGTGCCTCATCGCCCGCACCTCGTTTCTCCTAACGCCTAACGCCTATCGCCTAGCGCCTCCCGTGCGTCAGCGAGTTGCCGGTTGAGCTGGATCTGGCCCCAGTGTTCGGCCGCGTGGACGAGGGCGTGCTCGACGCACCAGGCGACGGTCAGGGCCGACTCGTGGTCGTCGCCGAGGCGCGTGTAGCGGCGGACGGCGGCGGGGTCGACGGCGTCGAGGCGTTCGGCCAGGTCGCGCAGCGTGGCGCGGGATGCGGCGATGAGGTCGGTCAGTTCTTGCCCGGTGCCGTGGTAGCGGAATTCGGCGTCGCGGTCGCGCTGGGACGTCTCGTCGAGGGCACGGCGGAACCAGGCGTCGGTCGAACCGGCGATGTGGCGGACGAGCGCAGCGATCGAGTTGGCGTCCGGCACCGGCGGCGTCCAGTTGAGGGCGTCGTCGTCCGTTCGGCCGATCAACTCGGCAAGGCCGTCGTAGATCTCGTCGAGGACGGCGAGACCGGCGGTGAGATGGGCGTTCATGTTCCTCCCGTAGGCGATAGGCGATAGGCGTTAGGGGTACGAGACCGTTCGTTCTCCTAACGCCTAGCGCCTGACGCCTATCGCCTCAGAGTTTCAGCAGACCAAACGCGTCTTTGTAGACGGGATTATCGCGCCGGAAGGTGTCGGGGTTCAGCCCCTTCTCGACGGCCATCTGGTAGGCGAGGACCTGCATCGGCACGACCGCCAGGAGCGGGGAGATCATCTCCGGTACGGTGGGGAGGGCAAAGACGGTCGCCCGCGGTGTCGCCGCGACCGGTTGACCGACGATCCAGAGGCGGGCGCCGATCGCGTTGAGGACGGCCGCGACCTGGGCGACCCGTTCGGCGGCGGCACCGGGGACGTGGACGAGGACGGCGAGGTCGCCGGCGTTGACGGCGACCATCGGTCCGTGCAAGAACTGTTCGACCGGCAGACCGTCGACGTGCCCGTAGGCGGCCTCGCGCGCCTTGATCACCAACTCGGTGGCCGTCGCCTCGTTCGGGCCGGCGCCGGCGGCGTAGACCCGGCGATTGACCGCTTCTTTGGCGATCGGCAGCACCTCGTCCTGGCGAGCGAGGACCGCCGCCACCTGATCCGGTAACCGTCCCAAGGCATCGCGGAAGCCGGCGCCGAGTTCCGTCGCCACCTGCGCCAGGACGGTCATCGCGGTCAGGTGGGACGAGGTGTAGGCGGCCGACTTTTCGCGTTCGACCGTCCGCAGGACCAAGCGCGAACCGGGGTGTTCCGCCGTCAGGCTGCCGACCGAGAGGACGGTTGCCCCGGCCTCGCTGGCCCGTTGCATGGCCAGTGCGGAGTAGGATTTCACCCCGGTGTGCGCCATCACGATCACGGCGTCGTCCACCGTGACGCCGAAACTGTCGGGGTAGACCGCGAGGTCGAACGAGGAGACGGCGCGCGCGTCGACCCCGGCCGCGCGCAGCAGCCAGGACCCGACGAGCGAGGCGTGGTAACTCGTGCCGATCCCGGTCACGAAGACGCGCTTCGCGTTCTGGATGAGACCGGCCGCTTCCCGCGCCGGTTCCCAGCCGGTGTCGAGGACGCGGCGCAGATCGTCCGGCTGGCGGTGCATGGTTTGGTACATCGCGGAATCGGTGGTGGGTGCGGTCATCTCGGCTCCTCGTCGGTGCGGCAGACCGGGGACGCGGCATTCCCGGTTGGTGGAGAGGGTACCGCCAACGCGGATCAAACGGCGAGGACCAGTTTGCCGAGAATGGGGCGGGCCACTTTGGCGGGAAGATTGCGATAACCTAAACGGCAACGATCGCACGAACGAACCCTGGTCCGCGCGAGACAAAGGAGCCGAGCGGCATGGTGGACGGTCGATCCATCGAGGTCTTCAAGCTCACCAATTCCGGCGGCATGATCGTCCGCATCGCCACGTACGGCGGCATCATCCTCTCGATCGAGGTCCCCGACCGCGACGGCAACCTCGCCAACGTCGTCCTCGGTTTGCCGACGCTCGACGGCTATCTGGCGGGTCATCCCTACTTCGGCTGCATCGCCGGCCGCTACGCCAACCGCATCGCCCGCGGCACGTTTTCCCTCGACGGTCAGACCTACCACCTGGCGATCAACAACCCGCCGAACAGTCTGCACGGCGGGATCAACGGTTTCGACAAACACATCTGGGACGCCGAGGAGATCCCGGGCACCGGTGGACGCGGCGTTAGACTCAGCCGCATCAGCCCCGACGGCGAGGAAGGTTATCCAGGCACGCTGACGGTCGCGGTGACCTACACCCTTACCGCCGACAACGCCCTCCGCCTCGACTACTACGCCACCACCGACAAACCGACCGTCCTCAACCTCACCAACCACGCCCACTTCAACCTCGCCGGCGAGGGCTCCGGCTCCATCGAAGATCACGTCTTGCAGGTCAACGCCGGCCACTACACCCCGGTCGACGCGACCCTGATCCCGACCGGCGAGATCGCCCCCGTCGCCGGTACCCCGCTCGACTTCACGACACCCCGGCGGATCGGCGACCGTATCCGCGACGGCCACCCGCAGCTCGTCATCGGCCGCGGTTACGACCACAACTTCGTGCTCAACCGTCCCCGCCCCGACGACGCGTCCCTCCTCCCCGCGGTCACCCTCGTCGATCCCGGCAGCGGTCGCACACTGGAGGTCTCGACGACCCAACCCGGCATCCAGGTCTACACCGGCAACTTCTTCGCCGGCACCGACGTCGGCACCTCCGGCCGGATGTACCGCCAGGGCGACGGCATCGCCCTCGAAACCCAGCACTTCCCCGACTCGCCCAACCAGCCCACCTTTCCCTCGACCGTCCTCCGCCCCGGCGAGGCGTTCGCATCGACGACGGTCTTCGCGTTCTCGACGGCGTGAGTCCGTATCAGAAGGCGATCGTGTCTCGTATACCCATTCCTCGGTGCAGGAGATCGCACGTCGAAGTCGCGCCGGGCAATGTCCATCATCTTTGGCGCAACGACTCAATCTCTACCCGCTTCAGCCACGCGCGATAACGACGCTCCGCCCTGGCGGAGATGTTCTCGTGCGGTCCCACGATGAGGACGACGCAGACGCGATTCTCATCGAGAATCACGTAGACCGCACGGTATGCGCCACTCCCCTTCAGGTTGAATTCCAGGGACCGGGTGCCGTGCAAGATGCCGGAGCGTGGGTGACCCGCCGTCGGCTCTTGTTCGAGCCGGAGCAATTGGCGAGTCACCTGAGCGGTCCAGGGACGCAGTCGCTTCAGATCCTTTTCGGCATCTCGAACCAGTTCAATCCGAAAGGGGGTCGTCGTCATCCAATGCGATCCCCTCTTCGGCGGCAAAGGTGCGAAGGTTCTTCGTTCGCCCCGCGCGATACTCGCGTTCGCCCAAGGCCGCGAACGACTCGAACGGATTGATGGCCTTGGCGAGCCGGAGTACAGAGCCGTTTTCTTCGACCTGGACGAAGAGGGCGTCGCCTGGCTTGAGGTCCAGTTGCTCACGCAGCGTCGAAGGCACCGCGATCCGCCCCCGACCGTCGACGGTTACGACGTTGGTTGCCATGATCGTTCCCCTTGTTGCAAAGTGGGAGGCACCCACATGCAACAAGGGCACGCGATTTCGGTGCTGGAGAAACGGCGCGAGATCCCGCTGGCAATGCATTCCCCGTCGCCGGTCGAGTGCATGACGAGCAGGTCGGGTTGGCGTCCCGTGGAGTACGCAAGGGTGGGCAGTACGTGCAATTCGATCTTGTCGGATAAAGACGGATGTGAGGTCTGGATGTCGCCTGCTATTGATGCGAAAACGGTTGCTACGGCGAGCGACATAGAGTGCTTTCATCGGTGGTAGCATGCCCTCCAAGTCACCGGTCGTGAAATCGGGATCGCAGCGTTGGACGATCGAGCCCTAAACGACGGCACACCCAACACCCGACTCGACGCAGCTTGGCGCATCGTCGTCGAAGGGATGAATCGGGGAGCGTACGCCGGAGCCGTCGCCCTGATCACGCGCGACGGCGACGTACACCTGCACCGCGCCACCGGGTTGGCGGTGCGCGAACCGGTCGCGATCCCGATGGCCGGCGAGACCATCTTCGACCTCGCCTCGCTGACCAAGGTGGTCGCAACCCTGCCGTCGATCCTGCGGTTGGTCTCCGGGGGCGCTCTGGCCCTGGACGAGCCCGCCGGCGCGGCGTTACCGGAATTCGGTCTGGCGGGTTGGAAGCGCGGCGTGACGATCCGACGCCTGCTCAGTCACAGTGCCGGACTCCCGGCCTGGCTGCCGCTCTACCTCGATCGCACCGGTCCGAAGGCGTACCTTGAGGCGATCGCGCGGGTCGATCCCGTCGCCGCACCAGGCGAGGAGGTCGTCTACAGCGATCTCGGCTTTATGCTGCTCGGCGAGGTCATCCGGCGGATAAGCGGTCTGGACGTCGCCCGCTTCGCCGCGACCGAGATCTTCGCGCCGCTCGGTCTCCGCGAAACGACCTACACCCCGTCCCCATCGCACCGACCGCGGACCGCCGCGACCGAGCGCGGCAATGCGACCGAGATCGCGATGTGCGGCGAGCGCGCCGGTGCATTTCCCCGCTGGCGGCGGGACGTCATCTGGGGCGAGGTCAACGACGGCAATTGCTTCTACGGTCTGGCAGGCATCTCGGGTCACGCCGGACTCTTCGGCACCGCGACCGACCTCGCCCGCTACGGTGCCCTCTGGCTCCAGCGCGGCACCTGGAACGGAAACCGACTCTTCGGCGAGGAGATCGCGGCCGAGGCAACCCGCGAGCAGGCGCCGGGGCGGGGACTCGGTTGGCGCGTCGTTCCTTCCGTACCGCCGGCGGGGATCGCCGATCCCGGCGTCCCACTCGGCCGGTGCGCCTACGGACACACCGGATTTACGGGAACATCGCTCTGGATCGAGCCGGCGCGGGAGTTGATCGTCGTCCTGCTGACGAACCGGCTGCACCCGACGGCACGACCGGAGATCGAGGCGATCCGGCCCGCCTTTCACGCGGCGGTCGCCGCCGCTCTGCACGAAGGATGAGCAGCATGCAGACCCCACCGGATGGGACAGGAGACGGCCGCCTCTGCGTCGGTTTGATCTCCGGGACCTCTGCCGACGGCATCGACGCGGCGCTCGTGCGCATCACCGGCGCCGGCGCGGATGCGCGCCTGGAATCGGTTGCGTTCGACTCGACGCCGTACCCGACCGAGGTCCGTGCGGAACTCCTGGCCCTCTACGCCGACGACGCCCCGCACGCGGTTGCCCGCCTCTGTTCGCTCAATGCCGTCCTCGGCGATCTCTTCGCCAATGCGGCGCTGGCCGTCTGCGCGCGCGCCGGCATACCGGTGAACGACGTCCACGTGATCGGCTCCCATGGCCAAACCGTCTGGCACGAACCGGGACCGGACCCCGCCTGGCCCCTCGCGCGGACCGCCACCCTCCAAATCGGGGAACCGGCGGTGATCGCGGAGCGAACCGGCGTAGCGGTCGTCGCCGACTTCCGCGTTGCCGACGTCGCGGCAGGCGGGCAGGCGGCACCGCTCGTCCCCTACTTCGATTGGGTCGTCCTCCGCCACCCGTCCCGGAACCGCGCCGTCCAGAACGTCGGCGGTATCGGCAACGTCACCTCCTTACCGGCGGGATGCGATCTCGACGCCGTCCGCGCCTTCGACACCGGTCCCGGCAACATGGTGATCGACGGGTTGGTGACGTTGTTGACCGGCGGTGCCGCGACGTTCGACCGGGACGGAGCGTTGGCCGCCGCGGGGACCGTCGATCGCGGCCTGCTCGACGACCTGTTGCGCGACCCGTACCTCGCCGCGCCGCCGCCGAAGACGACCGGCCGGGAGCGCTACGGGCTCGACTTCGCCCGCCGTCTCCTGGAGGAGGACCGAGCTTCGAGCTTCGGGCTTGGAGCTTTGGGTGACACGCCGATCTCGGAGACTGCGCCGGAGGTTCGGCAGCGGGCGTGCGATCTCGTCGCGACCGCGACGGCCTTGACCGCCCGCTCGATCGCCGATGCCTATCGGCGGTGGTTGCCCGCGTTGGACGAAGTCCTGGTCGGCGGCGGCGGCAGCCGCAACCCGACCCTGATGCGGATGCTGCGCGAGGAGTTGGCGCCGGTTCCGGTCGAACCGGTCGATGCCTACGGGGTCGACGGCCGGGCCAAGGAGGCGATGGCCTTTGCCCTCCTCGCGCACGACGCACTGGAGGGGCTGCCGACCAACGTGCCGGGGGCGACCGGGGCCCGGCACGCCGTCACCCTCGGCAAACTGGTGCTGCCGTCTCCGCGAAGGACGGCGACGCGGTAGGCTACCGCTGGCACGGATGCTGCTGCGACCGACCACGACAGAAGGAGGAACGGACGATGGATCGGGTCAACGTCAATCGTCGTGATCTGTTGCGCCTCGCGGGAGGCGGCATCGGCGCTGCCGCGGTCGGCAGGTCGCGGGCCGGCGCTGCGCTGGCCCAGGAAGGAACGGCCGCGGCGGGGCCGGCCGGCGATCTGGTGATCGGGAAGGCGCAGGAGGCGGTCGGGCTCGATCCCGCGCTCGTCACCGCCGCTTCGAGTTTTCAGATCATGGCGCCGGTTTACCAACAATTGGTTGCCTTCGACGAGAGCGGGCAGGCCCAACCGGAGTTGGCCGCATCCTGGGAAAACCCCGACGACAAGACGTTCGTTTTCCACCTACGGGATGGCGTCACCTTCCACAACGGAAACCCGCTGACCGCCGCGGACGTCAAGTACACCTTCGACCGCATCATCGACCCGGCGACGAACTCGCCCTGGCTCAGCCAGTTCGATCCCGTGGCGAGCATCGAGACGCCGGACGACCGCACCGTGCGGATCAACCTCAAGCAACCGTACGGACCCCTCCTGGCGACCCTCTCCTCGGACTACGCGGCGATCGTCCCCCAAAACGCGGGCGATCTCCAGGCGACGATGGTCGGCACGGGACCATTCTCGCTCGCCGAGTGGACCCGCGACACGCAAACGGTCCTGAAGGCCAACCCGTCGTACTGGGAGCAGGGACTGCCGCACCTGGCGTCGCTGACCTACCGCATTCTCCCGGACGAGGCCGCGCGCCTGGCGGCGATCCGTACCGGCGAGATCGGACTGACCTCGCTCGTCAGTCCGGCCGCGGTCAGTCTGGCCAGCCGCGCCGACGGCGTCCAGGTCGTCACCCAGGAGACGACCGACTACTACCTGCTCGGCATCAATTGCAAGCGCCCGCCGCTCGACAACGTCAAGGTGCGCCAGGCGCTCAGTCTGGCGGTCGATCGCAAGGCCGTGCTCGACGCCGTCTTCTTCGGCGAAGGCAGCCTCACCGGGCCGATCGTCCCCACCCTCGGCGATTGGGCGATCCCGGTCGACCAGTTGCCGCTCTACAGCCGCGACGTCGACCAGGCGAAATCGCTGCTGGCCGAGGCGAATCTGGCCGACGGCTTCGACCTCTCGATCCTGGCGTCTCCCCTGTATCCCGAATTCATCAACATCGCCCTCGTCCTCCAGTCGCAACTGAAGGACGTCGGGATCAACGTGACGCTCGATCAGGTCGAATGGGGCACCTTCATCGACCGCTGGAAGAGCCGCGACTTCGCCACCTTCGTCAGCTACAACGGCAGCGGCAACGACCCCGATCGCGCCATCTACCCCGCTTTCCACACCGGCGGTTCCGTCAACGCCTTCCAATTCAGTGATCCCCAGGTCGACCAACTCCTCGACGAGGGACGCACCACCGTCGACCCGGCCCGCCGCCACGAGGTCTACCACCAGGCCGAAACCCTGATCGTCCAGGGTGCCCCGGCCCTCTTCC
The DNA here is from genome assembly GCA_036558305.1 of Thermomicrobiales bacterium. Taxonomy (GTDB): domain Bacteria; phylum Chloroflexota; class Chloroflexia; order Thermomicrobiales; family UBA6265; genus DATBFX01. Next base: position 12,467 of record DATBFX010000204.1, on the reverse strand, counting down.
TCTTCACCCGCACCGCCTACTTCGCCCTCCGCGACACCGTCCAGGGGTTCGCCCCCACCGCGACCGACATCTACTTGGGCGACGCGCTGAAACAGACGAGCGTGAGCTGAACGAGGCGGCAAGGCGGCAAGGCGGCGAGGCGGAAAGGAGGGACACGATCCGTTCTACCCTTGCCGCCTCGCCGCCTTGCCGCCTCACCACTTGGATATGCTGACGTACCTCGCCCGCCGCCTCGTCACCGTGTTTTTGCCGACGTTGCTGGGGATCTCGGTGCTCGTGTTTGGGGCGATGCACTTGATTCCCGGCAGTTTCGTCGACGTCATGCTCGGGATCGGGCCGGACGTCAGCGACGAGCAGCGGCAGGCGATCGCCCGCTCCTACGGGCTCGACAAACCGGTGCCGGTGCAGTACGTCGTCTGGTTGGGCAATGCGCTGACCGGTGATCTCGGGCGCTCGTTGCGGACCCGCGAGCCGGTGGTCGACGTGATCGTCTCGCGGTTGCCGCCGACGCTCGAGTTGGCGGTCCTGGCGACGGTTGCCTCGCTGGTGCTGGCGATCCCGGCCGGTCTGCTTTCGGCGGTCCGGCGCAACGGGGTCGTCGATGCGCTGGCGCGGATCGTGGCGCTGGTCGGACTCTCGATTCCGAATTTCCTGCTCGGCACCCTCTTGATCCTCTTCGTCTCGCTCCGGTGGTCCGTCGTGCCGACGACCGGATTCGTCCCCATCTCCCACGGTCTCGGTGCGAACCTGCGCTCGCTGGTCCTGCCCGCGATCTCGCTCGGCGCGCTCCTCGCCGCCTCGATCATGCGGATGACCCGCTCGGCGCTGCTCGAGGAGTTGAAAAAGGACTACCTGACGGTGGCGCGGGCGAAGGGGTTGTCCGGGCGCGCCGTCGTGCTCGGTCACGCGCTGCGGAACGCGCTGGTGCCGGTGATCACGGTGGTCGGCATCCAGACCGGATACCTGCTCGGCGGCACGGTCATCGTCGAGCAACTGTTTGCCATCCCCGGCGTCGGCCGGCTGGCGCTCGACGCCGTCTTGCAGCGCGACTACCCGCTGGTGCAGGGGACGACGCTTTTCATCGCCGGCTGCTTCGTCCTCGTCAACCTGCTCACCGACGTCGTCTACGGTCTCGTCGATCCCCGCATCCGGCGACCGTGAGCGCCGTCGCCGCCGGGGCCCCGCTCGCCCAGCCGCGCGCGACCGGTCCGCGGACGCGGCTTGCCCGCTTCGCCCGTCAGAGCCGGCTCGGCTTCGCGGCCGGTGTGGTGCTCGTCCTGATCGTGATCGCCGCGCTGGCCGCGCCGCTGATCGCACCGGCCGACCCGACGGCGATGGCGCCGACCAAGGTGCTGATGGCGCCCAGTCGGGACGCGCTGCTCGGCACCGACTTCTTCGGTCGGGACATCCTCAGCCGCGTGCTCTACGGCGCCCGCATCTCGTTGCTGGTCGGCGCCGTCTCCGTTTTTGCTTCAGCGCTCGTCGGCACGACGCTCGGTCTGGTCGCCGGGTACGTCGGCCGCTGGCCGGAGTACCTGATCATGCGGCTGATGGACGTCCTCTTCGCCTTCCCGGCGGTGCTGCTGGCGATCCTGATCGTCGCGGTCGCCGGGGCGGGGTTGACCAGTATCGTCGTCGCGATCGCCACCATCTACACCCCGGTCTTCGCCCGCATCGTCCGCGGGTCGACCCTCTCCGTCAAGAACGTCGAATACGTCCAGGCCGCGGTCGCCGCCGGCGCGACGTCGTCCCGCGTCATGACCCGCCACGTCCTGCCCAACGTCGCCGCCCCGATCCTGGTCCAACTCGCGCTCGGTCTCTCCGGCGCCGTCATCCTCGAAGCGGCCCTCAGCTACCTCGGTCTCGGCGCCGTCCCGCCGACCCCCTCCCTCGGTTCGATGCTCAGCGAAAACCGCACGACGATGGAGCTGGCGCCCTGGACGGTCCTCTACCCCGGTCTCGCCCTTGCCGTCCTGGTGCTCGCCATCAACATCTTCGGCGACGCCGTGCGGGACGTGCTCGATCCACGGCTGAGGACGGAGGCTTGACGATGATTAGCGGATGCCGGTCGCTGTGAATCGCCCTCAAAGGTTGCCATGCTGGATCACCAGACGCGCGCTGCGGCCAAGCAGCCGCAATGCTGTCACAACAAGAGCAGTCAATGCCGGATGTGAGAAGCGACATCCATGGCGCTGTGCAACACGCGGATGACGTTTACCGCCTTGTCCTCGACGCGGTAGTAGACCGTGTGCGCTTCGACGAGAAGACCGCGCAAACCCGGGGAAACATCGTCACGAGCTTGGCCGCGATACGGGTACCGAACGAGGATTTGGATGCCTTGGTCAAGCTTCGTCTTGTAGGTGCTCCGCTGGCGCTTGCCCCATCGACCCTCGGTGTAGATGAGGATGTCGCGGATGTCCTGTCGTGCTTCGGGCGTGAAGGTAAGGCGTCGCCTACGGGCAGACATCGGGTCTTGGCTGCTCGCCCCGTTGGTAGGCTTCTTCGGCCTCGCGTTCGATCTCGTCCATCAACTGCGGGGTGTACGGAATGCCTTCGCCGCGCGCGAGTTGCGCATCTCCGGTCGCGATTGCGGCCCTCAGTCTGGCCAGCCGATCCCGCTCATCAAGCGCTTCGAGTGCCTCCTCGATGACCTCATCGACACTCTGATATGGGCCGTTGGCGACTTTCTGTCGGATCAACTCCTCGGCCCGTGGAGTCAGCGTCACACCCATAGAATTCTCCTCCTGTGATCAGACTAGCAAATCCGGGCGCGATTGGATAGCCCATCCGACTCTGCCGTGGAGCATGCCCGGACGAGACGAATTCTGGTAGGCGATCTGCCAAGACCTGCTGCCGAATGCGCGATAATCCCCGCATCAACCATCTCGTAGGAGCCGCTCATGACCCACAAGATCCTCTTCGTCGGTGCCGGCGCCATCGCCAGCTACCTCGGCGCCTTCCTGGTCCGTGCCGGACACGACGTTACCCTCGTCGATGCCTGGGGCGAGCAAATCGAGACGATCCGGCGGCAGGGTATCGCCGCCACCGGTCCGCACGAGCCATTCACTGCCCACCCCACCGCCGTCCACCTCCACGAGGCCCAGCGGCTGCCGCGCGATTTCGACATCGGGTTCGTCGCCGCCAAGGTCTACGACACCGCCTGGGCCACCCAGCTCGCGCTGCGTCACCTCGCCCCCGACGGCTACGTCGTCGCCGCCCAAAACTGCTGGCCGGACCCGATCGTCGCCGCCGTCACCGGACCGGAGCGCGCCGTCGGACTGGTCATGTCGCGGATCGGGGTCGCCGTTTGGCGGCCGGGCGAGGTCGAGCGCGGTATGGAGAAGGGAACCGGCGTCGGCCACAACGTCTTCCGCGCCGGCGAGCACGACGGACGGATCACCCCGCGCGTGCGGGAACTCGCCGAGATGCTCGCCGTCGTCGACGGTGCCCAGGTCACCGACAACCTCTGGGGCGAGCGCTGGGCCAAACTCTGCGCCAACGCGATGGGCAACCCCGTCCAGGCGCTCGCGGGGCTCGGTTCGGACGAGGTCCTCCGCCGCGAAGACGGCCGAGCGCTCACGATCCAGCTCGCCGCCGAATCGGCGCGGGTCGGACTTGCCCTCGGCTACCGCGTTCCCGCTTTCTCTGGCCAACCCGCCGAGATCTGGGCCGCTGCCGATCGTCCCGAGACCCGGCAAGCGCTCGATACCCTGCTGACCCCGACGGGTGCGGGTTCCCGCAATTGGCGGGCATCGATGGCCCAGGACGTCGCGAAGGGCCGCCCCACCGAAATCGACGAGATGAACGGGTACGTCGTCGCCCAGGGCCGCGCCCGTGGCATCGCCACACCGGTCTCCGTTGCCGTCGTCGATCTCGTCCACGAGATCGAGCAGGGGGCTCGCCAGCCGTCACCCGACAACATCGCCGTCGTTCTTCGGGCGGCCGGTCGCAACCCGGCCGCATCGATCGTTGCCGATGCCGCGGCAAACGGGTAGAGTACGCTTCTCGCCTGACACCGGCCGAATCGGGGCCGGGCGAGAAGTCCTCAGACGCAGGGCGAACCGTGTTCGAAAGGGGGCCAGCATGAAAGACGTGACAGTCCGGTGCCTCCTGGTCAGCGTTGCCCTGCGTTCCCTGCGGCCGTGGTCCGGTCCCGTCGGACCTTAGCGCCGGTTCCTCCATCGATTCCCCACCGCTGATCCAGACGCGCACCGGACGGATAACACCGACCGGGTGTCGTGCTGTCCGCCGGCCGAGACCGGCGACGGGCGCGGCGCAATGGATGAGCGTGGAGGAATGCGTGAGCCAAACGCAAACGTACGAAGACGCGTTGACCGAATTCGTCGAGGACGATCTGATCACCGGCGTCGTGCAGGTGCTCAAGAGCGGCAAGGAAGGCACCGTCTACTGCTGCCGGGCGTCGCCGCGAACCGGCCACGAATTCCTGGCCGCCAAGGTCTACCGGCCGCGCGAGCACCGCCTGTTCCACAACAGCGCGGTCTACGAGGAGGGGCGCTGGATTCCGGACAAGCGTTTGCGGCGCGCCGTCGCCGGCAAGTCGCGGGTCGGGCGCGAGGTGCAGGCGGACACCTGGGTCGGCCACGAGTACGAGACGCTGCGGTTGCTGCACGGCGCCGGGGCGGCCGTCCCCGAGCCGTTGGCGCGGAGCGGTCAAGCGTTGCTGATGACCTACGTCGGCGACTTCGACGCGCCGGCCCCGCTCCTCCAGCACGCCGAGCTGGCGGCGGACGCGGCCGAGCCGCTGTTCGGTCGGCTGCTGCGCGAGATCGAGCTCTGGTTGTCCTGCGGCCGCGTCCACGCCGACCTTTCCGCCTTCAACATCCTCTACTGGGAGGGCGAGCCGACGGTCATCGACTTTCCCCAGGCCGTCGATCCCGAGGTCAATACCAACGCGCGGGAACTGCTCACCCGCGACATCGCCAACCTCTGTCGCTTCTTCGCCCGCTTCGGCATCCGCGCCGACGCCGAGTCGCTCGCCGCCGGTCTCTGGCGTCGCTGGCGTCCGCGGGAATGGTGATCGGCGGCCACCGGCGCGGCATCGGCCGCGCCGGGTGCCGCTCACGAATGCAACCGCACCCCGTCGAAGATCTTGTCGACCACCTTGCGGTCCGCCCGCATCGCCAAACCGGCGATTCGCAAATCGTTGGCCGCCACCGCGTGCATCGCCGCCCGGTTGTCGACGTCGTTGCCGGTGGCGAACAACTCGTCGATGAAGAGCGAGAACCGGACCTGCCGCCGCATCGCCCGCTCGTAGAGCACCCGCAGTTTCGCGGCCGGCGCCTCGTAGATCAGCACCGGTTGCCGGAACATCGGCAGGTAGCGGTTGCCCGAGGCGTCTTCGTACTCCTTGTCGACCACGTCGCCGGTCCCGGCGATCCCGCTGACCAAAAATGCCGTCATGTTCAACCGCTGCCAGACCGGCAGGTCGTCCCGCACCGCGACCGCGATCTTGCTGTCGAAGGTCATCGTCATTGCCACTCCCTCCGTCGTCGGGCCACGTCTCACGGGACTTCGGGTTCCGAGACTCCGTCCACGCCTCGCCACGACGTGCTGGCTCTTCCCCGAAGTTGATGAAGCCGGCAGGTGACGGGGGCATCGATCGGCGCCCGACCACAACCCGTTGTGGGAAGCAGCTTCGCTTCATCGGGATTGGGGGAGAGCCCCATTGTCTTCGCGACGGTGCGCCCGCCCGCCGGTCACCACGCGGTGTTGACCAAGCCGCCGAATCAGCCGAGCGCGGCGAGCAATGCGTCGCGCGTCGGTTGGGCCATCGGTGGCCCACTGCCGTGTCGGCGGAGCGCTCCGCGCGTCGCCGCGACGACCGCCGGGTCGGTGTAGATCTCCTCGGGCACGCGGAGCATGCCCGCATGAGTCCAGAGCGCACGAAACGCCGTCGGATCGAACCGCGCGGCCGTGCGAATCTCGTTCATGCTCACGCGGTCGGGCGCGACGGCCGGTGGGGCCGGAGCAGGCTCGCCGAAGATGGTGTGGCGAAGCATCGCCATTCGCGCGCCGTCGATGGCCGCTTGGTCCTCGTAGAAGGGCGCAACGTGCGTGGCCACGTGTCCGTCCAGCGCCATCGCCAGTTCGAGCGGGTCGCGCGCGCGTTCCGCCACCGAATCGGTCAGGGCCACGGCGCCCCACAGTGCGAGGCTCAGCCCGCGGCCGAACACCGGGTTGGTCGTGCACACAGAGTCGCCGACCGCATGAAGGCCGAAGGCCACCGGGACGCCACCGACGACGAGCCGGCGCAGGCTGTTTTGCACCGCGCCCATCGCGAAGACGTCGGTGATCGGGTCGAGCACCTCCAGCCAGGGGGCAATGGCCGCCACCGTCCGCAGCACCGCTTCCAACACCTCCGGGCGCATGAGGGCGCGGAAGCGGTGATCTGCACCCAGCGGAATGACCGCGAGGTGCATCGCCCCGTTGTCGCAGCCCCAGATGCCGGCGGCGAATTCGTCGAGACGCTCTACGATGCGCGTCGTCGCGGGGCCGGGCAAAACCGCCCCTGAGCGCAGACGATAGTGGCGGCTGAAATACGCGGTGCCGCACTCTGCGCGCGATGTGAGCGTCGGGCGAGCGCCGATCGCGCGGAGCCAGTGGTCGATCGCGGAGCGGCGACCGGTGGCATCGACGACAAGATCGGCCTCGATGTCGCCTTGGTCGGTGCGGACGCCCGTCACGCGCGGGGGCTCGCCGGCATCGGCACGGAGCCCCACTACCCGCACGCCGCACCGCAGCGTCACGCCGGACTCGGCGAGGACGGCACGCCGCAACACCCAGTCGACCGTCGAACGCCGCGTCGCCAGCACGGTCAGGCGCTCGTCGCCGGGTCCGGCCGTCGTATCGGCCAGGGACGGCGGCATGTGCGTCGCGAGCGGGGCCTCGGCCACACCAGCGGCGAGTAAGCCGCGGTAGACGTCGGGCAACCGCTCGCGCAACAACTCACGGCATTTGGCCATGACGATGTGGGGCTGGACGATCTGCGGCGCGGTTGGGCGGAACGCCGCCGCGGCGGCGGCCTCGACGTCGGGCGCGGGCTCGAGGTGGTCCCGCTCCAGGACGCGGACGTCGTGCCCGGCGCGTGCCAGCAGCAGCGCGGCGAATGAGCCAGCGGCGCTCCCGCCGATGACGGCGACGTGCAACGGACCTTCCTCCGATCGATGTCGATGTGGAGAATCTGTCCTGGATCATACCACGACAGATGCCTTACGCCGCCAAGCAGTCCGTGCGACGAACTACCGTCATTGAAGCAGCCTGCAACGCATCCGTCGCACCGCGCTTGCGCCGATCTGCCGCGCGTTGCACGGCCGGTGTCTACAGGGAGGGGATGCAACCGATCGTCCCACGCACGGCCATTGGCCGTCGTCACCGGAGTCGAAACGGCTGGCGAATTCGGCAACGACCGCTGAGCCTGATCGGAGCGCCTCGCAGAGTGCGCTGGAGTCGGCTCATTGCGCGTTGCTTCCGCCTTCATCGAAGGGCTCGACACTCAGCAACGGGAATTCGCCAGCAGTATCCGCTTTGCGGGAGAGCCAAGGTGGTTGACACCCGCGCGCAGGATCGATGGCCGAAGCGTCGGTCAGGTCCATGCTCCCCTCCCGGACGATCACGTGGGCGAGTCGACGTCTCCTCCCTTTGGCTGTCGGCTCGGCCGGGCATCGCGTCGCGTCACGGTGACCCGAACCAGGTCGTCAGCGCGTCGCGCAATCCGGTCGCGGTGCCGTCACCCACCCAGGCGACGTAGCCATCGGGTCGGATCAGCACGGCAGCGGGGGCGGCGACCTGGCCCAGGACCGGAAGCTCCCAATCGCCGGCATGCGTGGCGTCGATCGCCACCACGCGGCGGGCCCATGGCGCGATGTCGGAGTCGCCGGGCTCGCCGAGGTTGAGCAGCACCGGCCGGGCATCGTGCAGCAGGGCGAAGACCCGCCGCGGGCCGTTGGCGGTGACCAGGTCGAGATCGGGCACGCGGCGCCCGAGCAGCGGGTGCCCCTCACCGAGGTCGTAACGAATGTCCAGGCCGGACATCATCGCGGCGACTCGCTTGCGCGGCTCGTCCATACCGAGGAGCTCGGACACTGCGTCGCGCAAGGCGCTGGTGCGGTCGTCCGTGCGGAGCAGCGCGACTTGCGCCATCGTGTTGCGCAGCACGCGGGCCGCGACCGGGTGGCGCTCGGCATGGTAGGTATCCAGCAGGCCGTCCGGCGCCACGCCCTTGACCACCTGGGCCAGCTTCCAGCCCAGGTTCACCGCATCCTGCACACCGATTTGGAGGCCCTGTCCGCCCACCGGGTAATGCACGTGCGCCGCGTCGCCGGCCAACAACACCCGTCGGTCGCGGTAGGCCGCGGCCTGCCGCGTCATGTCGGTAAACCGGGAGATCGAGGTGGGGCTGTGGACCCCGTAATCGGTCCCGTAGTAAGCGACGAGCGCCTCGCTGAGATCGCGCAGGGTGGGTTCGCCGGTCCGGCCGAGGCGCTGTTCGGTCACCATGACCCGCACCGGTCCGTCCTCCAACCTGGCGAAGGAATGGATGCCCTTGTCATCGCGGCGTAAGCCCCATTCCGGCTCCTCGGCCAGCTCGACCTCGGCGATCAGGTGGCTGGTTGTCGGGTCCCACCCGGGGAACGCGATGCCGGCCGCCTTCCGGATCAGGCTGCGTCCGCCGTCGCACCCGACGAGGTATTCCGCCCGCAGCGACTCACCGTCGGACAGCGCGACGTCGACGCCGGTGTCGTCCTGCGCGAAGCCCGTCACCTCGCGTCCGCGATGGATCGGCACCGCCAGCTCGCCGACCCAGCCGGCCAGGATGCGCTCGATGTGGCCCTGCCACAGCGCGAGCCCGTAGTTGTGCCGGGTGGGAAAGTCGCTGATGTCCAATCGAATCCAGGCGAAGCCCGCGATCTGGGCCACCTTCCCCTGCGACAGGAAGCGATCGGCAATGCCGCGCTGATCGAGCACCTCGATGGTGCGTGCGTGCAGACCGCCCGCGCGCACGCCGACGAGGTCCTGGCCGGCGCGCCGCTCGACGATGGCCACGTCGACCCCCGCCAACGCCAACTCGCCCGCCAGCATCAGCCCCGTCGGACCGCCGCCGGCGACCACCACCGCGTGTTCGGTCATCCACCCCCCTTTCTTGACCCCGATCTCGGCCCCGTGCCGCGCGCCGGGTACCCCCTGGGTGCGGCGCGTCGCCGGCTCCGCCGCAGGCGGGATCGGCCGTCCGGATGACCCACGGGCGCCAACCACGTCATGACGAGGTGTGCCCCGTGATCTCCCCGTATAAGACGATCCTCGATGCCAAACGTGAGCCCCCGCCGCGCAGTGTGCACGAGCCGGCGACGATCTGCGGGGCGCGCCGTGGCCACCGCCCCGGCTCCCGCACGATCAAGCGCATCGCTCGCCGCAACCGCCGCTGTGGACGTGGGGGAGGGCGAGTGGCGACCGGTGCGGCGGGTGCCGGCCAGTGCGCCGCGCACGTCGCGCCCGCCTGGCGCGGTGCAACCGCCCCTCTTCGCCCGCGAGGAGGTCAGCGCCGAAGCCGAGCCGGGAGCATCCCCCACGCCGCGCTCTGCCACGCCCGACGGCAAACATGTGTCAAGGATGTCGGGTCTTCCGCACTTTAGGTGCGGACAACCCGCGCCAGTGCGTGGTACGATCGTCGCAACCCCTTTCTTCTGGAGCGACGACGCCTTTCACCTCAAGTGCGGGTGAGCAAGCATGTCGTGGCGAGGCGTGCGGCAGATGCATCTCATTTCTTTCTCGTGTACGTCACATTGAGGTCTTCTTCCCAATTCGAACCATCACGCGACAACTCTCCACGAACGGTAATGGTCGTTCCATCATCGCCGAACGTGCCGGTCATGCGCTGCGAGAACCCCGAGGAATCTCGCCACATCTTCCAAACGCCGCCTTCGAGAGTCGTTTGGTAGATCCGTGCCACCCCCCGCTCGTCGGCATAGAGCACGGAACACGTTTCGCCCGAATCATCGCGGCCAATGACACTGGTCGCGCTCGGAGGGCCGGAGCGTTCCCACTCGAAGTGCCAGACCAGGAGGGCACCTTCCCTCAGCCATTCGAACGAAGACTGTCCCCGTACCGCGGAGGGAAAGGCAGGATGGGTTCCCACCGTCGTCCATTCGCCAACCAAGACATCAAACCCGTTGAGCGAGCGGGTCGGTTGCGGCGGTTGTTCGGAATGCGTCTTCATCGCAAGCAGCCCTTCCTGGTCGTGCTTGGCTGGTCCCAAGCAGCCGACGGTACGACCCCCCTACGGCAGGTCTTCGGACCATCTCGTCTGCGATCGAGATCAAGATGGCGACGGTGGTCCAACCCCGCAAAAAGGGCGCCACCGGCCGCTCCGCATCTCGTCGCAAAAACGCCGGAATGAGCGACCAAACCGAACGCCGTTCGGAGCGGCATCCTCCACGCTTGGGGCCGCATCGCGAAACCCGTCTCGGAATGAAAGCCTTGCTTCTTGTGCCGTGTCCCAGGTTTTGATACGACGCTTCACACTGCCACAGCGGACTGCACACATGTGTCCAGCAGTCGTGACGAGGTCTGCTCCGTCCCGCGCGTCTTGCAGGTCTGGCCGTGCCGTCATCATCGCGCGTGATTGGGGCCCGAGAACGGCCCGCCAACCACCGAGGCAGAGGCGACACGAACACCTGTCCTATACGTTCACGAAAGAGGGAGTATACTGTCGGTGACTCGCGGTCACCCGATGAAGACCGCGGCAGGAGTTTGCCGTGACAGTGCAGATAACCTGGACCGAGCAGTGCGACGGATCGGTGCGGTCGCCGGGCGCGCGATCGACCGTGTACTGAGGCAACGTGCCATGTGCAGGAACATCCGAACCCTCTTCAACTTCGAACCGCCGGCGACCGAGGACGAGATCCACGCCGCCTCCCTCCAGTTCGTCCGCAAAATCAGCGGTTTCGCCAAACCGTCGAAAGCAAACGAGGCCGCCTTCGACGCCGCGGTGGCCGACATCGCCGGTATCGCGCGCCGGTTGCTCCACTCGCTCGAATCGACCGCCACCCCGAAAAACCGCGAAGAAGAGGCCGCGCGGGCAAAGGCCCGCTCCGCCCAGCGATTCGCCCGGTGACCCCGCCTCCGGGACCGGTTACAGCGAGGGTCTTATGCCGATGAACGCACTCGCCCCCCGAGAGACGCGCCAGACGGTGGAGGAGGTCTACCAGGCCGAGTCCCGCCGCGTCTTCGCCACCCTGATCCGCCTCCTCGGCGACTTCGACCTCGCCGAAGACGCGCTCCACGACGCCTTCGCCGCCGCGATGGAGCAGTGGCCGCGCGACGGTATCCCCAACAACCCCCGCACCTGGCTCGTCTCCGCCGGCCGCTTCCGCGCGATCGACGGCATGCGCCGCCGCGCCCGTTTCGACAAGTCGCTGGCCGTGCTCGCCGAACAACTCGACACCGACAACGACGTCGCTTCCCAGATCGACGACGAGGGAATCGAGGACGACCGGCTGCGGTTGATCTTCACCTGCTGCCACCCGGCCCTGGCGCCGGAGGCCAGGATCGCCCTGACGCTGCGGGAAGTCTGCGGTCTGACTACCGAGGAGATCGCCCGCGCCTTCCTCACCACGCCGCCCACGCTCGCCCAGCGCATCGTCCGCGCCAAGGCGAAGATCCGCGATGCCAAGATCCCCTACGAGGTACCGTCGCCGGAGGACCTGCCGGAGCGCCTGGATACGGTCCTCCACGTCATCTACCTGGTATTCACCGAGGGCTACTCGGCCTCCTCGGGCGACTCGCTGACGCGGGCGGACCTCTCGGGCGAGGCGATCCGCCTGACCCGCCTGCTGATCGAGTTGCTGCCGGAACCGGAAGCGGTCGGTCTGCTGGCGCTGATGCTGCTCCACGAATCGCGGCGCCAGGCCCGCACCTCCCCGGACGGGGATCTGGTCTTGCTGGAGGACCAGGACCGCTCGCTCTGGAACCGCGATCAGATCGCGGAAGGGACGCGGCTGGTCGAACGCGCCCTGGAATCGCGCCGGTTCGGTCCCTACACCCTCCAGGCCGCGATCTCCGCCGTCCACGCCGAGGCGCCGATCGCCGCCGCCACCGACTGGCCACAAATCGTCGCTCTCTACGACGCGCTGATGCGATTCGATCCGTCGCCGGTCGTCGAGCTCAATCGCGCCGTCGCGGTGGCGATGCGCGACGGCCCCGCCGCGGGTCTGGCGGTGATCGACGCCATCCTCGCCCGTGGCGACCTGACCGACTACTACCTGGCGCACTCGGCACGGGCCGACCTGTCCCGCCGCTTAGGTCGAACGGTGGACGCCCGCGCCGCCTACCAGCGCGCGCTCGATCTGACCCAGCAGGCAACCGAGCGCCGTTTCCTCGAACGGCGACTGGCCGATCTCCCCGCGTAGAGGAGCGCTTTGGGACTCATGGTCCTACGACGCAGAGAGGTG
>DATBFX010000203.1:0-35504 GCA_036558305.1 Thermomicrobiales bacterium | reverse complement strand
ACCTCGCTGGCGACCGGGCAACCGCTAACCGCCTACTTCGCGTCGTGGGACGCCCAGGTGCCGCCCGATTCGCCGGTGATGGTGTTGGAGCTGGATTTCGCACCGGGGGTGCAGCCGCGGATTTGGGTGCAGATGATCTTTCGGCGGGATTTGGTCTTCTTGGCGTGGTGAAGGAAGCGAATCACCGAAAGCAGAGACCGTCATTCCGAGCTTGCCGAGGAATCTCTCTCCGCCAGAGGCGACACGCCTACCGGACGACGGCACCCAGAGGGTTCCCGGCTGCGCTCCGGGAGATGCCTCGGCGGGCTGCTGTGAAAAACTCCCCGATGCCCGCGTACGTACGCGGGGTCGGTTTTCATGCCGCGGTGGCGCGCCGACGGGGCATGAGGACTCGGAACGGCGGTGGCGTTGGCGACCTGGATCGCGGCAACTACCTCGTCATTCGGTGCGGAGGCGGGGAATGACGTCTTCGGAGACGCGGACGAAGGTGGCGTATTCGGTGTCGGAGCGGGGCCAGGGGATGCGGAAGTCGGTGAAGCCCTCGGCGCGGTAGGCAGCGACGTTGTCGGTGAAGGCGTCGACAGAAGCGAGGACGTGGAGACCGACGCTGACGGAGCGGAAGATGGCGGCGGGATCGCGGCCGATCTCGGCGCAGAGGCGGTCGAGGTCGCGGTTGCCGGCGCCGGCTTCGGCGGGGGTGCCGCGGGCGTTCCAGATGTCGGCGTGTTTGGCGGTGAGGCGGAGCATGCGGGGGGCGGAGGCGCCGATCAGGACGGGGAGGCGCGGGTGCTGGAGCGATTTCGGTTCGAAGGGGGCGTCGAGGAGCTGGTAGTAGCGGCCGTCGTAGGTGGTGCGTTCGTTGGCCTGGAGGAGGTCCCAGATTTCGAGGGCCTCGGCGAAGCGGTCGACGCGCTCACGGGCGGACGGAAAATCCCAGCCGTAGGCCTCGTGCTCGCGTTCCGTCCAACCGGTGCCGATGCCAAAGTCGACGCGGCCGTTGGAGACGTGGTCGACGGTGATCGCCTGTTTGAGGAGGAAAACGGGGTTGCGGTAGGTGTTGCCGCAGACCATGACGCCGAGGCGGACGCGTTCGGTGTGGGGGGCGAGGGCGGCGAGGGCGGTGTAGGCCTCGTGGGTCGGTTCCATGACGTCGCGCAGACCGAAGAAGTGGTCGACGACGTTGAAGTCGTCGAAGCCGCGCGCTTCGACCTCTTTCGTGCGGGCGACGAGGTCGGGCCAGGCGGCGCGTTGGCCGAGGACGATGCCGAAGCGGAGCGGGTGGGCGGTGGTCGTCATGCTGCCTCCGTAGGGTCAGGGGTCGGGGGTCAGGGGACAGGGATCGGTCATGGTGCTTCGGCGGTGGTCGGCGTCAGGTGGGTGACGAACCAGCGGGCGATGGCGACGTCGGAACGGATGCGGTTGGCTTCGTTGAGGAAACCGTGGCCTTCGTCGGGGAAGAGGATGTAGTCGACGGGGACGCCGCGTTGGCGGAGACCGTCGACGACTTGCTCGGCTTCGACGACGGGGACGTTGGTGTCGTTGGCGCCGTGGAGGACGAGGGTGGGGGCGGTGACGCGGTCGAGTTTGTGGATCGGGGAGAGGTCGCGGAGGAGATCGCGCTGGGTGACGGGATCGCCGTATTCGATGGTGGAGATGGCGGCCATCCAGGGTTCGGTGTGGGCGAAGAAGGTTTCGAAGTTGACGACGCCGAAGAGATTGGCGCCGGCGGCGAAGCGGTCGGGGTAGCTCGTCAAACCGGCCATCGTCATGTAGCCGCCGTAGGAACCGCCCATGATGCCGATGCGGCCGGGAGCGGCGAGACCCGATTCGACGGCGTGGTCGAGGCAGGCTTCGATGTCGCGGATGCCGTCGTAGCGGAGCGGGCCATTGTCGAGGTTGACGAAGGTTTTGCCGAAACCGGAGGAGCCGCGGACGTTGGGGACGAGGACGGCGATACCCTGGGTGAGGAGCGCCTGGGTGAGACTCTTGAAGACGGGGCGCGACTGACCTTCTGGACCGCCGTGGAATTCCATGACGGTCGGGAAGGGACCGGTACCGTGGGGAGGGCGATAGACCCAGGCGGTCAGTTCCAGACCGTCGTGGGCGCGGAAGCGCGTCAACTCGGGTCGGACGAGGGAGTCCAGGTCGACACCGGGGTGCGGGCTGTGGGTCGCTTGCCGGAGGGAACCGTAGCGGAGGTCGATGACCCAGACGTCGGGCGGTGCGGTCGAGCCGAACGCGGTGAAGGCGAGGAGGTGACCGTTGCGGGCGAAGGTGAGATCGGCGACAAGGTCCGTAGGCAGCCGGATCGGTTGGGTTTTGTGTTGACCGGTGAGATCCAAGAGGTCGAGTTCGCTCTTGCCGGCAACGTTCCAGAGGAGAGCGGCGGCGGTGCCGTCGTCGGTAAGCTCGAACGCCTCCAGTTCCGCGTCGTCGCGGGCGGCGACGATCTCGGTTGGGCCGGGGTGGCCGGAGGGGTCGATCTGGATGCGGGCGAAGGCGGTGAGGTCGCGGTCCTTGTTGGAGATGAGGTAGACGACGGAACCGTCGGGCGAGAAACGGCCGTTGCCGAAGGTACCGGGGCCGTCGTGGGGGGTCAGGAGTTGTTCGGTGTTCGACCCCAGATCGAGGAGGAAGAGGTCGTCGTCGCTGCGGCTGGCCATGCGGTAGAGGAGGGCGCGGCGACCGTCGCGGCTGACCCGGTGGATGTTGCCGACGCCATGGGTGGCGGCGACGTGACGGAAGTCGCCCGTTGCCGGGTCCACGAGGTAGGCGTCCAACGCGTTGGAATCGCGGCGGTTGGAGGCGATGGCGAGGGCGGTGCCGTCGTGCGTCCAGGGGCCGAGCCAATTGTTGTCCTGGCCGCCGTCGGTGAGGCGGCGGACGCCGCTGCCGTCGGGGCGGAGGAGGTAGACCTGGGTGTTCATGCCGCCGCCGGGGGCGACGAGGCAGGCGAGCCAGGCGCCGTCCGGCGACCACTCGACGGCGCGGACGGGATCGTCGAACCCGGTGATGAGGTCGGGCCAGCCACCGGCGGTGGCGACGTTCCAGACCTGGGGTTTGCCGGTCAGGTTGGAGACGAAGGCGAGGCGGGAGCCGTCCGGCGAAAAACTCGGGGCGTAACAACTGCCGACGCGGGTCAAGCGCGTCACCATCGTCGCCAGGTCGTCAGACATCGTCGCCTCCGTACGCCTCGACGGCGTTGAGATCGAAGAGTTTCTCGTGGCAGCCGCCGAAAGCATAGATGACATCGCCGACGACGGCGGCACCGAGTCCGTGGCGGGGTGTCGGCATCGGCGGCGCGCTCGACCAGGAACCGGTCGCCGGGTCGAGGACGTCGTGCTCGTGGTGCCAGAGGGTGTGGATCCGGCCGTCGAGGACGACGGCGGCGAAGTTGCTCATCGGAGTCGGTAACGGTGGTCCGGCATCCCAGCGATCGGTTGCCGGGTCGTAGATCTCGACCGTGGTCAGTTCTCCGCTGTCATCGCCGCCGCCGAGGGTGTAGAGGCGGTTGTCGACGACTACGGCGGCGAGGTGGACGCGGGGTGTCGGCATCGGTGTCAGCGACTCCCAGCGTTCGGTTGCGGGGTCGTAGCGTTCGACGGTGTCGAGGATGTGGCCATTGCTGAAGCCGCCGAGGGCGTAGATCTGGTCGCCGATGGTGACGGTGGCGAGGGCGTAGCGCGGGGTCGGCATCGGGGAACGGGTCGTCCAGGTTTGGGTACGGGTGTCCCAGGTTTCGACGGTGGCGAGGGCGCCGTCGTTCGTAGCGCCGCCGATGACGTAGACGCTGTCGCCGATCGCGGCGGCGCGGGGGGAGCGGCGGGCGGTGGGCAGTGCCGGCAGGGCGGACCAACGATTGAGTGGGGGGTCGTAGACCTGGGCGTCGTCGAGGGTCGAGGCGCGGGAGCCGGTCATGCCGCCGAAGGCATAGATGAGGTCGCCGGCGACGGCGCTGCCGAAGTCGTCTTTGGCGAGGAGCATCGGGGAGCGGGTCGTCCAGGTGGCGGGCGTGGGGGTGCCTTGGGCCGGTGCCGAGGGCGGATCGAGCAGCGCGAGGGGTAGCACGAAGAGCGCGCGACGGTTACAGCGGGTTGCCGAGGAGTCGGGCCACGCCGTGCGTAGGGGCGGACCGCCGTGTCCGCCCTCCACATTTGCGCTCATGCAGCAGGGCGGACAGCGCCCAGGGGGCACCCGGTCCGCCCCTACGGAGTCGGGAGGTCGATTGCTTTTGCATTTCTCCATGAGCTTCACCGGTCGCCGCGCTTTCCAAGTCCGGCGGCCGAGATCGGGATGACGCCGGCGGGTGCCGGTTCGGGCGAGCGAGAGGAGCGCGGGAGCCAGACCGGGCGACCGAGGAGATACGGACCGGCGAGGGCGAGGGCGGCGTAGAGGATGGCGCCGGCGAGGGCGGCGCTCGGGTAGCCGAATTTGAGGGCGAGGGTGGTGGCAAGGACGGAGCCGACGACGGAGCCGACGCCGTTGATCGCCCAGGGGGAGGTCGCGTCACCGGGGTAGAGGCGCAAACCGCTCGGGAGCAGCGTGCCCATCGCGGCGCCGAGGGGGGCGAGGACGATGAGCACGACGGCGATGCGCGCGGGGGTCGGCAGGGTCAAGATCGCGTGGGGGACGTGGTTGGTAACCGGAATCAGGAGAAGGGAGAGGGCGGCGACCACGGTGGCAGCGGCGGCGATCGTCCACGGGCGCGCCTCGACCCGGAGGCGGTGGCTGGCGAAGCTGCCGGCGCCGCCGGCGAGGAGGAGACCGGCGAGGACGGTGGCGAGGGCGACGACGGGGTGGCCGAGGACGAGGGTGAGACGGGCGAGGAGGACGAGTTCGACGGTCATGAAGCCGATGCCGAGGATCGCGAAGTAGGCGAGGCCGCCGGCGGTGGCGGTGTCGGGGAGGAGCGGTTGGCCGGTCGACCGGCGGGTGAGGGCGAAGGCCGCGCCGAGACCGAGGACGACGGCGGCGACGGCGATCCAGGCTTCGGCGAGGGGGCGGGGGAGGTGGCCGGTCATCTCGAAGAAGAAGGGCCTCGCATCGGTGGCCGGGGTAAAGACGCCGCCGGAGAGTTCGCCGCGGATACCGGTGAGGGAGACTTCGCCACGGGCGACTTTGCCGAAGGGGCCGTCTTCTTTGACGAAGGGGGCGAAGATGACGGTGTAATTCGCGGTGTCGGCTTTGTCGACGAGTTGCTGGGCCGAATCGTTTGTGAACGGTTGTTTACTAATGAGCAGGACTGGGTAGAAGGCGGGGCTGCCCTGGGTTGCCTCGCTCGGATTGAAGAGGACGGCGAGGTGGTTGACGGCGGCGGCGTCGGTGGGTTCGTGGCGGCGCATCGTGGTGGCGGCGGTGAGGAAGGCGCGGGTCAGGGTGGGGTCGTCGTAGAGGCGGACGGCGATCAGACCGTCGTCGGAGAGGTGGGCGAGGGCGTCGTCGAAGGCTTCGACGGTGAAGAGGTAGTTCTCGGTCAGGGCGTAGCCGCTCTGGGCGGTTGCGAGGGAGACGACGAGGGAGAGGTCGATCAGGTCGTAGCGGCCCTCGTCGCGGCGGAGGAAGGAGCGGCCCTCGTCGACGACGACGCGGACCTCGTCGCGGTCGTAGAGGTAGCCGTCGTAGACGCCGTCGGCGCGGACGGCATCGACGGCGCCGGGGCTGACCTCGACGGCGGTGACGTCGTCGACACCCGCGAGGAGGGCGTGGAGCACGCCAAGACCGCCACCGCTACCGATGACGAGGACGCGCTTGGGATCGAAGAGTCGATAGGGGAAGAAGCCGAGCTCGGTGCGGCGGCGCGTCTCTTCGTTGCCGTCGGTGGGGTAGTGGGGGAGCGAGGAACCGGCGGCGCCGTCGAGGAAGACGAGGCGCTCCTGGGGGTCGTCCGGTTTGTAGACGACGTCGGTGCGGGCGAAGGGATCCCAGGTGGAGCGCTCGGTGGTCGCCTTGGCGCGACCGAGCCAGAGGTCGAGCGGTTTACCGCCGGCAAGGCGATCGAGATTGACGTCGATCGGCTGCGCGAGCGCCTCCACGGCGAAAACCAGGGCGACGAGTCCCAGGAGAACCGCCGAACCCTGGCGCGCGTTGCGACGCCGCGGTTGGAGGAGGAGCGATGCCAGGGCGAAGAGGGTCGCCGCGCCCAATGCGGCGACGATCGGTCCCAGGTAGAGGAGACCGAAGGCGGCGAGGGCGCCGAGGGCGGCGCCGATGAGGTCGGCGCCGTAGATGGCGCCGGCGGCGGTTGGGCGAACGCTCAGGAGGAGCGGCATGGCGATGCCGACGAACAGGAACGGGATGAGGGCGACGGCGCCGTGGAGGAGGGGCATGCTCGACGGCAGCCAGCGGGCGGAGACGATGGTGACGGCGATGGTGCTGAGAGCGGCAAGCGCGGCGGCGCCGGCGGCGTATTCCTGACCGCGGGTTGCGCGGTCGGGGAGGAGGGAGGCGAGGGCACCGCCGAGACCGAGACCGAGGAGGGCGACGGCGAGGACGAGGAAGACGTAATGGTAAAAGAGGAGGACGGAGAAGAGGCGGGTCAGGGCGATTTCGAGGATGAGACCGCCGGCGGCGAGGGCGAAGGCGGAGGCAAGGAGGCGAGGGAACGGCGGAAGGCGGGAGGCGGAAGGCGGGAGGCGGGAAAAGGGGTAGGCGCTGGGGCGGAGGGGGCGGGGGCGGGGCATGGGATCAGTCTCGGCGCTGGCGGGGGTCGAGGACGGCTTTGAGGCGGGGGTCGAGGATGTCGCGGAGACCGTCGCCGAGGAAGTTGAAACCCATGACGGCGAGGACGATGGCCATACCGGGGAAGAAACCCATCCAGGGGGCGTCCTGCATGAAGTCGCGGCCTTCGCTGAGCATGCGGCCCCAACTGGGGGCGGGCGGGGGGGTGCCGAGACCGAGGAACGAAAGGGCGGCTTCGGCGAGGATGGCGAAGGCGAGACTGAGGGTGGTTTCGACGATGATGGGGGCGATGACGTTGGGCATGATGTGGCGGGCGATGATGCGGGGGGAACCGGCGCCGATGGCGCGGGCGGCCTCGACGAAAACCTCCTCGCGGACGGCGAGGACGGAGGCACGGGTGATCCGGGCAAAGATCGGGGTGTAGACGACGCCGATGGCGATCATGGCGTTGGAGGCGCTGGGACCGAGCATCGCCATGATGGCGATGGCGAGGAGGATGGCGGGGAAGGCGAAGAGGACGTCGGTGAGGCGCATGATCACCTCGTCGAGCCAACCGCCGAAGTAGCCGCTGATGGCACCCAAGAAGGTACCGATGGTGGCGGAGATGCCGACGGCGATGACGCCGACCTTGAGGGAGACGCGGGCGCCGTAGAGGACGCGGCTGAGGATGTCGCGGCCGCGGTCGTCGGTGCCGAAGAGGTGGTCCCAACTCGGCGCTTCGGTGCGGTGGCGGACGTTGATCTTGGTCGGGTCATACGGCGCGATCTTCGGACCGAAGATCGCGAGCACGATCAAGACGAGGACGATGATCAGACCGGCGAAGGCGAGTTTGCTGCGGCGGAGGAGACGCCAGGAGTCTTTCAGGCGCTGGGCGGGACTGGTCGAGAGGGCGACCTGGCGGGGAAGCGGACCGGAGGTGGCGAGGGATTCGGCCATCGGCGGTCAGTTCCCGGTACGGGGCGTGTTGAACGAAAACGGAGAGAGATTCCTCGACAAGCTCGGAATGACGGTGTGTGTTAGGGGCGCCGCGCCCACAATTCTGCCGTCATTCCGAGCGGAGTCGAGGAATCTCTCTCCGCGAGAGGCGACTCGTTCCGACGGTGAATCGTCGCGGCGCATTCCACGATCTCCCACGAGTCAGTATTTGATGCGCGGGTCGAGGTAGGCATAGAGGATGTCGACGAAGAGGTTGATGAGGACGAAGGTGAGGGTGACGGCGAGGACGGAACCCTGGACCATCGGGTAATCGCGGCGTTGGATGGCGTCGAGGGCGAGACGGCCGACGCCGGGCCAGGCGAAGATGTATTCGACGACGACGACGCCGCCGAGCATGAAGGCGAATTGCAGACCGAGGACGGTGACGGTCGGGATCATCGCGTTTTTGAGGGCGTGGAGGGTGACGACGCGGCGCTCGTTGACGCCCTTGGCGCGGGCGGTGCGGATGTAGTCCTGGTGGAGGATCTCGAGCATCGAGGAGCGGAGGAAGCGGGTGAGAATGGCGGCGTTGATGACGCCGACGGTGAACGCCGGCAGGATGAGATGCTGGAACCACTGCCAGGGGTTGTCGCGGAGGGGGACGTAGCCGGAGGGGGGGACCCAACGGAGGTAGAGCGAGAAGATGAGGATGAGCATGATGCCGAGCCAGAAATCCGGGACGGCGACGCCGAGTTGGGTGAAGATCATCGTCGCGAAGTCGGTACGGGTGTAGGGGCGGACGGCGGAGATGATGCCGGCCGGCATCGAGATCAGGAGCGAGATGACGAAGGCGGCGACCGTCAGCGTCAGCGTCGCCGGCAGGCGCTGCATGATCGCGCCGCCGACCGATTCGCCGGTCAGGTAGCTCTTGCCGAGGTCGCCGCGCAGGAGTTTCCCGAGCCAATCGACGTACTGGATCGGCAGCGGCCGGTTCAACCCCAATTGCTCCCGGATCTGGGCGATCTTTTCTTGATCCGCCTGCAACCCGAGCATGACCCTCACCGGATCCCCCGGCACGAGGTGGATCAGCAGAAAGACCAACACCGAGATCCCGAAGCAGACGGGGATCGTCAGGACGATGCGGCGGACGATGAAGCGGAGCATGGGCGGTCCGAGGCGGCAAGGCGGCGAGGCGGCAAGGCGGCAAGGACGATCCGTTCTTTCCCTTGCCGCCTTGCCGCCTTGCCGCCTCGCCGCCTACTTGTCGAGCCAGGTCGATTTGAACGAGATCGCGGAGTCGGGGCGGACGTCGTAGCCCTTGACGTAGGGTTGCCAGGCGTTCACGGAACCTTGCGTCATCAGGTAGATGTAGGGGAGGTCGTCGATCAGGATTTTTTGGACCTGATCGTAGATCTCCTTGCGCTTGTTCGGGTCGAGTTCCTGGCGGCCCTGGTCGAGGAGTTTGTCGAGGTCGGGGTTGCTGTAGCCGGTAAAGTTGAAGACCTGACCGGTTTTCTGCTGGGCGTAGAAGAAGTCGTCGGGATCGACGAGCCCGATCCAGCCGCAGACGTACATGTCGTAGTTGCCATGGCCCTCCTCGTCGAGCCAGGTGCTCCATTCAAGCGGCCGGATCGTGGCGTCGATGCCGACGTCGGCCAACTCGGATTGGGCACCTTCGGCGATCTGGACGGAGGGTTGGTAGGCCTGGGCGACGAGGAATTCGGTTTTGAAGCCGTCGCCGACACCTGCCTCCTGGAGAAGCTCTTTCGCCTTGTCGACGTCGTGCGAGTAGGGCGCGTATTCGGAGCGCCAGAAGTTGCCCTCGGGGATGGGTGTCTGGGAGGGAACGCCGAGGTCGTAGAGGGCGAGGGCGGCCAGTTCCTCGCGGTCGACGGCGTAGGAGATGGCCTGGCGAACGCGCTTGTCGTCGAGCGGCTTGCGCTTGAGGTTGACGCCCAGGTACCAGTAGGAGGGGGCGTTGACGGTGTGGACGACGAGATCAGGAGATTTCATCATCGAGTCGACGTCCTTGGGTGGGACGTTGTCGACCCAATCGACGTTCTTGGTTTCCAGGTTCGTCTTCTTGACGGTGTCGTCCGGGATCGGTTTGTAGATGATCTGGTCGAGGTAGGGGAGACCGGGTTCCCAGTAGTCGTCGTTGCGGACGAGGGTGGTGTGGTCGGCGGGGACGAACTCGACGAACTTGAAGGGGCCGGTGCCGACGGCGCGCTTGTCGAAGTCGCCCTTCTCGACCTCTTCCTTCGGCACGATCGCCAGACCGGCGCTGGTGAGTTTGGTCAAGAGCGGGGCGTAGACCGTCTTGGTGGTGATCAGAACGGTGTACGGATCGACCGCCTGGATCTTGTCGAGGGGATCGAGGAGGTAGGCCCACCCGGACTTGGTATCCGGATTGCGGACCCGCTCCAGCGAGTAGACGACGTCGTCGGCCGTCATCTCGCGCCCGTTGTGGAATTTCACGCCGTGGCGGAGGTGGAAGGTGTAGCTCAGTTTGTCCGGCGAGACGTCCCAACTCTCGGCGAGCTCGGGGACGACCTGGAGGTTGGCGTCGAGGTCGACGAGCTGGTTGTAGACGTTTTCGAGGATCTCGAAGGTGGAGTAGGCGGAGGAGAGGGCGGGGTCGAGGTTGACCGGGTCGGAGCTGATGGCAGCGGTGAGGGTGCCGCCCGTCTTTGGAGTTGGCGTGCCCTGGGCCGCGGCGTGCCCGGGCACCGCCGAGACGACGAGACCGGAGAGCAGGACCGCGCACATGACGGCCGAGACGCCGGCGATCGACCAACCGCTCAGGACGGCGGCGAGCAGGCGGCCGGGGCCGAACCGGTGCGGGTCGCTCCGGGCGCGACGCGGAACGTCGACGGGTCTGTCCACCATGTGCTCCCTCCTCTTCCAGATGGCGCGCGAGTCGTTCGAGATTGGCGATTCGTGCGCTGCCGATACGGGAACCACGACCGGAACAGGAATGCTCGTTGTCCACGAGGACGGTCGGCATCATAGCGGAAGTGGTCTGGGGAGACAACAGCATGCGTGACACGCTTTCAGCGGTAGGTCGTGACCTCGCACCAAGGGCGCTGGAGGAAGACGTTCGGGCGACCGCGGGCCATGATGAGGGTTTTTCGCAAGCATTGGTCCCCGAATGAGTGCGTTAGGTGCGGCCCGGTGTCTCGAAGACGAGGTTGTTGCGCCGCATGATGTCGATCAGCAGGGGACGGAGCCCCGGGTGGTCGAGGCGAACCACGGCGTCGGCGGGGCAAGCGAGCGCGGGTCGGGCTCGCTCGTAGAGGACGAGCGCCGGTTCGTCGTTGTGGGCATTGCGGTAAACCAAACCAGCGATCGCGCCATAGCAGAACTCGTTTTCGTAGAAAAAGCGCGACCAGGGTTGAGACAACCGGTGTTCGCACTTGGCGATGGCGGCGAGTGTCCCGGCGCACATGGCGCCGTTGTCGCGCAGATCGAGCAGACGGAGCGGCCCTACCACCGTCGGCATCGCAATCGCGAGGTCGGCAAACGCGACGATGCCCGTGTCGCCGAAGACCTCGACGAGGCAACTGGACAGCGCCTCGGCGGGGTCCGGAGACCAAGCCGCATAGTAGACCGCGCGATCGGGATCGTCGTCCGGTTCCCGGCTCGGTCCCCTTCCGCGGTGATGGTCAAAGCGCTTGCGGGGGCCGTTCGCGCGGAACGTCAGCGGGGTGGCATGGCGGCGCGTCGGGTCGAAGATGCGGACGAGCCGTGCTCCCGTGGGGAGATCGAGGAACAACGGTGCGACGGCGCGCTTGGGGGGCGGCGGGTGGAGGATGACCACCTCAGGCGACGCCGACCGGGCGCGCTAAGGCGACGACGCGCTCGGTCTGTCCTGCCTGGAGGCAGGCGAGGGGAGTCTTGCCCTCGAGCATCGGGTTGGCGCGGGTCAGCCAGGACACTTTGGCGAGCGGGGCAACGTCGAGCGCCCGAATCACCGCCGGCAACCCCGGCACGACGCCGTCCTCTCCGTTCGGATCGAACTGCCAGCGCGGGAAGCGATAGGCACCGCGGTCCATGACCGCCAGCAAGGTTCCGCCCGCCAGCCGGTCGTGGGGTGTCTGGCGCGACGTCCCAAGCAGCGCCGCGACCTGTGACGCGGACAGCGAATCGGCCAGCAACTCCCGGCGGCGAGCGAACGACCGCTTCAGGACATCGATCTCGGCCTCTGCCTGCTCCTCCGCGGTGAAGCGGTGGCTGCCGGTGAGGGCGGTCACGACCGCGGGCACCGTTTCGTCGGTTGGCGAAATGGCGCGCGTTGCAGCCTCGACCACGGCGATCAACTCGTCCGGCGGCAGCGCGTTCAGACGATCCTGAAAGCTCCGCAGCGTCCGATCGATAGCAGGATCGATTGCCTCCAGTTCCGGTGTTGCCGAGATCGTCACCACCATCGCCACACACCACCTCGTCGCTCGTGCCACGATCTCCCGTCGCCGCCGTGGTCTGCGGGCAGGGGCAGGGTACGACACACCGTAAGAGATGTCAAATGCTGCCTTCTGCATCTCGCAACGGTCCGATCCGAGAGGCGAAGTCGCGGATCGCCGCGCCGGCCCCAGATATGTACCCGCGGCTACCGTCTGTTGTCGCGGTTGCAGCAGATTGCCCGAAGCATCGGGAGGCGAGGTCGGGATAATCTTGCTGATAGGGGTGTCGGGGGAGCCGCTTGGCAACGATCCTGCATGGCAATCGTCAGGCGACGATGCCCCATATCCGTGGCGACGTGGACGCGGTGTTTTTGGCCGTCGAAACGACGTTCTAGCGCCGATTGACCGAACGATTCTCCGGGGTGCCCGCGCACCCCGCTTTGGTGTGCGATGGTCTTTTCTCCGGCAGCCGAGCCCGCGACGGCGCCCAATCCCTCCGATGCAGCCGACGAGCGGTCGGACCGCGTCGGCGAGTTTCTGCTGCTTGCCGTTTCGGTGGCGGCGATCTTTTGCTGGTACAAGCTTTACCAGTGGTACGGGCTGTTCGCGAATCGGAACCACACGCACTTCGCGTTCGAGAAGATACCTGGGCAATTCGACTCGCCGATTCTGCGGCGCACGTTGGCCCTCTTCGTCGTCATCGCGATCCTCTATGCCGCCGGCTACGGTTTGGTCCGGGGGGCGCCGCGCATCTCGCGGGCGATCAAGCTCGGGGTGGCGGCGTCGGTGCTGGGACCGGGGTTCGTCAACGTCGTTCTCTACCCGGTGGGGGCGCTCGACGTCTTCAACTACATGATCGAGATCAAACTCGCCTACCACTACCACGTCAATCCGTATCTGGAGACGTTCGAGGCGTTTCGCCACGATTCGTACGCGTTGCCGGCGTTCCTGGTCGACACGCGGCTCTTCTACGGGCCGGTGTGGTTGCTGGTCTCCTGGCTGCCGGGGGCGGTGGTCGGGTACGCGAACGTCTTCCATTCGCTGGTGGCGATGAAGGTGCTCAATGCGCTGCTGCTGGCGTTGACGGGGGCGACGATCTTTCGGTACCACGGTGACGACGAGCGGCGCCGCTGGCTCGCGGTGTACGCCTTCCTCGCCAACCCGCTGATCCTCTTCGAGGGACTCGCCAACGCCCACAACGACGTGATGATGACCTGCTTCCTGGTGGGGGCGCTGATCGCGCTGCGGGGGCGATCGGGATTGGCCGGGGCGCTCCTGGCGGCATCGGCGCTCGTGAAATTCTTCACCGTCGCGCTGGCGCCGCTGTTCGTGCTGGTGGTGGTGCTGCGCCGGTGGAGTCCGCGGCGGATCGCGGTGGCGGTCGGGTTGACCGGTGCCGTCGTGGTCGTTGCCTGCGCGCCGTTCTGGGCGGGCGGTGGGATGGTCGATGGGCTCAGGAAGGGGACGGCGACGTCGCAGGAGATGGACCACGTCTCCGTCTACTCGCTGGCGCAGCAGTACCAGAAGGAACAGGAGACGGCGCAACTGGTGCGGAGCGAGCCCAACCTGTCGTTCGCGAAGAACTTTCTGGCGGCGCGGAAGTTGTCGGCGGCGGCAAAGCAGCGGTTGGAGCGGCTCTTCGGCGGCGCCTTCGTCGTGCTGACGCTGTTGCTGCTCGTCCGGGTCGGGCGTGGGCGGCCACCGGAAGCGGCGGTCGTCGACCTGATGATGCTGTTCAGTCTGCTCCTGACGAATCTCTACCCCTGGTACTTGATCCCGGTGTTCGCGGTGCTGGCGCTGCGGCGGGACGCGTTGGGAACCGGGTATCTGCTGGTCGCGACCGGGTTGGGGCTTGCCTATTACCCGTTCTATGTCTGGGCGCACTTCAATACGGGATGGGAAACGTTCCGCGTCCACCTCTTTTTGTCGATCTTCTTGACGGTGCCGATGCTGCTGTACCTGTTCGCCGAGTTCGGCTGGTGGGGCATTGGTCTGGTCACGCGCCGTCGCCCGGCGCCATCGGTGGCGCCGGGCGCGGGGACACCGACGGTCCCGCGGCGGACGCGCGTGGGCGCGTCCTGAGGCGGGGCCGGCCGGCCCGATCCGAGGCCACCTTGATGCCCCGACCTCCCCGGCAGGGGTAGGCCGCACGTCCCTACTCCTCGACAGTCGCGAAGACCGGCTCCTATACTCGCCCGTGTCCGGATCGGCCGCTTTCCTTTGCCAGCAAGCGGACGGGTGCGCCGTCCTGCGCCCGGCCGCGTCGCCGGACGGTGGCCGACCCCTGGTGTCCACCGGACGTCGGAGGCTCGTACCGCGTGATCGATCGGTTCCGTCCGTCGCGCTCGCTCCGGCGCCCGCTGGTGGCGCTGGTGGCAATGGGCGTCGCCGCCGCCGTCCTGACCGGCTGCGGCGGCGACGGCACGGAGGGCGCCCAGATTCAGTGGATTCCGGGGACGCCGCCGGGCGAAGTCGCGCGGATCGACCAGCCGACGCCGACCGAGACCGCTTTGCCGACGGCGACGGCGACCGATGGCGAGGCGGCGACGGCCGCGCCGACACCGACCAGCCAGCCCGCTGCCGCGTCCACGGCGACCTCCCCGGCAGAAAGCGCCGACCTGGTGACCGGTCGCAAGCTGACGGCACAAGAGTTGGCGCGGTTCAAGCCCGACGAGCTGGGGCAAATCCCGGTGCTCGAATACCACGACCTCGTCGCCGATCCCAAAGACGAAGCGCAGTTCGCGCGGACGATCGCCGATTTCCGCGCCGATCTGGATTGGCTCTACAAGCACGACTTCTACATCGTGCCGCTGCGCGACGTGATCCAGAACGAGATCAAGGCGCCGGCCGGCAAGCACCCGGTGGTGCTCACGTTCGACGACTCCTACGCCAGCCAGTTCCGCTACCTGATCGGGAACGACGGCTCGGTGACCATCGATCCCGATTCGGCCGTTGGGATCATCGAGGCGATGTATGCCAAGCATCCGGACTTCGGGCGGGGAGGGTTCTTCGCGGTCATCCCCACGTTCTGCTTCGACTGGGGACCGACCACACACGAGGACGACCAGACGCAATACTGCTCGCAGAAGATCGGCTGGTTGCTCGACAACGGGTACGAGGTTGGCAACCATACGCACGACCACACGGATCTCTACGATGTGACCGACGAGGAGTTCGCGGCGCAGGTCGGGGGGGCAATCGAGGCGTTGCAGGAGTACGACTCGCGGGTCAAGGCCGACATCATCGCGATGCCGTTCGGGAATTATCCCAAGAAGGGGCACGAGGAGCAGCGGGATATGCTGCGGAACGGGTTCACTTACGACGGTCACGACTACCAGATGCTCGGGGCGTTGATGGTCGGTGCCAACCCGTCGGTGTCGCCGGTCAGCACCGACTGGGACCCGCTCTACATCCCGCGCATCCAGGCGTGGGACAAGGACGCGCAGAAGAAGGACAAGAACCTGAGGGACGCGACGTCGCTGACGGATTGGTTCGATCTGTTCGCGTCCGACCCCAGCCGGCTCTACACGAGCGACGGCGATCCGAACACGATCACCGTGCCCAACCAGGTCCCCGACTCGCTCGGCGATACGTTCGACGAGGGCAAGGCGGAGGGGAAGGAGATCGTGCGGTATTGAGCGGGGTTTGAGAGAATGTGCGGCCGATTGACCCGGCACTGGAAGTGCCGGGCTCAGCAACATAAGTCGGCTAAAGCCGACTGTGGGCCAGATAGCATGCACATCAGTCGATGTGGGACGCGCTCCTGCTCGGCACCCGACTATACTTTGTGTGCGGACGGCGCCGGATCGGCGCCGCGGAAAACCTGACGGCTGACGGCTGAGAGTTGACGGCTCTCAGAAAGGCATCCATGGTTACGGTTATCACCGACGCGCCCGCGCCGGTGGCCCAGGGGCGGAAGCGGATCGTCGTTGCGGACGAGCTCGGCTACTGCTGGGGGGTGCGGCGGGCGCTCGACATCATCCAGGAGGCCGCGGAGAAGAGCGGCCCGGTGGCGCCGGTCGGCGACATCATCCACAACCCGCAGGTGGTGGAGCGGTTGAAGGGGCGCGGTGTGGAAGGCACCGGTTCGGTCCAGGAGGCGCTGGAACGCGGGTTCCGGCGGGTCGCCATCACCGCGCATGGGCAGGGACCGCACCTGGCGGAGCAGGCGGCGGCAGCCAATCTCGAGTTGATCGACACGACCTGTCCGCTGGTGACCAAGGTGCAGCGGTTGGCGCAGAAGCTGGTGCGGCAGGGGTATTACCTGGTCGTCTACGGCGATGCGTACCACCCCGAGGTCAAGGGCGTGCTCGGGTGGGCGGCGACGAGCAAGGCGGTCGCCGCCAAGAAGATCGAGGACTTGCCCTGGAATGCCCGGCGCGGCGAGATCGGACCGGGCAAGGTGACGCCGCCGCGCAAGGTGGCACTGGTGAGCCAGACGACGAAGAACGTCGACGAGTTGATGAAGTTCGCGCGACAGTTGCAGGAGATGGTGGTGCCGGAGGGCGGGGAGTTCCGCCTCTGCAACACGATCTGCGAACCGACGAGCGAGCGCCAGAACGCCCTGAAGCGCCTGGTCGAGCGGGACCACTGCGACGTGATCCTGGCGATCGGCGGCCAGAAGAGCAGCAACACCGCCCGTCTGGCCGAGGTCGGCAAGGCGATGGGCGTGCCCTCGTACCACATCGAGCGGCCCGAGGACATCGACGCGGCGTGGCTGACCGATGCGACGACGATCGGGATCACCGCGGGCGCCTCCACCCCCGACGACGTGATCCAGCAAGTCGTCGATGTGCTGGTGGCGAAGGGGTACGCACCGCCGGAGGGCGGGATTCGGGCGGTCGATCCGGATTACGTGCCGGCGTATTGATGAGGCGGGAGAGAAGAGCGGGCGGACTGAGCGTGCTACCGGGACGTCTTCCGCCTCGATGGGTACCGATGGCAGCTAGCAAGCGGGCACAGATGGCTCCGCTTGGTGCTGAAGTTGGTCGATGAGACGCTGCCGAATGGTACGTCCGAGATCGGATTCGATCGCGAGTACGCCGTGGGCAATGACCGGCACGGAGACGAACGGCTGCGTCGGCAGAACGCGACACACGAGAATTGAGGTGAAACCGAAGAGCCGAGCACCCTCCTCGATCGCATCACCCTCGGTGTCGAAAAACCCGATCAGCTCCCGCCCCTTCACGAGCACGACGCGAGCTTCGTGGCGTTGGAGCCAATCCGGCAGATTTTCTTCATAGAATCGAATCTCTTCGTCCAACATGGTGCATGCTCCAGACTTCCCTGTTTTCCGCACACACAGCATTACCGGATCGCGACTTCGCGCAAAGAGCGGACGCACTGCCGTAGCGGGGCGGGCGAGAGCGGCCGCGTTTCTCGTGCGTCAAGAGCAGGGTTGATATCATCGACGATCCGCGACTGGTCGAGATCGCGCGCCATCCGGCGGCGAGGATCCCGCTGCTGGGCAGCCGGCTCTGTTCGGCGGCGGAGTTGCCGATTTCGGACGAGTTGGCGCGGGTCCGGCGCTGCCCGGGCGAGGGGTGCGGTTGGCTCTTCCTCGACCCGATGCGCAACGGCAGCCGGCGCTGGTGCGAGACGGCGAATCGCGCATCCCGACGTCGGGTGCCCCGGCGTGGTTGCTCGGTACGCCGGTCGGTCCAGGACCAACCGGCTGGGGGATTGCCTTGCCGGCATGCGGCCGCCGTCGGTACCGTGAACGGAGCGACCGTGCGGTCGTGTTTGTCCCTACCCGCCGACCGTGGCGGAAGCGGGGCAACACCCTCGCCGCATCGGAGGAATTGGAAGCGTGTCGACCATCGGCGAGTTGACCGACCTCGGTGTGCCCGACCTGATCGACGTCTTCAGCCGCCGCGGGCGGACGGGGCGATTGACGGTCAAGGCGGGCGGGCAAGAGGTTTACCTCTACTTCGACGCGGGGCGTCTCGTGCTGGTGACGTCGTCCGACCTGACGTTGCGACTCGGACGGATGCTGGTGCGGCAGGGGTTGCTGGATACGCCGCGGTTGTTGGAGGCGCTACTCGACCAGGCCGAAACCGGCAGCGCGAAACCGCTCGGTGCGCTCCTGGTCGAACGGGGCTGGATCACCGAAGTCGACCTGATCCGATGCGTCGAAGACCAGGCGATCGAGGTCGTGGCGCGGGCGATCGACGACCAACCGGGGATCTTCGTCTTCGATCCGGGGGTCGTGCCGGCCTCGGTGGTCGACGGTGTGCCGTTGGAGCCCGACGTCTTGCTCCGCGCCGCCCAGGAGCGGATCGAGGCCTTGCGGATGCTGCGCACGCAACTGCCCGAAGCGGACACCCCTTTCGCCCTCGCCGAAACGGGCGGCGGCGACGAATCCGGCGATCTTGCCTCGCCGGAAACGATGGTGGTCAACGCCCTCCGCACCGGCGCCAAGACGCTGCCCGAGCTCAGCGTCCACATGGCACTCGACGAACTCACCCTCGGAGTGGCCGTGCTCACCTTGCAAGAACGCGGGCTCATTTCGACGGTTGCCGGGAACGGAGCGGTTCGGGGACGGGTGGCGGTACGATAGACGAGTGGCGAGGAGCGAGCTTCGAGCTTCGAGCTTGGGCGGCACGTTCGGCGACGCTTGCCACTTGCCACTCCGTTGGGGGGATCATGGACATCGATTCACCGGGCGCGCGGGCGGCGGTTGCGGCCGATGGGGATTGGGAGACGGCGGTGCAGCGGGCGCTGAACGAGACGCGGGGGGTGCGGCCGGATGCGGTCGTCCTCTTTGCGGCGTCGGAGTATGCGGCGCACTTCCCGGAGATGGTGCGGCGGGTGTGGCGGGAGACCGGGGCGCCGGTGCTGGTGGGGTGTTCCGGGATCGGGGTGATCGGACCGGGGCGCGAGTTGGAGCGAGTCCCGGCGCTGGCGGTGTTGCAGCTGGCGTTACCGGGTGGTGCGTTGCGGGGGGTGCGGTTCACGCAGAGGATGGTGGAGACGTGCCGGGATGCCGAGGCGTGGCACCGCGGCCTCGGGGTCGGGTCGGGGGAGGTCGACGGCTGGCTCGTCTTCGCCGATCCGTTCAACCTGGATGCCGAGGCGTTGATCGCCGGGCTCGGGGAGGCCTACCCCGGGGCACCGATCCTCGGCGGGCTCGCGTCGCCGGGACCGCTCGACCGGCGAACCTGGGTGTTCCTGAACGGCGAGGCGTACGCCGACGGCGGGGTCGGGTTGGGGATCGGCGGCGACTACGGGTTGGTGCCGCTCGTATCCCAGGGGTGCGAGCCGATCGGCGAGGCCTGGACGATCACCGGTGTCCAGGACCACTGGATCGAGACGATCTCGAACCGACCGGCGGTGGACGTCCTGGTCGAGACGTTGAGCGCGTTGCCGGAGGAGCTGCAACCGCCGGCGCAGCAGAACCTGGTGGTCGGGATCGCGGCGGACGAATACCGGCACGAGTTCGTTCGCGGCGACTTCCTGGTCCGCAACCTGATCGGGCTCGACCGCGGCAGTGGGGCGATCGCGATCGGGGCGCTGCCGCGACTGGGGCAGACGATCCAGTTCCAGGTGCGCGACGCGGCGACGGCCGACCTCGACCTGACGCTGATGCTCGACGACCTGCGACCGCGCCTCGCCGGTCGCAGACCGCTCGCGGCCGTCTTGAACTCGTGCAACGGGCGCGGGGTCGGGCTGTTCGGCAGTTCCCATCACGACGCGACCGCGATCGATCGCAAACTCGGTCCGCTCCCCCTCGCCGGACTCTTCTGCGCGGGGGAGATCGGTCCCGTGGGGACCACCTCCTACCTCCACGGGTTCACGGCCAGTCTCGGTCTGATCGTCCGCAACGACTAGGCGCTCGGCCCACACGTGGCCGTGCATTTTGTCGGCGAACTGGCGCTCGCCCCGGCGGCGCGGACACGTACCCTTGTGACCGGCAAGAAGAGGTCGGAAAGGGGGCGCGAAGATGGGGACCGGTCTGCTCGCACCGGCGCTGGGGCTGGGGCTGGCGTACGCGGCGACGCCGGGCGTCGTCAACGCCGAGTGCATTCGCCGGGGAGTGGCGCGCGGGTTTCGGCCCGCGTTCTCGGTGCAGCTCGGCGCGATGCTGGGCGATGGCACGTGGGCGGCACTCGCCCTCGCCGGGGTGGCGGCGCTGGCGCGACGGGAGTCGATTGCGATTGGGTTGGGTCTGGTCGGCTCGCTCTTTTTGTGTCGCCTGGCGTTCGCCGCGCTGCGTGAGGCGTGGACGGGACCGCGTGAGCGCTCACCGGTCGGGAAAGGCGGCGACCTCGGCACCGGGTTGGTTTTCGGGCTCGCCAACCCGGCCGGGTTGGCGTTCTGGGCGGGTGTCGGCGGCGGCACGCTGGCGGCGAGCGGATCGAACCCGACGGTGGCGGCCTCCGCCGTGTTCCTGGGGGCTTTCCTCGTCGGTGCGCTCTGCTGGGCCGTGGGCCTCTCGGCACTCGCCGGCTGGGGGAGGCGGTATGCGCGGCCGCGTCTGTTTCGCGTGCTGGACGCCGCTTGTGGGATGATCCTTGGTAGCTTTGGGGTGCGGCTGCTGTGGACGACGGCGCGAAGGATCAAGGGGTGAGCCGGACGATGGTGCGCTTCGTGGTGGAGGATTCCTTTTGGCAACTCTTTCCCGAGGCGTCGATCGGCGCCGTCGCCGTGCGGGGGATCGACAACCGGGCGAACGCCGAGGCGTGCGAGGCACTGCTGCTGGCGCAGGCGGAGCGGACGGCGCGGGAGATCGGCGAGGCGGAGATCGGGGCGCTGGCGGCGGTTGCGCCCTGGCGGAGCGCCTACCTGGCGTTCGGCGTCAAGCCGTCCAGGTACAAATCGTCGATCGAAGGCTTGTTGCGATCGGCCAAAGCGGGTCGGCTCCGTAGCATCAATCCGCTGGTCGATCTCTACAACACGGTGTCCCTGAAGCATCAGCTGCCGTGCGGTGGTGAGGATCTCGGCGCGATCGTGGGCGAGATCCGTTTGACACGGGCGATGGGCGACGAGCCGTTCGTGCCGCTGGGTGGGACGGAATCCGAACCGCCGCCGGCGGGCGCGGTGATCTACCGCGACGATCTCGGCGCGATCTGCTCCTGCTGGAACTGGCGCGAAGCCGACCGCACCAAGCTGACGGAGGCGACGACCGACGCCTTCCTGTGCATCGAGGCGCTGCCGCCGGCGGGTGCAGAGGCGCTGCGAACGGCGTGCGACGAACTGGCGCGGCTCGTTGCCGAATGGTTGGGGGGGAAGGCGTCGGTGGTCGTCGTCGATCGGGAGCTTCGGGCGATCGGTTTCGGGTGAGTACCGGGTACCGGACCACAGCGCTGATACACTGTCTTCACAGCGACGTATCTACTGGCGTCGAGGAGCAGGCGATGATTCGGCAAACCTTGGAGAAGACCGGCGACAGGTTCGTCGTCACAATCCCGACAGAAGAGGCGGAGCGGTACGGTCTCGAAGAGGGGCAAATGCTTGGTCTCTACGTGGTGCCGTTGCAGGGGCGACCGCCGATGCGGCCCGAGTTGCGAGCCAAGCTCGACAGAAGCTGGGCACGCAACGCCGATGTCTATCGTGAACTGGCCGAGGCTGAAGAAGAAGTGCGCGCGTCGTGAACGTGGACGAGCACGATGGTAGCAACTATGATTTCTCGGAGTTGAGCGACGGGCCGGAGCCGCTGGGTTCTCGCTGTAACCGGTCCCACGGTAGCCTCTTGCCCGTCGCAAACTCCCTTGTTCAACCGCCGCTTGGGATGTAGGCGAAGTCGTCGATCAGCCAGCGGTCACCCTGCTTGGTGAGGTAGACGAGCGACCGACCGGGCGGGATGTCGTCCGACGGATCGTCGGCGGTGACGGTGGTGGCGACGCGACCGTCCGGCAGTTGGACGATCTCGCCGATCCCGATCAGGGCGGTCTGATGGTCGGATTCGACGGGTTTCGGGGTGGCGTAGAGGTCGTAGATCTCCTGGCTGACGCCCGTCGCGGGGTCGAGGTAGGCCTGGAGATAGACCTGGACGTAGCGGTCGCTGTAGGTCGCCATCTGGCGCCAGAAGTCGCCGGCGTTGAAGCAGGCGATGAACTGGCGGATGGCACTCTCGACGGCATCGGCGGTCGCGGCGTCGACGGGCGTGCCGGCCGGCAGCGTGACAGACGTCGGGCTGGCCGGTACGGCGGTGGGCGTGGCAGGCCGGGCGAAAAGCGCCTGCAATTCGTCGACGGTGCGTGGTGCGACGGTGCACTCCTCGGGTGAGGGGACATCGAGATTGCCGGATTGGCTGGTCGCGTCCTGCGCGACGGCCGGCGTGGGCAGCGCCAGGAGCGAAAGGAGCAGCGAACCGAGAATCGCAAATCGGCGCACGTGGATCCCTTCCTCATTCGGCGGCCGGAGATGCGGCATCGGCATCTACGGCGATGGCGTCACGATCTCTTCGGTCGAAACGAACCCGTCGCCCAACCAGCGGCCGTCGACCTCGACGAAGTAGATGAGCGCGGGCCCCGGCGGATTGGGCTTGGAGAGGTCGTCGCCGATGACCAGCGCGGCGACGCGGCCGTCCGGGAGGACGCGGACATCGTCGATGCCGTAGATCAAGGTCCGCTGGTCGGCGGGGAGGGGTTGCGCCGGGGGGAGACCGTCGAGGATCTGCTGCGCCGTAGAGCCGCCGGCGATCGCCCCGGCGAGGTACTCGCGCAATAGGTCATCGGAGAAGAGCGCGAAGGCACGGGCATAGTCGCCGGCATTGACGCAAGCGAAGTACTCGTGGACGGCGGCGGTGATGGCGGAGACGGTGGCCTCGTCGGCTTGCCGGCCCTCGGGCATGGCAAACGGCGTCGGCGAACCGACCGGGCTTGCCGCGGGTTCGACCGCGGGCACCGGTGTCGCGATCAAGGGCGTGAGACGGTCCAGCGAAATCGGTTCGACGGTGCAGTCCTCCGGGGCGGGAGCCAGCGGGTTGGCGGTCGGGCTGCCGACCGGAGTCGCCTCCTGCGCGCGGACGAGGAGCGGTGCAGCGAGGGCAGCGACGGCAACCACGACGATGACGAGGCGTTTCAAGCACTGCTCCTTTCCCGCGAAGGGTGAGCCCGCCCAGAGGACAGGAACGGGACCGGTTTTCGCGAAGCGTACCCGACGGTACCGGGGCGCGTCATCGCGTGGTTTGTTCCCGGTGTGGGGTCAGGTGAGGGGATCGCGGATCAAGCGGACGTCGAGGTCGGGAACCTTGAGGAATTCGTCGTCGGTGGTGGCGACGCAGGTGAGGCGGTTCTCGTAGGCGGTGGCGAGGTGAATCGCGTCGTGGGAGCGGAGTTGGCGTTCGGCCATGATCTCGACGCTGCGAAGCCAGATCGATCGTTCGAAGGGAATCTCGTAGACGTTGGCGAAGCGGAGCAAGAGGGACTCTAGCCGATCAACCGCGAAAAGCAGCCATCTTCGCCGTACAGCGACATCCAGTTCCCAGTCGTCCAGTCGAAATTGCCTTCGGACCTCGGGCGGAACTCGTCCTTGGATCGTTGCGAGTTTACGGACTGCTTCGGTGAACTCCAGACGAAGAATCTGGGAGAAGTAGACGGTGGCCCCTTGCTGGATAAGTCGCTGGCAAAGATCACGGGCGCCGATTGCGTAGAGCGTCGCAGGAAACGTCGCCGCGATCGCAACACCGGAATCGAGATAGACGTCCGTCGGGAGGAGGTCAGTCATCGATGCCGCGCAGGCGGGGCGCTACTTCGTCGTCCTCGCGGCGCCCCATCAACCAGTTCACGTCGAGTGGACCGGTCAAGAAGAACGCGGGCTCAAAAGGCTCCGTGATTTGACGCTGATAGTGGATGACCTTGGGATCATTCCGAAGCTGCTCGCGGAAATCTTCGTCGATCACTGGGCGAGCCGAAGCTTGCTGCACCATCGTGGTGGTTCCTTCCTTTTCTGCCGAGGTCCTTACTCGTCGATACAGCGCAAGTACGGTTCGACTTCGTCGTCGCGGCGACCCGCTAGCCAGAGTTCATCGAGGGGCGCACCTACCGGAACCGCGGAACATACGGCTCCGTGGTCTTGCGGTAGTGAACGATCACGTCGGGATCATCCCGGAGCGACTCGAAGAACTCTTCGTCGGTGACTGATTGGTCCGGGTGGTGCTGTGCCATGACGCAGGTTCCCGATCGTGACGTCGTCCACGAGTACGGTGGACGCCCGTCAGTATACCGGTCATCAGTTGTGGGCCACAGCCTCGATTGCAGGAACGCCGTCCATCACACCGAAGCCTCAACCGGTGCGAGCGGCGCTTCTGGCGAGGGCGTGTGGTCGATGCGGCGTGCCTTCAGTGCGCCGATGACGTGGGACCATCCCAGGACGCGGCACGTGTGCGGCCGCGGGGAGCTGAACCGGACCAGACGACGGAACCCCGCGACGCTCGTGCCGCGGGGTTTCCCTTCGCAACGTCGATACACGCGGGCGATCGGACCTAACGCCAGAAGGCCCACCAGGGATGGTCGTTTGGCGAGGTGCGCCAGCCGTGGTGGTAGCGGCCGGCGAAGTCTTCGACGAAGGCGTCGATCTCGTCGCGGTCGAGATGGTCGAGGAGGTCGATCCGGCCCCAGGCGGTGAGGGCGAGACCGCCGGTCAGTTTGGCGTAGGGGGCGATGACGACGTCGCGGGGGAAGCGGCGGGCGATGTCCTCGATCGCCTTCACGTCGTCCGCGGGGGTATTGGGCGCGTACTGGATCAGGACGTGGCCGTGCTCCAATGCGTGGACCTGAAGCTCCTCGGGGATTTCCTCCCGGTAGACGCCGGGGGCGATGGTGAAGGGGACGTGCGGGCCGGAGGTCGGCGGCACGGTGTTGTAGGGGGTGTGCTTGGCGCCGATGTAGGGGATGTGCGGGGAGGGCAGCGTCGGCACTTCCCGGCCGGGCATCGCGGCCTGGGCGGCGGCGGCGGGCGGGGCGGAACCGGCCGGGGTCGGCAGCCGCAGGAAGGCGATGAGGGCGACCAGGCAGAACAGGATCATCACCAGGGGGATCGACTTTTCCAGATAGCGAGACATCCGCTTCGTCATGATGAGGCCACTCCCTGCCGGCGGCGCAGGCGGTGCCAGCCGTAGATCGCGAACGGCAGCACACCCTGCATCGCCGTCAGCATCCCGATCGTCAGTGCTTCCCAAAATGCCTGGCCGGACGGCGGTGCGCCGATCAGGCTGCCGAAGATCCAGCCGGCCATGACGACCGTGCTCGGCACGAAAAAGGTCACGAACATGAAAATCACCCAGATCAACCCGGCGACCGAGATGAATCCGAACCAGCGCGCGACGCTCAGGTCCCGCGGGTGGGCCGCCGCCAACTCGGCTTCTTCGTCGGGTTTCAGCCGGTGAATCTTGCGCATCAGGGAGAGGTGGTTTACCCGCCGCAGGTTGTAGCAACCCAGGATCGAGACGAGGGCCACGTAGAGATCGGTCCGCAAGAAGACGAGTCCCTGCCAACCGAGGACGAAGACCTGGCGGAGAACGAGCGCGCCGAGCAGGCGATAGAGGAGCGGATCGAGATCGATCAGCCCCTCGCCCCAGGCGACGCGCAGACCGAGCGCGCTCGCGAGGACGACGGTGTCGAAGGCCATGCCGCCCAGGAACGGTCCGAACCGGCGCCTGCGCGGCACCGACCAGAGTTGGGAGAGGTCGGTTTCGAGTACCGGGAAGAAGTAGCGGCGACCGGCGCTAAAGCGGGCGCTGACGCCGACGGCGCGGGCGGCCAGCCAGTGGCTGATCTCGTGACAGGTCGCCAGGACGAGTCCGAGTACTGTCAGCACGACGACGCAGACGGCGGGGTTGGGATAGAAGAGCGAGTCCTCGAAGGTGGGGCGGAAGGCAGGCCGGAACGCGAACACCCCCAGCGACGCGGCGAGCAGGAATCCGTAGAACACCCAGGCCGGGGTCGAGAAGAATGGCCGTGCGATCTCGGTCGGTACGCCGGCGAGCCAGGTGCGCGACCACCCGCGCGCGACCTCCGGTGCGACGGAGGTGCCATCGACACCGGCGACCAAGCCGGACTCGGCCAGGGTTGCCGCGAAGTCGACGACGTCGACATCCTGCCCGGCGTAGGAGGAGGCCGCCGCACCCGCTTCGGCGAGGGTCTTGCCCGCCTGCAACTCGCGGATGGCGACGACGCCGACTTCGGGGAGGAGGAGGAACACCCCGGTCTCGGGGTTGCCGACCAGGAAGCCGTCGTCCTCCGGGACGATCGTCAGGGCGCCGAAGGTCAACCGGCTGGCCGGTCCGTAGACCGGCGGCGAATCTGGCTCCGCCACGAAGGGAAGAGCCGCCGCGACCGCGCTCATCGTGCCACCCCCGCCAGAAACTCAGCGGCCGGTGTCTCACCCGTGCGCTCGACGCCGCAGACCGGGCAATCGGGAAGCCGCGACCACTCGTGGCCGATCCCGATCTCGCCGGTGACGAGATCGACGAGCCAGACCTTGGCGGCCGAAACGGGCGGTGCGAAACCGGTCAGGTAGCGGACCGCCTCCAACGCGATCAGACCGCCGACCAGACTGGCGGCCGGGCCGATCGCCCGGTTGACCTGTTCGCCGCCGCCCGATCCGGGCGAGGCGTTGCCGGCCCGCGCCGCCGCGGCGTGCCAGCAGGCGACGCAGCCGCTGCGACCGGGGTCGACCGAGTAGTAGCCGCCACGGGCGACCTGGATCCCGCCGGTGATGAAGGGCACGCCCGCCGCGACGCATTCGCGGTTGACCCAGGACTGGACCTCGTCGGGGCGATCGATCGCGGAGAGGACCAGATCGGCGCCGGGTAGGAGCGGGGCGATGTCCTCCGGGCCCGTGACGCGCCGCTCGACACCGGCGATCCGCAATTCGTGATTGAGCGCCTGGGCGCGGGCGATCGCGCGGGCGAGTTTCGGCGCCCCGATCTCGGCTTCGGTGTAGAGGAACTGGCGCGTCAGGTTTTTCGCCTCGACCGCGTCGCAGTCGAGCGCGGTGACGCGGCCGACGCCGAGCCCGGCGAGGTTGAGCAGCAGCGTCG
Organism: Thermomicrobiales bacterium; assembly: GCA_036558305.1. Classification (GTDB taxonomy): domain Bacteria; phylum Chloroflexota; class Chloroflexia; order Thermomicrobiales; family UBA6265; genus DATBFX01. Next base: position 8,525 of record DATBFX010000203.1, on the reverse strand, counting down.
AACCGACGCCGCCGACGCCGAGGAGGACGACGTGGGCACGGCGGAGTCGCTCCTGGAATTCGAAGCGGCTGCGCCCGAGCCCGGCGAAGGTGGAGAAGAAGGCGAGGTTGCTCGCGAAGCGCTCCTCCTGCCAGGGCGTCAGGGCCGATGCCGCGGTTGCGTCTTCGAGGAGACCGATCTCGTCGAGCGAGGCGATTCCCTCTGCCACCTCGGCCTCCGTCAGGTCCGGCCAGCGGCTCTTCATCGCCGCGGCCACGGCTTGGCTGGAGCGGCTGCCGTCCAGGAGGTCGATGAGGGTTTCCAACTGACCGTCGGGATCGGGCAGGGTGATCCAGGAGCCGGCCTCGCGGAAGAGGGAGAGTTCGCCGTCGGTCGTGATCCGGCTGTAGCTCGATTTGAGTCGCGGTTTGGACATCACAACGTCCCTCGTCGTTTGTCCGCGCCACCGACGAGGGCCCAGTGGCAACCACCACGGGGCCCTCGGTGCCGGCGACCTAGCTGGGGAAGCGGTCGCAGATCGGCGGGGGGTTATCGCCACCACAATAGGGGGCGGTAACCTTGAGGCTCTCGACCTTGATGACCTTGATCTTCACGTTCTTCATCTCCTATTCGTCGTCCGTCGTTCCCGCATGGAAACGCGAGTCAGCCAAAGCGCGGGGTGGCGTCCCCGCCCGGTCCATCGCCGCCGGACGCCACCGGCGGTCTGACCTCACCATAGGACCCGCTGGGTGTCGTGCCTATCGACAGTCTTACGGGGTTTTCGGGCTGCGGCGAAAACCCCGTAGACATGCGGGGTGGGTCGATTACGCCAATCCCAGGCGGACGGCGGCGATCGCGGCCGAGGTGCGGGAGGGGGTCCCGAGTTTGGCCAGGATGCGGCCGACGTGCCAGGAGGCGGTGCGCGGCGAGATGCAGAGCCGGTCGGCGATCTGAGGATCGGTGTGCCCCGCGACCAGCAGGTGCAGGACCTCGTGCTCGCGCCGGGTGAGACCGTGGACGGGCGCAGCGCACACCGCCGGCGGCTCGACGGGAGCAGAGGTGACGTCGCTGCCGGTGAACGAGCGTTCGGCATTCCTGATGACCGCGGGGGTCGGCACGGCCGCCACCTCGGCGGCGTAGGGTGTCGATTCGGTCCCGATCCGCTTCGCGTAACGAGCGGCGTGTCCAAGCACCGAGCCGGCGACGCTCAGGAGAGCGGGGCGGCGGCCAAGTCCATTCACGTGGGTAACAAACATGATTCGTACCTCGCGTGCGTCGTTGCACGACCTATCGAACGTCAAATCATCCGTGGCATGCGCGTCGCTTAGCCGATCTCCTCCTCAGACGATGGGCGACTCGGCGGTCCGCGATTCGTCGATACGGTCGTCATGCGTCGCATCCTCCCTCCGGCGACGTGTGGCCGATCCTAGTGGACGGGTGTGGGCATGGCATCGTGAGAAATGCCGATCTGGACGTGAATGGGGCGGCTAGGCAGTCCTGCCGACCCTCACCGCGCGTCACGCGCCGGCGACCCGCGGTGCGACCTCTTCGGCTAGGAGACGGATCGTCTCGTGGTCGGTGCCGTCGAGTTGGACGACGAAATACTGGGTGCCGGCGGCGGCGATGGCGCGGTAATAGTCGGCGGCCTGATCCGGAGTGGCGCCGAAGACGTGGACTTTGCCGTCGCGGCGGGTACCGGGCGAGGTCGAGCGGGAGGTGTCGAGCAGGTCGAGTTTTGCCGCGACCGCCGGGGCGGTCGGGGCGAGGACGAGGTAGAGGGTGAAGTGTGTACGGAGAACCTCGTCGGCGGGGCGGCCGAGTTCGGCGCAGTGGGCGCGCAGCGCGTCGTACTTGCGGCGAACGGCGGCGGCGCGCTGCTCGTGGCTGACGGTGCCGTCGGTGATCGCGGTTGCCTCGCGGACGTTGCAGGCGTCGCCGAAGCGGGCGACCTGGCGGAGGGTTTTGCGTTCGCCGCTGCCGCCGATCAGGATCGGGGGGCGGGGTCGTTGCCGGGGCGGCGGCGTGACCTGCATCGCCTCGACCCGGAAATGCGTTCCGGCGTAGGAGAACGGCTCCGGTCCCCAGACACCCTGGACGATCGTCAGGGCTTCGTCGAGACCGCTCTGGCGGGCGGGGATCGGCAGGAACGGGACATCGAGGGCGCGGAACTCGGACTCCATCCAGCCCGAACCGACGCCGAGGATGAGACGGCCGCCGCTGAGGTTGTCGAGGTCGGCGGCGAGGCGGGCGAGGTAGGCGGGGTGGCGGTACCAGGCGCAGTTGACGGCGGAGCCGAGGCGGACCCGGGAGGTGGCCGTGGCCAGACCGGCGAGGGCGATCCAGGGATCGGCGTGGACGGAGGGGTGGTCGAAGACGAAGAGGGCGTCGTAGCCGAGGTCTTCGACCATGCGACCAGTCTCGATCAGGCGCGGCAGGGCATCGTGCTCGGCCGGGACGATCAACTGGACGCCCCACCGCAGACCGCGATCCGCCTGCGCCACCCAGGGGTGCCGGGTCATCGCTCTCCTCCTCTTCCGCTGTTTGCGTCGATTCCGTGCGGGAAGGGTACCCGATGCCGGGCTCGGACACGCGGGGTCGCTCGCCGGTCCGGCGATGGTCTGGGGCGAGGGAGTGAACCGGACTGCAGACGCACCGGAGCGCGGGAGGAAGGAAGAAGGCAGATAATTCACGAATCCGTGACCTAGCCGACGAGCGGGACTCGACGATCGAGTGCGGCGCGGTCGATCCGTCGCCACGATCCGATTGTCGCGTGCGTAGGTGTCCAGCGCATCCATCAGATCACCTATTGGATGACGTAGACGACACCTATTCGCGGCCGGAGACGAAATACGTAGATCGGTGATGTTCACGGTGCGAGGCCGTCCGGGGAGCACGGGCTCGGTAAGGCGCGTCGGGCGGGACCTGAGACGGCGCCGGCCCGGTCCTGGCACCGAGGATCGGGGCCGGCGTGACGGCGGTGGGCAACGCCTCATCAGTGGAGAAGGTAAATCCCGATGCTGAGGTTGGGGTGATCGGCGTTGATGGTGAGGGGCCAGAGGATGGCGGTGTTGCCGGTGGTTTCGCCGAGGGCGTCGGCGGGGTCGACGATGACCTGGACGGAGTTGTCGGTGGCGAGGGTGTAGTCGCCGTAGGGAACCGACCAGAAGTTGTTGCCCTCGCCGGGGGTGAGGTCGTCGAGGGTCAGGTGGCCGCCGGGGAGGTTGTCGCCGGTGAGGGTGGCGAAGGTGGCCGCGGGATCTTCGGTGCAGGTGCCGGTGGGGTAGGGGACGGTGAGGTCCTGGTAGCTCACGTCGGGCGGGCAGTCGTAGACCCAGACGCCGATGCTGCCGACTTGCTTGCCGGTGTTGTCGCTTCCGTTGTCGGTGGTTCCGTCGTTGCCGGTGCCGTCGTTGCCGTTGCTTTGGTCGATCGGCTGAGCACTTGATGAGGGGATTTCGGGGCCGATGACGGCGGCGACGAAGACGGAGGCGTTGGGGCCGGTGGCTTTCACTTTCCGGTCGCCCTGGATGACCATCGCCTCGCCCGCGGCGAGGGTGGTCGGGCCGCCGCCGCCTTCGGCGACGCCGACGGAGAAGCTGCCGGTCAGGGTGAGCAGGACCGTCGGGAAGCCGGAGTCGGAGAGGGTCGCGGTGGTGCCGGACCGGAGGTTGCCGAGGATGAGGTCGAGGTCGCGGCGACCGGAGGGGGCGGCGAAGGGTTCGCCGGCGAGGACGAGGTCGCCGCCGGCGGTGAAGTCGGCGTCTTCGGGCGGGACGAGGGCGAGGCGGAAGTAGGGGGCGGGGGCATCGCCGAGGCTTTCGTGGCGCTGGACGGCGCCCTCGGGGATGAAGGCGGCTTCGGCGGCGGCGAGGCGTTGTTGGGCGCCGGTGTTCTCGTCGGTGACGAGGACGGCGTCGTCGGTGGCGAGGGCGAAGCCGAGGGCGCGTTCGAGGGGTTCCGCGTCGCCGGGGAGTTGGGCGGTGTCCTTGACGACGCGCCAGGCGGCGCGGTCGGTGCTGATGGCGCCGACGCCCTGGGCGATGACGGGGAAGGAGGTGCCGCCGGGACCGGGGGCGTTGGGGTCGGCGAGGGCGCGCGTCGGAATGAGGGTAAGGAGGAGGGCGACCGTGCCGGCGATGAGGGCGGGCGACGAGCGGAAGGACGAACGTGGGCGATTCACGGCGACCTCCTGTGGGTGCTGATGCGCGTTGCCGGGGACGATTGGTGGGGCCGGCATGGTTCGATTCTGGCTGGGGCGAGCGGTTGACGCATCCAGGAAATCACGTAACTGGGCAGGAGGGGATGGGCGGGCGGAATCGGTAATTTTCAGGATGTGTTCTGGAATGGAGGCGCGCAGAATGGCGGTGGGCTTGGGAGGTGGCGCGTCCGGGGACGCGGTGCCGAAGGGTTCGCGCGATGCGCCGCTGGGCCCAATGCGGGCTGGGGAGGCCCGGACAAGGCGACGACCCCGTTCCTGGGAATCAGGAACGGGGTCGTCGCTTAAGGGCCGGCCCCCTATCCCCCGGCCGCCACCCAGAGGGTACCCGGCCCCCTACGCAGGGGGAAAGGGGAGCACGAGACGACGGTTAGCCGAGGATTTCGGGGAGGGTGGCGGCGATGGTGCCGGCGATTTGGTCGCACTGGGATTCATTGATGATGAGGGGTGGGGCGATGGAGATGCCGTCGTTGCTGGCGCGGACGATGAGACCGTTGCGGCGGAGGGCGTTTTGCAGTTTGGGGCCGTAGTTGAGGGCGGGGTCGAATTTGGCTTTGGTGGTTTTGTCGGCGACGAGCTCGACGATGAACATGCAGCCTTTGCCGCGGACTTCGCCGACGTTGGGGTGGTTGTCGAGGCGGCGGTGGAGTTGGGCGAGGAGGTAGTCGCCGGCGAGGGCGGCGTTGGCGGGGATGCCTTCCTCTTCGATGATCTGGATGTTGCGGAGACCGACGGCGCAGGCGACGGGGTGGCCGGAGTAGGTGAACCCGTGCATGAATATGCGGTCGGGTTCGCTGAGGACGTCGAAGACGTCGTCGGAGACGGCGACGCCGCCGAGGGGGACGTAGCCGGAGGTGACGCCTTTGGCGAAGGAGGCGAGGTCGGGTTGGAAACCGTAGGTCTGCATGCCGAACATCTGGCCGGTGCGGCCGAAACCGCAGATGACCTCATCGGAGATGAGCAGGATGTCGTGTTTCTTGAGGACCTGGGCGACGGCGGGCCAGTAGCCGGCCGGGGGGACGACGACGCCGCCGGCGCCCTGGACGGGTTCGCCGATCATGGCGGCGATGGTCTCTGATCCTTCGCGGGCGATGGTCTGTTCGAGGTCGTCGACGAGTTTGGCGACGAAGGCGTCGTCGGAGAGACCGTCGCCGTTGCGGTATTTGTAGGGGGCGAGGACGTGGACGTAGCCGGGGACGCCGGGGCCGAAGCCTTCGTGGTAGGTGGGGATGCCGGTGGCGGCGAGGGCGCCCATGGCGATGCCGTGGTAGCCCATCTTGCGGGAGATGATTTTCACCTTGTCCGGTTTGCCTTTGAGGTACCAGTAGTAGCGGGCGATTTTGAGGGCGGTTTCGTTGGACTCGGCGCCGCCGGAGGTGAAGTGGATGTGGTTGAGGGGGCCGGGGAAGAGGTCGGCGAGTTTGGCGGCGAGTTCGATGGCGGGCGGGGCGGCGAGACCGAAGAAGGTGGGGACGAAGGCGACCTCGTCGATTTGCTCGGCGGCGGCGACGGCGAGTTCGTGGCGACCGTGGCCGACGTTGACGTTCCAGAGTCCGGCGAAACCGTCGATGTAGCGTTTGCCGTCGGTGTCCCAGAGGTAGACGCCTTCGCCGCGGGCGAGGACGAGGGGGCCGTTGTCGCGGACGGACTTGAGATTGGAGACGGGGTGGAGGAGGTGGGCCTTGTCCTTGGCGACGAGTTCTTCGGTATTCCAGGTTTGGGTCATCGACATCGGTTGGTGTCCTTCCCGTGGAGCGGCGGTTGGGCCGGCGAATGTGCGGTGGGCATTGTCGCCGGTGGGGTGGCGGGGTGTCCACGGGGTTTCGGCCCCCCCGGCCCCCCCATCCTGGGCTCAAAGGGGTGGGTCGCGGATGGATGGTGGCAGGGCGAGGGGAACGCGGGGCGAGCGGCGGGGCGGACCCCGGCAGAACGGGGGCGCGCGGCCGCCCGTCCGGCCGGAGGGGTCCCGTGCGCTCGCCCCGCGACCGCCCTCCGGCGGCGGCGGCCCCCGCCGCCCCGTCCGCCGCCGTGCCGCTTCGTTCCCGCTTCCCACCCCTTTGAGCCAATCCCGGGGGGAAGGGGGGCCGACTCGCTATGCCAGCACCAGTCGGTCGGCGACCATGGCGGCGAAGATGAGGGCGAGGTACCAGAGGGAGAAGAAGAAGAGCTGGCGGGCGAGGCGCTTGCTGGGGGCGCGGTAGAGCTGGAAGGCGTAGGCGACGAAGATGCCGTTGAGGACGAGGGCGCCGGTCAGGTAGATCCAGCCCAGACCGAAGGCGACGAGGAGGAGGGAGACGGCGGCGAGGAGGATCGAGTAGAGGAGGACCTGGCGCCGGGTTTCGCCTTCGCCGGCGACGACGGGGAGCATGGGAACGGCGGCGCGGCCGTATTCGCCCTGCTTGAGGAGGGCGAGCGCCCAGAAGTGGGGCGGCGTCCAGTAGTAGATGATGGCGAAGAGGAGGACGGCGGCGACGGAGAGGTGACCGGTGGCGGCGGCCCAGCCGACCACCGGCGGCATGGCGCCGGCGGCACCGCCGATGACGATGTTCTGCGGGGTACGCCGTTTGAGTAGGCGGGTGTAGACGAGGACGTAGTAGAGGTTGCCGGCGAGGGCGAGGGCGGCGGCGAGCCAGTTGACGAGGAGACCGAAGACGAGGACCGAGGCGACGGTCAGGGTGAGACCGAAAAGGAGGGCGGCGCGGGGGGAGATGCGGCCGCTGGCGGTGCCGCGCTTTTTGGTGCGGTGCATCAGTTGGTCGATGTCGCGGTCGATGTAGCAGTTGAGGACGTTGGCGCCGCCGGCGGAGAGGATACCGCCGAGCATGGTAGCCAGGACCAATCCGAGGGAGGGGAGTCCTTCCGCCGCGACGAGCATGCCGCCGAGGGTCGTCGCCAGCAGGAGGGAGAGGATGCCGGGTTTCATGAGGGCGACGTAGTCGGAGATCAGCTCGCCGGTGCGACGGAGATCGGGTGCGCGGAGGGCGGTCAGACTGGGGGCGGTGAGGGCCGCGGTGCCGCTGCCGTCGAGGGCGAGTCCGGGTCCGTCCGTGGGGGCGCTCATCTGGAGGACGGTTTCGGCGGCGACGCCGCCGGCGGGACGAAGGGGTGAGCGGCGCCAGGGGACGGGGGCCCAGTCGGATTCGGCGGGGCGGCGGGCGACGACGGCGACGCCGAGCATGACGGCCCAGAGGAGGGCGGCGGTGGCCAGGTGGGCGGCACTGAGCCAGGGGGAACCGTCGCTGACGACGTAGGCGGCACCGAGGAGGATCTGGAGACCGATGATGGCGGCGGCGCCTTTGGCGAGGCGGCGGGCGGCGCGGGTGACGGGGCGCCGGAGGGCCGAGGCGAGGACGATGGCGACGGTGGCGGTGCCGACGAGGGCGATGGTGCGGTGGGAGAGGTTGATCCAGGTGTATTTGGAGGTGCGGTCGGGGACGATCTGGCCGCCGCCGCAGGTAGGCCACTCCCAGCAGGCGAGGGCGGCGCCGCTGGTGCTGGTGGCGCCGCCGGAGAGGATCAGGACGAAGGTGACGAGGGCGCCGGCGGCGGCGATCAGGCTGAAGCGGCGGTCTTCGACGAGATCGGGATCGCGACCGGCGGCGACGAGCCAGGCGGGTTCGCCGCGGTCGAGGGCGATCCAGTAGGCGGTCAGGAGGGTGCTGGCGAAGAAGATCATCGCGGTGCCGAGGTGGGCGGTAACGATACTCGACGGCAGCTCCTTCCAAACGGTGACGGCGCCGAGGAGGGCCTGCACGATGACGAGACCGAAGGCGCTCGCAGCCATGTATTTGGTGCGTTTGCGGGTGGCGGGGGAGATCCAGGTCGCGATGGCGACGGCGAGGACGAGGAAACCGATGTAGGCGGCGACGGTGCGGTGGAGGTACTCGACGATGGCGATGGCGTCGAGGGGTGGGTAAGGTTTGCCCTGGCAGAGGGGCCAATCGTCTTCGCAACCGAGACCGGACCCGCTGACGCGGGTGATGCCGCCGAGGATGATGAGGAGGTAGGTACTGACGGTGGACACAACGGCGAGGCGGTAGAGCCGGGTCATTTCGGAGCCTTGGTGAGCCGGTAGCCGGTAGCTGGTAGCCGGTAGAGATGATCGTTGGTGGTCGGTCTGCCGGAGTAGGTCGCGGTTCGATTTAGGCGAACCGCCTCGTATTCTACTGTGGTGGACGCAAGGCGCGGGCCAGGCTTACGCAGGCATGGGGTGCACTCAGTCACAAAATGGCGGGCCGAATCCTGCGCTAGACTCCCACGACCGGCTACCGGCTACCGGCTGGAGGTCCAGAGATGCCAAATCGCTACGCGGGCACGGTGCGGGCGCCGG
>DATBFX010000202.1:0-7178 GCA_036558305.1 Thermomicrobiales bacterium | reverse complement strand
CACCTCTCTTATTTCGATGGGCACTATGCCAACTCCAAGCGAAACGCCGCCCGCAGGTCGCCCACGTGCCAGCCGTTGTGATTCCGGATCTCCGGACTGTTCCGCGCCCTCACCGCCGCGATCACCGACGCGTCGACCGCTCCCAACTGCTCCAGCACGGCCGGCACGACCACCTCGTGCGCCCGGTACGTCCCATCGGCGATCCGAATCGCGATCCCAAGGCCACGCTCCGGAAGCGCGAGGCAAATCAACCCCTCCGCTCCGGTCTTGGCCGCGATCCGGCCCCCGGCAACGGCCATCAGATTGGTCACCAGATCTCCCGTGCCCGCCACGTTCTCCGGGTGCGCCGTCATCGCGTTCCGCAATCGGTTCAACGCCGCCGCGTGACGCCCACCCGCCTTCTCCGGTACCCGGTCGGGCTGTGCGAGCACCGCGAACGCCGTCGCAAACGCCCGGATCGACGTTCCGAAGGTCGGCACGCTGCACCCGTCCGTCGCGAGGACCAGTCCCGACTCCGGCACCCGGCAGACCTCGGCGATGATGCCCCGGATCGTCCGCTGCAGCGGATGCTCCGGATCGAGGTACGTTTCGATCGGATACCGCAGATGCACGCACGTCGCCAGCATCCCGGTGTGCTTCCCCGAACAATCGCATTGCAGAGGCGATCTCGGGACGAGACCCGCGAGGACCCGTCCCGCCTCCTCTTCGTCCGTCGGCAAAGGAGCCCCGCACCGCAACGCCGCCTTGGTCAATCCGATTTTGGCAAGCATCGCGGCGACGTCGCGTTGGTGATGCGGCTCCCCGTAGTGCGACGCGCAACACAGCGCCAGCTCGGCCGGTGCGAATCGAAACGCATCGGCCGCTCCGCTCTCGACCACCGGTATCGCCTGAAACGGTTTCGCCGACGACCGAAAGTACGCGAACGTCTCGACGTCCCCGGCCCACGCCACAAGCCGTCCATCCGTATCGACGACCGCGATCGTGCCGGCGTGCACGCTTTCGACCGCGTCGCCGCGCGTCACCTCGGCCAGCATGGTCGTCATGCCGAGGACCCCTTCAGTGACGAGCTTCGAGCTTCGAGCTTGTCGTGCCGCGCTTCCGCCCCGAAGCGACGCCGACAGTTCCAACAGATCCGGTGGCGCGGCCCCGGCGTACGCGCTCGAAGCTCGAAGCTCGAAGCTCGAAGCTCGAAGCTCGAAGCTCGTCACTCCACGATCGTCGTCTCCGCAAAGTGCGGGACGGGAAACACGATCACCACGTGCAGCACGTCGCTCCCCGTATTTCGAAAGCCGTGCACCAGCCCCGCCGGGAAAAACAGACTGACCCCGGCGCCGATCGGCACCGTCTCCTCTCCTAATGTCGCTTCACCTGTCCCCGATAGGAACATCACCGCCTCTTCGACCGGATGGGTATGCAAGAGCACTCGATCGCCCGGCCGCAACCATTGCTGACCGAGAAACAATGACGTCGCACCGACCGACTCCGTCACGATGTGCTGCGACGGCAATCCGCTCGGACTCGGGATGATCGGCAAGTCCGCATGAACGATCTTCTGTCCGGAAACCATACCTTCTCCATCACCGGTCACGTTCCTCGCCCGCCCTGGCAGTCTATCCGACCTCGCGAGCTCCGGTATGGGCCTCGCATAGACCCCCTCGCCCTCGGAAGGGAGAGGGGCCGGGGGTGAGGGCCGTCTGCGAAACCACCTACCTCAAAAATACGTTCACTTTTACAGCGGATTGGTTCACCGGAGACAACCATGATCAAGTCATTGAAACCCGATCGTCGCCTGTCAAGACGGACGGCCCTTGCCCTCCCGCCCGCTCTCGTCGTGGCAACCCAACTCGGTCCACCCCATGCCCTCGCCACCCCGATCGAGCCTACCCACAGCGACGACAACCGATCCGACGGCACGCGCTATTTCGCCGCGACCGGACACAACCTGGCGTCCCCCTATCTCGAAATCTGGACGGCGGCAGGCGGTGAAAAGACCCTCGGGATTCCCCTCTCCGAGGAGCGGTACGACCCCGACCTCGGTCTCGTCCAAACGTTCGAAGGCATGACACTCGTCTACGACCCCTCGCTCGAAGCACCCTGGGATGTCCAGGGCCAACATTTGCCGCCGGACGTCTTGACCAAAGTCGCGCCGGCCTCCGCCCGCCGCAAGGTGAGCGGCTGCTCGTCTTCGTCCTCCTGCCGGTTCTTTGCTGAAAGCGGCCACACCATCTCCGGTCGCATCGCCGGCTTCTGGTCGAAGTACGGCGATCTGCCGATCTTCGGCTTGCCGCTGTCCGAGTCCTTCGAGGATACCGAGAGCAGCGCCACCGTCCAGGTCTTCGAGCGCGCCGTCCTTGAAGACCACGGCAAGAACGACGTACGCGTCCGGCCCTACGGCCGGTTGCTGGCCGAGGCCAACGGTCTCCTCGGCGATCCCGCCTTCCAACCGGCGCCGCCCACCGGCGGGACGACCAAACTCGTCAAGTCCGAGGATGGTCTCCGCCTTCGCTCCGGCCCCAGCCTCGACGACGACGTCATCATGGTCCTCCCCGACAACGCCGAATTCATCTCCCCCGTCGGCAGCCGCGGCGACTGGATCCCCGGTTACGCCGACGGCTACGCCGGCTGGGTCTCGTCGGATTTCCTGAAAGAACCCCCCAAACTCCAGACGATCGCCACCGCCGATTGGAACCCCGCGATCTGGCAGGGTGCTGCCCTGGGCGAGACGAACGTCAGGGCAGCGCCGACGACCAAATCGCAGGTCGTCGACGTCCTCCAGTACGGCGATCCCCTGACGGTCACCGCCTGGGTCAAGGGCGAAGAGGTCTTCGAGGGTGCGGACGAATGGGCACAGGTGGGACCGCACCGCTTCATCTACGCCCGCAACGTCGGCCGCAATGCCCCCGTCCTGCCGCCGCCGCTGCCGGACGACGCGCCGACCGACGGGCTCTGGATCGATGTCCACCTGACTCAGCAACTGATGACCGCTTACAACGGCCGCGATTCCGTGCACGTCGCCGTCGCGACCACCGGTATGGCGGGGTGGGAAACGCCGACCGGTCTCTACGCCATCAACAACCGCGTCGCCAACGAGACGATGACGAGCGGCGCGATCGGTGCCGAGCACTACTACAAACTCCAAGACGTCCTCTTTACCCAGTACTTCACCGAGCGCGGCCACGCCATCCACTTCGCCTGGTGGCGCACCCCCGAAACGATCGGCCGTCCGGGTAGCCACGGCTGCCTCAACCTGCTCCTGGACGACTCCCGCTTTTTCTGGGATTGGGCGGACATCGGACTGCCGGTCTACATCCGCCAGGTCTGACGAACGACTTCGACTCCTTGACAAGAGTCCTGTGCCACTTATCCTATGATCCTCTCGCTCGACCCGCGGCGTCGATTGGGCTCGGTCCGGTCAACGCCGTTGCCGAGCGTTCGGATCGATGCGGTTGCCAATGCGCCCGGCTACACGCGGACGACGCTCCGCGCTCGCGGTGGCGCCGCTCGGAGACTGCGACGAGATGCAACCCCGTCACATCCGCTGCTTGCTGTTCGCGCGCGGGCGCGGCCACGCGCGAATTGGAAGCCGATGCCGTTCCGTGTAGCCACGGGGGAGGCGCGCCCACCGGGGCCCAAACCGTTCTCGCGCGAGTGGCTGCAGGCACCGCCCGAGCTGCCGGTTCGCCGCATCCCGTCCTTGCCGATCTGGTTCCCCTCGGACCGTGCCCTGATCGGGATCCTCGTCCTCCTACTCGTTTTCGGTACGGCCTTCGCGAGCGGCGGCGGCGAACCGAGTCGGGCCAGCAACGCCGCTCCGGCCGCCGGCGGGCAGAACGCCGCGACCGGTCCGACCCCGACTGCCTCGGCCCAAACCGTCATCACCGAGGCTGCGCTGTCCGGTCCGACCGCCACGCTCGTACCGGGTATCAACGTTGGCGAAGCGACAACCGTCGCCGGTGCCGACGGCGAGCTGCTCCCCCATTACCGGATCCTCTCCTTCTACGGTCACCCCCTCAACGACACGATGGGTATCCTCGGCGAATACCCGAACGACAAGGAGGGGCTGCTCGCCAAGCTGCGCGAGCAAGCGGCCAGCTACGAAGCCGCCGATCCCTCGCATCCCGTCCTCCCCGCCTTCGAGGTGATCGCGTCGGTCGGTCAGGACTGGCCCGCCGAAAACAACACCTACTTGATGCACACCGGCGCCGATCTGATCGACGACTACGCCAACTTCTGCGAGCAGAACGGTCTGCTGCTGATCCTCGATGTCCAGATCGGCCACAGCACCGTCAAGGCCGAGATCGAGTCGGTCCGCAAGTGGCTGGAGAAACCCTTTGTCCACCTGGCGCTGGATCCCGAATTCGCGACGCCATCGGGCGTTGCCCCCGGCTCGGACATCGGGGGGATCGATGCCTCGGACGTTTCGTACGCGCAGGACGCCCTCGGCCAGATCGTCGACCAACTCGGCCTGCCGCCGAAGATCCTGATCGTCCACCGCTTCACCGAGGGGATGCTCCGCAACGATGCGAAACTCGAGGCCGTTCCCGGCGTCCAACTCGTGATCGACTTCGACGGCTACGGCGAACCCGCGATCAAGCAGGAACTCTATCGCGTCTTCACCGGCGATCGCGGTGTCAAGCTGGCCGGGATCAAACTCTTCTATCGTCAGGATTCGCCGTTGATGACGCCGGCCGAGGTCGTCGGCCTCGATCCCTCTCCCGTCCTCGTCATCTACCAGTGAGCCACAACCGGCCGAAGGAGACGCGGATGGTGGCTGCTGCTACGGGCCAAGCAACCTCCCTCGGCTGGGGCCTGATCGGTGCCAGCACGATCGCCGGCTCCTACATGATCCGCGCGATCAATACCCAACCGAACAGCCGCGTCGTCGCCGTCGCCAGTAGCAATCCCGAGCGCGGTCGCGCTTTCGCGAGAGAGCACGCGATTCCCACATCCCACTCGACCGTAAAAGAACTCCTCGCCGATCCCGCCGTCGACGTCGTCTACGTCAGCACCACCAACGATCTCCATAAGGAGCAGACGCTCGCCGCTGCCCGGGCCGGCAAACACGTGCTCTGCGAAAAGCCGCTCGCCCTCTCCCTCGACGATGCGCGGGCGATGGTCGCCGCCTGCCACACCGCCGGTGTCGTGATGGGTACCAACCACCACCTCCGCAACGCCGTCATCCACCGCAGCTTGCGCCGTTTGATCAAGGACGGTGCGATCGGCCGGCCACTGGCCGCGCGCGTCTTCCACGCCGTTTACCTGCCCGAACACCTCCAGGGTTGGAGGATCGGCCGGCCCGAGGCCGGCGGCGGCGTCATCCTCGACATCACGGTCCACGACGCCGATACCCTCCGCTTCGTCCTCGACGACGAACCGGTCGAAGTCACCGCCCTCACCGCGAGCCAGGGCATGGCTGCCGCCGGACTCGCCGACGCCGTGATGGGCGTCATCCGTTTCGAAAGCGGACTCCTCGCCCAGTTCCACGACGCCTTCACCATCCGCCACACCGGCACCGGGTTCGAGGTCCACGGCACCGAAGGTTCCCTCGTCGGCCGGGACGTCATGACCCAGGCCCCGATCGGGAGCATCACCCTGCGTCGCGGCGACAAGAGCGAGACCGTCGACCCCGGCCCCCACGAAGACCTCTACACCCGCTCCGTCCGCCTTTTCAACGGCGCCGTCCTCGGCACCGGCCAACCGGCCGCCACCGGCGAAGACGGTATCCGCTCCCTCGCCGTCGCCCTCGCCGCGACCGCCTCCGCGGCGAGCGGCCTGACAACTCCGGTCGGCTGAACGCGCATTCTGGGCAGGGCGCCGGGCAGCACGGTGCCCCGGCCATTCTCCGTGCGTTCCGAGTCCCCCTGATGCCAGGGTCTTCCTCACGACGACCGGGGTAGCGCCGAGGCCAACCTCCGGGCGCACCGATCCGCGGGTCATTAACCGGTTGGCCAGACGGTGCCCGGCACGCGGCGTCCTCATCGGCGGGGTCGCGAAGACGACCTTAATACGTGGTACTCAAGATAATCTTTGCATGCAATTGCTAACCGACCGGCGTACGATGCAGAGACCGGCCCGGTTGTGTATTTTCCTGATCAAATGTTTCCGGTCCTGCGCTTCGCCAGTGGGCGTCCGGACCATTCCCGCTGCGGCGGCGACCTCGGCATACCGATGTCGAAACTTCGACCTGCCTGGTGAATGCATGGCCGCGGATGATTTGACGACCATCGCGATCTGGACGCGGAGAAGATGCGTCGATGGACGGCCGTAGATTCGATAACTTGGCGCGGTCACTTTCCAGCGAATCGACACGCCGTGCGCTGACCCGGGCAGTGGCCGCCGCATTGGCCGGCGGTCTGACCCACGCGCTGGCCCCGCCCGTGTCCGCGGCACCGCCCACTCCCTGCCCCGGCGGTCACCTCTGCTCCGGCAATTGCTGCGAGGTTGGTTTTGAGGCCTGCTGCGCCGGCAAGTGCGTCGAGATCACGGTTGACCCCAGCCACTGCAATGGTTGCGGGAAGATCTGCCCGGAGGGGGGACTCTGCTGCGGGGGCGTTTGCAGGCACCCACTCATCGACAAAGACAATTGCGGCACCTGCGGCCACCGCTGCCCAGCCAGCGCGACGTGCGTTGAGGGCAAGTGCCACTGTCCCGAAGGTCAGGCCCTCTGCTCCGGCAGATGCGTCGAAATCACGGTCGATCGCAACCACTGCCGCAAGTGTGGCAAGACGTGCCCAGAGGGTCAGACCTGCTGCGGCGGTACCTGCCGCGACCTGACGTCCGATCGGAAGCACTGCGGCGCGTGCGATCACCACTGTCCCGCGGGCACAGGCTGCTTCTTCGGCGATTGCCAATGCGGTCAGTTCGATTGCGATGCTGATCACCACATACCGTGCTGCGGTGATCAGGTCTGCCACGGCTACACCTGCTGCCCGAAGGGATACACCTTCGACAAGAAGACAAACTCCTGCTGCCCACCCGCCCGGCAGTGCTCGCACGGGAACTGTTGTCCCCTCCTCTACGAGTGCAAGCACGGCGCCTGCGTGCTCGCCCCGCCCACCTGCCCGGCCGGCACCACCTGCAATGGCCCGGTCACCTGCGGCTCCTATACCACCGAGGGCCTCTGCTGCCAGACGCCCGAACGCGCGGTGTGCGCCTGCGACTCCGCGCCCGGTAACACC
>DATBFX010000201.1:0-12803 GCA_036558305.1 Thermomicrobiales bacterium | reverse complement strand
AGACCAGCGCGCTCGATCGGCAGGCGGTCGGCGACCAGTGCGTTAGCCAGCAGCGTCCCCAGAGCCGTCGATCGAAACAAGGCGTGCGTGGCGGCGTGGGCTCGACCTCGACGTACGTCTAGCGGACGAAGACCGGGAGTCGCTTCGCCTCGCCGGCGGTGATGCGGAGGAAGCCCCCATCCTCCCCGGCCTGCTCGACCAGGCCGATGTCGAACAGTCTGTCGGCGGCCTGGAGCAGCTTCTGGACGACGAGGGCCTCGACCCGGCGGTGGGCCTCGTCTACGACGAGACGGTCGACCCTGCCGAGCTTGTGGCCGTCGCGACCCAAGACTGCCGACCCATTCAGATATGCGCGGAGTATCGCGGTCGTCCTTTCTGGCTGGCAGGATGCGAGTCGAGCGACAGGTCCCATTGCTCCTGGCTTCACACAACGCGTCCCCCCGCGCATGCGCAAAGTCGAGCGCTGCCCGCAACCCGGTCCCCACCGCGGTCGGCGTCCGGTGGCCGACCATCAGTGCCGGCCGCTCCCCGGCGAGGCGCCGCTCAGGCCCCGCCGGACGACGGCGACCCGCCGCGGGCGAGCGCCGCGAGCTGCTCCAAGCCGATGGGATGGACCAACGGGTCGGCGTGGCGGTGCGCCAGCCGCCATTCGGCGCCCTCGCGGCGGAAGACCAGCGTCACCCGCAACGACCAGTCCTGCTCCGGCAGACCGCCGACCGCGCCGTGCTGCCGCTCGACGACAGCCAGGACGGCCAGGTCGCCGGAGGCGTACGCCTGGACGACCTCCAGCTCCGCCTCGCCGGGCCCCGTGAAGAAGCGCTCCTGCGCCTCCAGACGCGTGGGCGAGGCGTCGAAACCGCGCGTCGGGTCGCCGCCGAACGGGTTCATCAGCGTGAAGTCGTCCGCGTGCGGGAGCAGCGCGAAGTACCGGCGCACGTCTCCGCGGATCAAGGCCGAGGCGGCCTCCGCGGTGCGCCGGATGAGCGCGTCGAGTTCCTCGTCGGTGACGGTGCTCTGCGCCATATCGGCATCCTCCTGAGCTCTGGGACCAGCGGTCCGGCCGCCGCCGACGCGGCAGCGCCCCGCCCATCCTACTTCGCGCGGACCTTTCGACCTAGTCGGCCCGGCCACCGGAACCCCCCACCAGTATCAACCTCGCGCTGAGGATGTGCGCCTTTGCCACCTGCGAGTTCAGCCGTGCGTCAAGGATCTCGTGCCGAAGCATCCGACGTGCCGCCCTTCCGATTGGTCCGCTCTTCGGCCATACCGTTGAATCACGACCGGTCGAGGCACTCGTCGCGCCGCCGCCCTCGGCCCACTTGACACACGCCAAAAAGGAACATATGATCCCAACAAGCGGTCGCCTCCCGGCATGTGTGGGCGGGCCTGGGCAGGCAGCGGGAACCCCCTGGGTGCCGCCCAGGCTGAGCCACCTGCGCTGAGGCTGCCAACGGCCCCGACGCTGACCAATTGCCGTCTGGTCATGCCGATCCGGATTCCCAGGAAGACGCTCCACGAGGCCGATCACTTAGTTCTCACGTTATGAGCCGGCTTTAGCCGGCTTCGTCGGTTGAGCGCGCGGGTGCCCTCTGGGCGATTCAGCCCCGCGCACGGGCGGCGCCTCCGACTGCGCCAACACCGTATACTCCCGTCCATGCCTACTCCTCCCCGCCCCACCGCTCTCCTCCGCTCGCCTCGCTTCCTCGACCACGACACCGGCGAGCACATCGAGAACGCCGTCCGCCTTCCGGCCATCGACCGCGAACTCGAACACCAGGACCTGATCGCCGGCCGCCCCGACGTCCCCTTCGGACCGGCCGACCTCGTCGACGTCGAGCGCGTCCACAATCCCTGGTACGTCGAGGCGATCGAGCGGGCGGCGGACCAGGGCGGCGGTTGGCTCGACCACGACACCTACCTTAGCCCGGCCTCCTACGACGTCGCCCTCCTCGCCGCCGGTGCCGCCGTCGCCGCCGTCGATGCCGCCCTCGATGGTACGGCCGCTCGCTCCTTCGTCGTCGCCCGCCCGCCGGGCCACCACGCCACGCCCGAGCGCGGGATGGGCTTCTGCCTCCTCAACAACGTCGCCATCGCCGCCGCCCACGCCCTCGCCCGCGGTCTCACCCGCGTCCTGATCGTCGACTGGGACGTCCACCACGGCAACGGCACCCAGGACGCCTTCTACGACACCGACCAGGTCCTCTTCTTCTCGACCCACCAGTACCCGTTCTACCCCGGCACCGGCGCCGCCGCCGAAACGGGAATCGGCCAGGGCGAAGGCTTTACCATCAACGTCCCGCTCCCCGCCGGTCAGCGCGACGACACCTACGTCCGCCTCTTCGACGAACGCCTCCTCCCGGCCGCTCAGCACTACCGCCCCGAACTGATCCTGATCTCCGCCGGCTACGATGCCCACGTCGACGATCCCCTCGGCGGCATGCGCCTGACCGAACCCGGTTTCGCCGCCCTCACCGAGCGGGTCGCCGCCCTCGCCGCCGCCCACGCCGCCAACCGCCTTGTCGCCTTCCTCGAAGGTGGCTACGACCCCCCCGCCCTCGGCCGCTCCGTCGCCGCCACCCTCCGCGCCCTCGATGGCGAGCGCAACGTTGGGTATGATGACGTGCGACGATAGGCGGAGGGCGGAGGGCGGAAGGCGGGGTGGACGAACCTCGCTCTCCATCCGCCCTCCGCCCTCCGCCTCACGCCTCGGAAAGACGCCACCATGACCAGTCGCTCGCCCGCCTCGCCGCCGCTCGGGATCGCACCGTATCGTCAGGACGACGATCGGAAGCGCGACGAAGCGCGGTTTACCACGCTCCAGAACCAACTCGACGAGTTGCGGCAGGCGCTGCGCGAACTCGCCAGCCGCCAGGTGCGGATCGAGGAGGGAGTCAAGGGGTACGAAGGGAACGCCGCCCAGAACCGGTTGACCCTCGACGCGATCCGGCAGGAGGCGCAGCAGACCGCCCAGGCCCGCGCCCTCGACGAAAACCGCACCCGCCAGGTGATCGCCGATCTCGAACAGCGGCTCGACGACGCCGTCCGCCCGATCCGCTCCCTCCAGGCCCACGTCGGCGAATTGCTGGAAGCCTCGCGCCGCAAAACCGACGACACCGGCCAGCACCAGAAACGCTACGACGAACTGCGCGGTCTGATCGAGCACCTCTCGGCGATCGGCGATCGCAACGCCGTCGTCACCCACCAGCTCCGCGACTCGATCGACAACGTCCGCGGCGAAACCGATCAGGTCCGGCGCGACATCCTCCGCAACGAAGACGCCATCAAGATCGTCGACCAGGAAGCCCGCCGCCGCGTGGCCGAGGTCGCCCAGGCCGGCGAGAACTTCGGCGCCCGGCTCGACGAGATCCGCTCCGATGTTGCGCACTCCTTCGACCTGATCGAGGAGTACCGCCGCTCAACCGTCCACATCGACCCCGCCCTCGCCGAATTGCGCGAAACGGACGTGGGGCTGCGCCAGGACATCGGCCGCTTCCACGCCCAGGCGATCGAACGGCACGAGGTCCTCGTCGATCGCCTGGAAGACATCCGCCAGGCGACCGACGGCCAGTTCGCGGAACTGCGCCAGGCGGCCGAGCAGCGCTACGAACGCCTCGGCGAACGGATCGACGAGATCAACGAGCTGCACCGCGAACTCGGTTTCCGCATCAGCGCCGTCGCCCACCAACTCGACGAGCTCCGCTTGGTCGACGCCACCATCCGCCGCGACATGTGGCACCTCCACGAGCAACGGGTCCGCCTCCGCCTCGAGCAAGCCCAGGCCGAACTCGACCACGTGACCGGTCAACGCCGCACCGGCGAGGGCGAACCCACCGCCGAACCCCGCCCCACCCCCATCCGCCCCGCCGACCGCTAACCCCGATCACCACGTTCCCCCTCTCCCGCGCACCGGGAGAGGGGGCCAGGGGGTGAGGGTGCCCCGCAACCCGCTCGCGCTCCGTCGTCTCGGTCTCGGCCTCGTCCTCGTTGGTGCGCTTTTTGCGGGAGTGGCGGCGTGGCTCCGCGGTCGCCTCGTGCCCGGTAGCACCTGGCACAGCGCGACTTACCTCCTCGACGTCGCGGGGTGGTTGCTGGCGGTCGCGGGGGCGGTGGTCGAAGTGAGAGTCGGGGATTTGCTGTTGACCGCCGGACAACCGGGCGCCCGCCGGCGCGCGCTCCTGTTCGCGGTCGGCGGGATTGGCACGGCGCTTGTCGCTTGCGCCACAATTCCGCTCCGATCGTCGGGCGCCTCGGCCTCCCCGCTCCGCG
The DNA here is from genome assembly GCA_036558305.1 of Thermomicrobiales bacterium. Lineage (GTDB taxonomy): Bacteria > Chloroflexota > Chloroflexia > Thermomicrobiales > UBA6265 > DATBFX01. The sequence goes on along the minus strand of DATBFX010000201.1, from coordinate 8,537 downwards.
CCGCCCTCGCCGCGGTGCTGGTGGGAGGGTTCGGCGTGGGTCTCGGCGGCCTGGCGACCCTTGGCTGGTTCTACGGTGGTCGCTACGCCGAGCGCCGGATCGAACGGATGGGAGAAGACGACTGGTAACGACAGCTCACGGGGCGAGCCGAACCCAACATGGGGCGCCCAAACGCTCCGCCTTCGCTCTCCCCGCCGGCGACGCGCTCTGCCTCGGTCTCCTCTTCCTCCTGACGGTCTTCGCCGGGGGCCGACTCGTCTACGGCGGCACCGTCGTCGGCCAGGATTCGGCGACCCAGTTCTATCCGTGGTACTCCTACCTCGGCGAACGACTCCGTTCGTTCCACATTCCCGCCTGGAGCCCCGCCCAATTCGGCGGTAGCCCGTTCGCCGCCGATCCCCAATCCGGTTGGACCTACCTGCCGGCGATGCTCCTCTTCACCGCGCTGCCGCTGGCGCTCGCCGCCAACGCCTATCTGCTCCTGCACATCGCGATCGCCGGCTTCGCCACCTACGCCCTGGCGCGAACGCTGGGACTGCGCCCGCTGGCGGCGCTGGTGGCGGCGGCCGCGTACGAGTTGTCCGGGCCGGTCTACGCCCGCTCCGTCTGCTGCCCGGCCCAACTCCAGGTCGGGACCTGGATGCCCCTCCTCCTGCTCGGCACCGAGGTGGCCCTGCGCCGGGTCGCCTGGCCGGCGCGGGCGCGCTGGTGGGGACTCGCCGGACTGGCGCTCAGTCAAATCCTCGCCTCATGGCTCGGTCAGGTCGGGTACTACGCGCTGCTCGTCCTCGGCAGCTACCTCGTCTACCGGACGCTCGTCGACCCGCCGCAACCGCTCAAGTGCGGGTTCCGCACCCGGCTTTGGGCGCTCGTGCTCAACGGCGGCGCCATCTTCGCGATCGGGTTCGGTCTGGCGGCGGCCGGGATCGTGCCGCGGCTGGAGTACAACGGGCTCTCGAACGTCGCCGGGGGCGTCTACGGCGGCGAGACGTCGTACGCCGCGGTCGTCGGCGGGTGGGTCGCCAATGCGTCCGGACTGCGTGATCTCAGCACGAGTCTCTACTATCCCGGTGGTGCGGTCCTCGCCCTGGCCGTGATGGCATTCGTGCTGGTGCGCCGTCGCCACGCCATCCCATACTTTCTCTTCCTGGGCTGCGGCGCGATGCTACTCGCCTCGCACCAGCGGACTCCGCTCCACTCGGTACTCTACCTCGTCCTGCCGCGCTTCGAAGAGCTGCACGGTCACTTCCCGGAACGCATCACGATCGTGACCTATCTGGTGCCGGCGATGCTTGCCGGTGCGACGGTCGACGCGCTGCTGGAACGGATCAGCCGTCGCCGCCTCTGGCTTGCCGCCGCGATCCCGATCGCGATCATCGCAATCGCCGTGGTCGGCTGGCCGGCCGGTCTCGCCATTCCGTGGCACGCGCTGGCGGCCGCGCTCGGGGCGATCGCGCTGGTGATTGCGGTCGCCCGTCTCCGGTCGCCGGTCGTCTTGCGGCTGGCGCCGGTGGGACTCCTGGCAATCGTCGTCCTCGATCTGGTGATCGCCGGGCCGCGGATCATGGCCGCCGCACCGTACGGTGGGTTCGACCGGCTCGATCTCGATCGCTACTACGCGGCCGACGGGGCGGTTCGGTTCCTCCAGGCACGACAGGCCGCACAGCCCGTCCGCTACTTCGGCTACGATCCGGCGCTGCGGGCGGTCGAAGGCGGCAAACCGGTCCTCTACCGCGACCAGTTCGCCGAGCCGGAAGCGGCGGCACTCCTCGTCAACAACCGCGCCACCCTCTTCGGTCTGCAAGACGTCCAGGGCTACAACCCGGTCCAACTCCAGCGGTTCGTCGACTTCCTGAACGCGATCAATGGGCACCCTCAGGAGTACCACGACGCCGATGTCTATCCGGAAGGGCTCAACTCGCCGCTCCTCGACCTCCTCAACGTCCGTTACCTCGTGATCCCGGCGGTCGTCCCGGCCGATCGCGACGACCTCAACGACCTCCTGGAAACCTACCCGGTCGTCTACCGCGACGCCGACGTCCGAATCCTGGAACGAACTTCTGCGCTGCCACGCGCCTGGATCGTCCACTCGGCGCGCCGGGTCGAACCGGGCGGCGCCTTACCGCTGTTGAGCGCGGGCACGGTCGATCCTCGCCAAACGGCCCTGGTGGAGACCGCACCGCCCGTCATGGCGTCGCCGGTCGACCCCGCGACCGACCGGGTCCGCATCGTCGACTACGCGCCCGAACGGATCACCCTCGACGTCTCGTCGACCGCGCCCGGTCTCCTCGTCTTGAGCGAAGTCAGCTATCCCGGCTGGAAGGTCTCCGTCGACGGCGAACCGGCCGAATCCTACGTCGTCGACCACCTCCTGCGCGGCGTCGCCCTCCCGGCCGGCGCGCACACCGTCGAATGGCGATACCACTCCGACGCGACCGCCCTCGGCCTCGCGATCACACTGGCGACCATCGCCGGTCTCGGCGCGATCGGCGCCGCGCCCCTCTTCCGCCGCCGGGCGCTCGCCGGAACCCGATCCCGCCCCGCCTGGTCGCCGCTCGCCCCGACCGCCTGAACTTTGCAGTTCGGGGTTCGGGGTTCGCGGTTCGAGGAACAAAATTCCCCCACTAACCCCGACCCCCGACCCCCGAACCCCGAACCCTATACTCCGCCGATCTTCTCCGGCGGCAGCGGTTCGTTGTCGACGGCCGGGAGGGCGTCGTCGGCGAGGCGGATCTGGACGGCGCGGAGGTGTTCGTCCGGTGCGTCGCTCTGGTCCTCGGCCGCCTGAAACTCGACGGTGACGCCGGGGCCGAGTTCCGCGAATTCGACGCCCGTGAGCCCGCTCCGGTGGAAGAAGTACTCCTCGCCGTTCGGGCCGATCAGAAAGCCGAAACCGCGCTCTGGAACGACGCGGTCGACGGTGCCTCTCATCTGCGCTCCTTTCGCTGCGCTGTGGCGCTCTGCCACGCCGCGAACGTCGGCGACGAGGCAGCAAGAACCGTTCCCCGAGGCGTCGTGACGGGCTTCCGTGGAATGGGTTGTGCGTGCCCGATGGGATTGAGAACGGCCGCGTGACGAAGTGGGTCGGGGCGGCCGGAGTAGGTGTCATGGAGGTTCCGACGATGAGTATCACGCGATGGGATCCCTGGGGAGAGATGGTCAGTCTGCGGGACGCGATGGACCGCCTGCTGTCGGAGAGTTTCATCCGGCCGCGCGGCGAAAGCGGCGGGGCGGCGACCGGTTCGCTGGCGGTCGACGTGCGCGAAGAGGGGGACAACTTCGTCGTCTCGGCGCCGGTGCCGGGTGTCGCGCCCGACGACGTCGAGATCACGGTGCTCGGCGACAGCGTCCGCATCCGCGGCGAGCGGCGCGAGGAGCGCCAGGAGGGCGGCGAGGGGCAACGGTGGCTGGTCCGGGAGCAGCGCTTCGGGTCGTTCGAGCGGATGGTCCGACTCCCCTCCCCGGTCATAGCCGACGCGGCCAACGCCGAGTTCAAGGGCGGTATCCTGACGATCACCCTGCCCAAGACCGAGGAGGCGAAAGAGCGGCGCATCCCCGTCCACGGCAGCCAGCAGACCGGACGGCCCCAGGACGTGCCGATCGAGTCGAGCAGCGGGGGATCGAAGCAGCCGCAGAAACAGTGACCGTAATCCGCCGTTGACCTCGCCGCCGGCCGGGGGACCCCGCCTCCCGGCCGGCGATCCGAGTAGATCGTCTGCCGGCTATGGACACTCCCTTTCGCGATCGCCGCGACGCGGGCCGCCGCCTGGCGGAGCAATTGCAGGACTATGCGAACCGCCCGGACGTGATCGTCCTCGGTCTGCCGCGTGGCGGTGTGCCCGTCGCGTTCGAAGTGGCGAAGGCGCTCAAGGCACCGCTCGACGTCTTTCTCGTGCGCAAGCTCGGGGTGCCGGGCCACGAAGAGTTGGCGCTGGGGGCGATCGCGACCGGGGGTGTCCGCGTTCTGAATCATGAGGTGATCGAGAGCTGGCGGGTCCCCGAGGCGGCGATCGCGGCGGTCGAGGCGGTCGAACGGAAGGAGTTGGCCCGGCGCGAGCGGCTGTACCGGGGGACAAGGCCACCACCAGCGGTTCGGGGCCACACCGTGATCCTCGTCGACGACGGTCTGGCGACCGGCTCGACGATGCGGGCCGCGGCCGAGGCCCTGCGGCAAATGGGACCGGCCCGGCTTGTCGCCGCTGTCCCGGTTGCCGCGGCGGCAACCTGCGAGTCGCTCCAGGATGTCGTCGACGAGTCGGTCTGCGCACTCACCCCTGACCTCTTCTACGCCGTTGGTCTGTGGTACGAGGACTTCTCGCCGACGACCGACGAAGAGGTGCGTGAGATCTTGGCACAGGCCGAGGAGCGGAACGACATCGTTGCCGCCCACTCCGCACGGGCCGATCCAGCGCAAGAGCACGTGGCTAGGTTGCGCGCGTTCGCACGGCCGGTCGGTGTCGACGCGGACGGGGCAGGGCAACTGCTCGATGTCGTCGGCGACGCGCGGTTCGTCCTGATCGGCGAGGCGTCACACGGGACCGACGAGTTCTACCGGTTCCGCGCCGAATTGACCAGACGGCTGATCGCCGAACACGGGTTCCACGCGGTTGCCGCCGAGGCGGACTGGCCGGATGCCTTCCGCGTCAACCGCTACGTACGCGACCGCAGCGACGACCCGTCGGCCGACGGGGCGCTCTCCGGTTTCAAACGCTTCCCGCAATGGATGTGGCGCAACACGGTCGTTCTCGACTTTGTGGATTGGTTGCGCTCGGCCAACCGGGCGCAACGGCGAGAGGAGACCCGGGCCGGGTTTTACGGTCTCGATCTCTACAGCCTGAACTCGTCGATCGAGGCGGTGCTGGACTACCTGGAGGGGGTCGATCCCGAGGCGGCGCGGCGAGCACGGGTCCGCTATGCCTGCTTCGACCACTTCGGCGACGACGCGCAGTCGTACGGCTACGCGACCGGTCTCGGCGCTGCCGAGTCGTGCGAGGACGAGGTCGTCCAGCAGTTGGTCGAGTTGCAGCGCCGTGCCGCCGAGTTGGCCCGGCGTGATGGGCGCGTCGCCGAAGACGGGTTCTTCGACGCCGAGCAAAACGCCCGCCTCGCCCGCAATGCCGAGCGCTACTACCGGTCGATGTTCCGCGGCCGAGTCTCGTCGTGGAACCTGCGCGATCGGCACATGGCCGAGACCCTGGAGGCGCTCGCCGCGCATCTCGACCGCCGGGTCGGCGCCGGGCAGAGTAAGATCGTGGTCTGGGCGCACAACTCGCACCTGGGCGATGCCCGCGCCACCGCCATGGGCGAAGGGGGCGAACTCAACCTCGGTCAACTCGCGCGTGAACGCTTCGGCGACGATGCCCGCCTGATCGGGTTCAGCACCCACCAGGGGACGGTGACGGCAGCGTCCGATTGGGGCGCCCCGGCGGAACGAAAGCGGGTGCGGCCGGGTCTGCCCGACAGCTACGAACTCCTCTTCCACGAGGCCGCGATCCCGTCGTTCTTCTTCGACCTGCGTTCGGACGAGGCAGCCGATGACCTGTTGGGTGGTCCCTGCCTGCAACGCGCGATCGGCGTCATCTACCGGCCGGAGACGGAGCGGCTGAGCCACTATATCCATGCCCGCCTTCCCAAACAGTTCGACGCGATGATCCACGTCGACGAGACGCGCGCGCTCGAGCCGCTGGAGCGAACCGCCGAGTGGGAACGCGGCGAGGCGCCGGAGACCTTCCCGTTCGCCGTCTAGCGCGGGCAAGGCCGGTCCGAGGAGGAGATGATGGACGCGACTGCAAACACGGCGGGTGGGTCGTTCGCGGTCTCGGTCGTGGTCGGCAAGGCCATCCTGAATGGCGACCTCGTCATCCCGCCCCGGGCGCGCGGCGCGGTGCTGTTCGCGCACGGAAGCGGCAGCAGCCGGCACAGTCCGCGCAACCGGTTCGTCGCCCGCGAGTTGCACGCCGGTGGGCTGGCAACGCTTTTGATCGATCTGCTGACCCCCGAAGAGGAGGCGATCGACCTGCGGACCCGACACCTGCGCTTCGACATCGGTCTGCTCGGCGAACGCTTGATCGGTGCGGTCGATTGGTTAACCGCGCGTCCGGTGACCCGTCACCTGCCCATCGGACTCTTCGGCGCGAGCACCGGGGCCGCCGCCGCCCTCGTCGCGGCGGCGGCGCGGCCGGAGGCGGTCGGCGCGGTCGTCTCGCGCGGCGGTCGCCCCGACCTCGCCGGAGAGCGGGTGCTGCGCGCCGTCCACGCGCCGACGCTGCTCATCGTCGGCGGCGATGACACGGACGTGATCAAGCTGAACCGCGCGGCCTTCGACGAACTCGGCGCCGCCAAAGAACTGGCGATCGTGCCCGGTGCCTCCCACCTCTTCGAGGAGCCGGGAACGCTGGAGGAGGTCGCGAAGCTGGCGCGGGGGTGGTTCCGGCGTCACCTCGACACCACGCGGGACACCGGGGGCGAAAACCGGTCGCCGGAGGCCGAGCGCGATCCGGTTGAGGGCCGCGGGAGCCGCCGGCACGTGGACCGGGTCGGTGAGCCGGCCGACGTCGTGGGTGCCGATCTGGAAGGGACCCGTCCGCCCCACGGCGCCGGTTGGCTGGGCCCCTCCGGTCCAGATCACGACGTGGTCGACGAGACCGCAGGTTGAGGAGCGGCGATCGTGCAGCGCACGCGACAGAAGGAGAAGAGCGATGAATGCAACACTCGAACAGGCGAAACGGCAGACGGAGCGCGTCACCGGGGTTTCCAACGTCGCCTACGATTTGATGGTCGTGCTCACCAACAAGCTGCAGGGTATCGCCGCGCTGGAGGAGTACAAGGCGGATGCCGACGCCGCGGGCGACAACGAGGTCCGTGCGTTCCTCGACAAGATCGAACACCGCGACCAGCAGGACGTCGAGGAGTTGCGGGAGTTCGTCTGCAACCGGCTCCAGCGCGTGCAACGGCGCTGAGCGTGGCGTTCACCGGTCGAATCGCGCGAGCAGGAGGAGGTTTGGATGGTCACGCAGCACACCGATGGTCAAGGACAAGAACCGGAGCATACCCATCCGGCCGTGACCCACGGCCACGACCACTGGCACGTGTCGCACCACCATCTGGGCGGTTCCGGCGACGACTTCGAGCACCGCGCCTACTGGCACACGCATGCCCACAACCACAGTGAAATGACCCACAGCCACGACTTCAGCCGTGCCGACGAGGAGGCGCACCACGCGAAGGAGGCCCACATCCACGACCACGCCGCGCCAACGGAGTCGCCGGCGTAGGAGGCGCGGTGGCCCGAGTTTGGAGGATCCCAAAAGGGATTCGACACGCGCGGGACCGGCTCCTGGCCGGCCCCGCGCCGGCGCGAGGAGTGCCCTATTCCCTCGTGCGGTCGAGCAGCGAGGCGAAGTCGGCCAGCGCGATTTCGAACCGGTCGCGGGCGCCGGCACGGCCGATGGCGGTGCCGGTGACGATCTCGTGCGTCAGCTCGTCCATCGCCTGCTTGAGCGCCGACGCGGCGCCGAGGAGTTCGTCGGCAGCTTCGGGCGACAACCCGCGGGGGCGATCGGGACTGTTGACTTTCGGACTGACATCGGTCATGGTCTTGGCTCCTCTCGCCTCTTGCCGTCTTGCCATCGCGCCCATCGTCCGGCATCGTCCGCTGCAACATCCGGACCAGTTGCCGGCGTCTCGTCGCAAGACACGCGCCTGAACCGCAATTCGACCATTGTCGCATCGATCGCCGTGAAAGGTCGCCGGTCATGACCGGCCGAAAACCGGGCGACCTGCGCGTCGCCACGCTCAACCTGTGGGGTCGGCACGAACCGTGAGAGGCTCGCCGGTCGGTGCTGATCGACGGGTTTCGCGAACTCCGACCGGACGTCGTGGCGCTCCTGGAAGTGATCTCCGGAGGCGGCTACGACGAGGCCGCCGACGTCCGCGGACCGACTACCGCATCGTCCAGCAGCGTCTCGGCCCGGCCGCGGCGACGATCCGCTGTTGGTCGGGGCGACAGTCCATGGGCGGGATGAGCCTCTGCCACCGGGGCGCCCGACCGTTCTCGTGGCACGTAGCGTGCTCCACCTCGAGGGAGCCGGAACTTCCGGCGGAACACCGAAAGGAGGGCATCGGATGGACAAAGCCCAACAGATTCGCGAACACATGCCGGTCGTTTGCTCGAATAACAAGCAGTTCGCCACCGTCGACCACGTCGACGGCAACTACATCAAGCTCACGAAGAACGGCAGCCCCGACGGTCAGCACCACTGGATTCCGATGGACTGGGTGACCAGGGTCGACGACCACGTCCACGTCGATCGTCCCGGCGATCAGGCGATGAAGGAGTGGCTGTCCAGCCCGCCGCCGACGGTCCAGGACGAGATGGCGGCCTCTGCGCCGATGTAGTCGATCTCGGGCGCGGTCGGAAGTTGGCGTGGGGCGCCCGGCTAGGGTCTGTCTGCAAAATGTGGTAGGCTGTGGTGCATGAAGCGACATGCATTGACGGACGCGCAGTGGGAGCGGTTGCGTCCGCTGCTCCCGCCGCC
>DATBFX010000200.1:0-7738 GCA_036558305.1 Thermomicrobiales bacterium | reverse complement strand
GATCGGGCTCGCCGTGGGCGAAACCGGCCCACTCGACGCGGTCGGAGCGGCGGAGGATGGCGGGGATGACCTGACCGTGGACGACCATCTTGCTGTAGGTCTCGTCTTCGCCCCAGCGGCGGAGCGCCTCGTCGTAGGCGGCTTTGGCGCCGGGGTCGGTTTGGAGGACGTCGATAAACTGAACGGTGGTGAACTCGTCGGCGTCGATCCGGTCCAGGACATCGAAGAGGGGAGGCGTCAAGAACTCGACGAGTTCTTCGACGAGATCGGGCCGGTTGAACGTACCTGCTTGTTCGCGATCCATGGGTGCGTCGCCTCGTCTCATTGCGGGAACGGTCCCGTCCCGACCTCATGATACGATGCCCGCCGTCGAGTCTGGACGGGTGAGCAATGACTGTTGGAGGTTGCCGTGGCGGTGCAAGCGAACGGGCGACACGTCGGGGACGAATTGCCACGGACGGCCGATGTCGTCGTGATCGGCGGCGGGGTCAACGGGGCATCGACGGCCTTCCAGTTGACGAAGCGTGGGATGCGCAATGTCGTGCTGCTGGAGCGGCGGCAGCTCGGCGCGGGAGCAACGGGCAAGTCGGGAGCACTCGTCCGCGCTCACTACTCGAACGTGCCGGAAACGCGGCTGACGCTGGAGAGCCTGAAGGTCTTTCGCAACTGGGGCGACGCGGTGGGGCACGGCGACCCGGGCTTCGAGGCGACCGGCTTCGTGCGCGTCGTCGCGCCGCGGGACGAGGCGAAGCTGCGGGCGAACGTCGCGGCGCAACAGGCGATCGGCGGTGACACCAGCGTCGTGACCGCGGACGACGTGCGGGAGATCGAACCGTTGATGCGGACGGACGATTTGACCGTGGCGGGATTTGAACCGACGACCGGATTCGCCGATCCGAACGCGACGCTCTACGGGTTCGTGACCGCGGCCGCCGCGGGCGGGGCACGCATCCTGACGCAGACCGAGGCGACGGCGATCCTGACCGAGGGCGGGCGCGTCGTCGGCGTGGAGACAGCACGGGGAAGGATCGCGACGAGGACGGTAGTGCTCGCCGCCGGTGCGTATGCGGACCGGCTCCTGGTGCCGCTTGGCGTCGATCTCGGTCTCAAGCCACGTCGGGCGCGGGTGGTCGTGTTCCGGTGGCCACGGGAGATGGATCAGCGGCGGCGGCACCGGGTGGTGATCGATTCGACGCAGCACTCGTGGTTCCGGCCGGAAGGGATTGCCGGCACGTTGATCGGTGTCGAGCGAGGAGAACGCGGCGCCGTCGATCCCGAATCGACGCCCGAGACGGTCGAACAGGAGTACATCGCGCAGGCGCGGGAGGCGCTGGCGGCGCGGTTCCCGGTCTTCGCCCAGGCGACGATGCGGGGTGCCTGGTCGGGGGTGTTCATGCAGAGCCCGGACGACCACCCGATCATCGACCACCTGCCGCAGGTGGAGGGGCTGTACGTCATGACGGGCGACAGCGGGACGTCGTTCAAGACGTCGCCGGCGATCGGGATCTGTCTTGCCGAGTGGATCATCGAAGGAGCGGCGAAACTCGTCGATCTGATGCCGTTTCGCTCGACCCGATTTGCCGAAGGCAAACCCTGGGTCGACGAACTCGCATACGCCGACGAGATCGAGCAGACGATCTCGCGATAGTCGAGAAGGGGGTCGTGGGTGGCGGTGCATGAGCTTTACCTGTTGCACCTGGGGCAGTTGGGGTCGCGGGATGCGGTCACCGGCGCGGTGCAGTTCAATCAGGTCCCGGGATACCTGATCCGGACCGCGACCGGACGGACCGTACTCGTCGACACGGGCAATCCGCAGGCGATGATCGGTGCCGAGAACGCCGAGCCCTGGTCGCGGCTGTTGACCAACACGCGACCCGAGGACGACGTCGTCGCGCGCCTGGCCCAGCTCGGGCTCGGCCCGGCCGATGTCGACCTGTTGGTCTCGACCCACTTCGATTTCGACCATTGCGGTCGCCACGACGCGTTTGCAGATGTCGGCACCGAGTCGATCGTTCAGCGTCGACACCTGGAAGCGGCCCGGAAAGAGCCGCGCTACGATCGAGGTCTCTGGGACTTGCCCGGGATCGCGTACACCGAAATCGACGGCGACCTGGATCTTGAACCGGGTTTGCGGCTCCTCGAAACGTCGGGCCACGCGATCGGTCACCAGTCGGTCTCTGTTGAGACGCCGGGCGGACCGGTGATCCTCGCGGTCGACGCGATCAGTCGCGGCGCCACGATCGAGACGCGCGACATCCCCGACTGGTACTCGGACGTCACCGAGGCCGCGCGGTCGATGGACCGACTGGTTACGCTTGCCGGCGAAACCGGCGCGTACCTGATCTTCGGGCACGACGCGCCGCAATGGGACGCGCTAACGAAGAGTCCGGAGCCGTTCCGGCGACCATAAACGCGACTTGTCGCGAGCGGATTGTTGACACGGTGGCCCGGCGGTTCCGTAGGGGCGGCCCGCCCCTACGCGGGAGCTGACCCCATTTCGCTTTGACGCGCCGTAGGCGTCGATACCGATGAGAGCCGGTCGTCCGTCACTCTTCGCCGGGATCGCCGCGGCGGAGCGCGGCGTAGCTTTCGTAACGCGCCGGTGCGATCTGGCCTTGATCTAGCGCGTCGCGAACCGCGCAACCCGGTTCGTGGAGGTGCGTGCAGTCGGCGTAGAAACAGCGGCCGAGCCAGGGCCGGAATTCGGGGAAACAGCGGTCGAGTGCCTCGGTCGGGACGCCGTGCATGGCGAGGGCGCGGATACCGGGGGTGTCGGCGATGAAGGTCGTCGGATCGAGCCCGTAGAGTTGCGTCGCGATCGTCGTGTGGCGCCCCTTGCCGGTCGCCGCCGAGATGGCGGCGACCGCGCGCCGGTTCTCGGGATCGAGCGCGTTGAGCAGGCTCGACTTACCGACGCCGGAAGGACCGGCGACGGCGGTGATCTTGCCTCTCAGCGCCTGTCGGAGCTCGGCGATTCCCTGTTCGGTTCTCGCGCTGAGGTAGAAGACGGGATAGACGCTTTCGTAGTCGCCGAAAGTCGCCCGCGAGCGCGCGATTCCCTCCGGTCCGACGTCGTCGAGGTCCAGCTTGTTGACGCCGACGAGCGCGGGGAGTGCCGCGTACTCGGCCAGGACGAGAAAGCGGTCGAGCATCCGGCGGTGTGGTTCGGGTTGGCGAACGGCGAACACAAAGAGCACCTGGTCGGGATTCGCCAGGATGACCTGCTCCACGTCTTCGGTGTTGCGGGCGGGGCGGGCGAGGACCCGCGTGCGCGATTCGATCGCTTCGATCTGCCCCTCTCCCTCGCCGACGTCGACGACCCAGACGCGGTCGCCGACCGCGACCAGGTCGGTCCGCCGCCGTTCGCGTTTCAAGGTGCCCTTGATCGTCGAGAGGAGAACGCGGTTTTCGTCGTGGAGCTGGACGTCAAAGAACTTGCCGTAGGCGCGGACGACGACGCCGGGGAGCGCGGCGTCGCTCTTGACGGGATCGGGTGGGGCGGGCGCGACGCGGCGTTCCGGTTTGAGTCGCGTTTTCGGCATGCTGGCTCGCAGGCAACGATCGGCACGAGGGTCATCCCGCGACGAGTCTACTATCTCGGCCGGCGGCCGAACGAGGCGACGGGCGCGAAGATCGATGGCCGTCGTTGGTATCGATCGGTACCACAGGTGTTAGAATGGAAGCAACCCAACAGATCCGACGCCGGAAACGCCCGGTTGCCGGAAATGCGATCGGTTAGGTGGGTCGCCGCCGGTACACGCTCCAGGAGTGTTAGCGATGGACACCGCGCTCGTTCTCGCGCGACTCGCGCTCGCCGCCGTCTTCGCCGTGGCCGGGTTTGCCAAACTGGCCGACCGCGAAGGTTCGCGACAGGGCTTGGAGGGCTTCGGCGTGCCGAAGGCCGCCGCCCAGCCGGTCTCGGTGCTGCTGCCGTTGGCGGAGATCGCGGTCGCGATCCTGCTCTTGCCGACCGCGACGGCATGGTGGGGCGCGATCGGGGCGGCGCTGTTGCTCGGGGCGTTCATCGCCGGCATCGCCTACAACCTGGCGAGGGGAAATCACCCCGATTGCCACTGCTTCGGGCAGCTTCACTCCGAACCGGCGGGATGGCCGACGCTGATCCGCAACGGCATCTTCGAGGTCGTGGCACTGTTCATCGTCGTCTTCGGGCGCGACATCTTCAGCTTCAGCAACGAAGACGCGGGTTACAGCCTGGTCGCCTGGATCGGCGATCTTTCGACGTGGGAGTTGCTCGCGACGATCCTGGGCGTGATCGCACTCGCCGCGATCGTGATCGAGGGCTGGTTGCTCGTCCACCTGCTCGGCCAAAACGGTCGGGTGCTGCTGCGCCTGGACGCGATCGAGACGATGGTCGCCGAGGGCGGTGTCGACCTGGACGCCGCCGCGGCACCGGCCGCGCCCGCGCCGCGCCCGCTCGGTTTGCCCGAGGGATCGCCGGCCCCGGCGTTCCGCCTCGAGGGCCTCCACGGCGAGACGATGACACTCGATGCCCTGCGCGCGGCCGGCAAGCCGGTCATGCTCATCTTCTCCGATCCTGGTTGTGGTCCGTGCAACGCGTTGCTGCCGGACCTCGGCCGCTGGCAGCGCGAACACGCCTCCCGGTTGTCGATCGCGTTGCTGAGTCGGGGCGCCGTCGAGGCGAACCGCGCCAAGGCGACGGAACACGGTCTTTCCCACGTGCTACTCCAGAAGGATCGCGAGGTCGCCCAGGCGTACCAGGCGAACGGCACGCCGGCGGCGGTGATCGTCCGGCCCGACGGCACGATCGGCAGCCCGGTCTCGGCGGGCGCCGAAGCGATCAAGACGCTCGTCGCAAAGGCCACCGGGAGCTTGCCGCTTCAGGCGGCGCCCGTGGCACGGTCGGGCGGGAACGGCGCGAACGGCGGTCAGGCCGTGGCGCCCCAACCCGCGCCGCAGATACCGCGCGCGAAGGTCGGTGACGTCGCGCCGGCGATCGAGTTGCCGGATCTGGAAGGCAAGACCGTCACGCTGGCCGACTTCAAGGGCCAAAAGACGATGCTGCTGTTCTGGAACCCCGGTTGCGGCTTCTGCCGGCGGATGACCGACGAATTGAAGCAGTGGGAGGCGAAACCGCCGAAGGGCGCGCCGAAACTGCTCGTCGTCTCCACCGGTACGCCGGAAGCCAACAAGGACATGGGCCTGACCTCGCCCACCGTGCTCGACCAGGGATTCACCGTCGGGCGGGCGTACGGGGCGAGCGGCACGCCGTCGGCGGTGCTCGTCGATGCCAGCGGCAAGATCGCCTCGGACGTCGCGGTCGGCCAGCCGGGGGTGATGGCGCTGGCGACCGGCAAGGACCCGGCGAAGGTCGACAACGGTGGCGCACCCGCGGTCAAGACCGCCAAGAAGGGCGACAAGGCGCCGGCCGTCAAGCTCAAGGACGTCGAGGGTAACGCCTTCGACCTGGCGGCCCAGAAAACCGACACGCTCCTCCTGTTCTGGAATCCCGGTTGCGGGTTCTGTCGCCGGATGACCGACGATCTCAAAGCATGGGAAGCCAATCCGCCGGAGGGCGCGCCGAAACTCGTCCTGGTCTCGACCGGTACGGCCGATGCGAACCGGGAAATGGGGCTCAGCTCGACCATGCTGCTCGACGACGGGTTCAACACCGGCCGGGCGTTCGGCGCGAGCGGGACGCCCTCGGCGGTGCTGGTCGATAAGACCGGCAAGATCGCCTCCGAAGTCGGTGTCGGCGCACCGGCGGTGCTGGCGCTGGCGGGCGCGGCGCAGGCGCCGGGGCAGGCGGCGGCCGTTTAGTCGTCGCAACGAATCCGATGCGGCGCGAGCGACCGGGGCGGCCAGATCGCCCCGGTCGTTTTGCTGCTCGTATTCGACAAGCGGTCAAACCCCGCCATCGCCCGCCGAGTCGGTTTGCCATGATCCCGGGGGAGAACGGATGACCAGCGATGCGCGCCGGCTTCGAGTCGGCGTTCTCGGCTGCGGCCAGATCGCGCAGGCGGCGCACTTCGAGGCGTGCCGCCGGGCGCGGAACGCCGAGCTCTATGCGATCTGTGACGTCGCCGAAGATTTGCTACGCCGGATGGCAATCGTGCACGAGCCGGCGATGGCGTACCGCGACTACGACCAGATGCTTGCCGATCCACGGGTCGACGCGGTGGTCGTCGCCATCGCCGACCAGTTCCACGTGGCGGCGGCGCGGCGGGCGATCGAGGCGGGAAAGCACGTCCTGGTCGAGAAACCGCTCGGGGTATCGGTCGAAGAGGTGGAAGGACTGCGTTCGCTGGTGCACGACGCGGGTGTCGTGCTCCAGGTCGGGACGATGAAGCGGTTCGATCCCGGCATTGCCTTTGCCCGGCGATTCGTCGAGGAGGAGATGGGGGAGTTGCTGGCGCTGAAAGTGTGGTATTGCGATTCCACGCATCGCTACACGATGACCGGCAACCTGCAACCGTTGATCGTCACGAGTACACAGGCGAGGCGACCGGAGGGCGATCCGAAGGCGGACCGCCGTCGCTACTACCTCCTGGGCCACGGCAGCCACCTGGTCGACCTCGCCCGCTTTCTCGGTGGCGAGATCGCATCGGTACGGGCAACGCTGGTCGAAAAGTTCGGCGCATATTGCTGGTTCGTCGAGGTGGGTTATGCGAGCGGCGCCGTCGGTCACCTCGACCTGACGATCGCGGTCCGCATGGATTGGCACGAAGGCTTCCAGATCTACGGCGAACACGGCAGCGTGCTCGGAAGAACGTACAACCCCTGGTACCTGAAGGGCAGCGACGTGGAGTGCTTCTCGGAGCGTGACGGTCAGTACCGCCGCATCCTTGGGGCAGACGCGCATTTCTACCGCCTCCAGGTCGAGGGGCTCGCGGAAACGATCCTGGACGGCGTGCCGATGCACGGCGCGGACGTGGACGACGGTGTCGCGGCCGTGCGCGCCCTCGCCGCCATCGCCCGGTCGAGCGAGACGGGTGAGCGGGTTCGCCTCGCCGATGTGGAGGGTCCTGTCTGATGGACGTCGGGATTTTTACCAAAACCTTCGTACACCCGTCGCTCGAAGAGACGTTCGGCGCGGTCGCGCGTTACGGACTCGGCAGCGTGCAATTCAACTTGGACTGTGCGGGACTTGAGCCGATGCCGGACGAGATTCCGCTTGCACTCGCCGTGCGCATCCGGCGCGCCGCGGACGACCGCGGCGTCGTAATCTCGGCGCTTTCGGGAACGTTCAACATGGCGCACCCCGACCCGATCGTGCGGCAGCGAGGTGTGGCGCGATTGGGCGTCCTTGCCGCCGCGTGCCGTCCGATGGGCGTTTCCGTCATCACGCTGTGCACCGGGACGCGCGATCCGGACGACATGTGGCGCCGGCATCCGGAGAACGACTCCGCCGCCGCCTGGCGCGACATGCTGACCACGATCGAAGCCGGTCTCGCATTCGCCCAAGCACACGACGTCGTGCTGGCGTTCGAGCCGGAACCGGCCAACGTCGTGAACAGCGCGGCGCGGGGCCTCAGGCTGTTGCGGGAGGCGCCGAGCCGGCACCTGGCGGTCGTGATCGACCCGGCCAATATCATCGCCACGGACGAGTCCCGGTCTCCGGCTACGGTTTTGGAGGAGGCATTCGACCTGCTCGGTGACCACCTGGCCGTCGCCCACGCCAAGGACCTCGACGCCGCAGGGCGTTTTTGCACCGCCGGCAAAGGCATCGTGCCCTGGGACCGCTACGTTTCGCTCCTGC
>DATBFX010000199.1:0-9720 GCA_036558305.1 Thermomicrobiales bacterium | reverse complement strand
AGGTCGCCGGGTCGCAGACGCACGTGCCGCCGCTGCACGTCCGCCCGGTCCCGCAGTCGCCGTCGGCGCAGCACTCCCGGCAGACGCCGCCGCAGCAGTGACCGCTGCCGCCGCCGGGGAGGGCGCAGGCCGTCTCGTCCGCGAGTTGCGGGTTGGAGCAGGTGCCGGTCCCGAGATCGCAGGTGCCCACCGCATGGCACGAATCTTTGGCGGTGCAGACGACCGGGTCGCCGTCCACACAGGCGCCGGCCCCGTCGCAGGCGGGTGGCAGATGGCAAAGGTCTGGAGCGGAGCCGCAGACGGTCTTGGCTGGTGCCGGCGGATTGGAACAGACACCGGTTCGCCGGTCGCAGACGCCGGCGACATGGCAGGCATCGATCGCATGACACGGAATCGGCGTGCCCCGGCACCCACCGTCGTCCCCGCAGACGTCGTCGGTCGTGCAGGCGTTACCGTCGTCGCAGGGGTCACCGGCGGTGATCCGCGTGCCGCACACCCCATCCTCGCACGTTGCGGCGCGGCAGCGACGCGGGGCGGGGCAATCGGCGGGCGACTGGCACAGGCAACGGTGGCGACCGCCGGTTTCTTTGGGACCACAAACGCCCGAGCAGCAGTTGGCACCTTCGCGGCAACTGTCGCCAGGCATCCGGCAGACCGCTGCGCCGGCATCGCCCACCCCAAACAACCCGCCGGCGACCGCCCCGACAAGCCCGGCCACGACGGCGCGCCGGTCGGCCCGGCGCACGAGACGTCTGGTCAATTGGTCGAAGCGTTCGCCGTCCATGGTGTTCCTCCCTCGTGCGAAGGTCTTCACCCGCTCTCGGCGGCCGGCGACGGCGAGACCGCGGCGGCCGCGCGGCCGCCGCGGCTGAGAGAACGACCCACCGCGAAGTCGCGGTCGACTCGGCACCCCTTTCCCACCCGTCTCCCGCCGCCCGTCTCCTCGCGGGCTACGCCAGGCGCCCGTTCGGGAGGGCGATCACGCAGATCTTGCTCGGACAGCACGTCGTCGGCGTGCAAACCCAGTCGCTCGAACAGGAGATGTTGGTACCGCTGCCCGTGCAGATCGTGCTGTTCGGACAATCGGCACTGGTGGTACAGGTACGGCTGCAATCGCTCTGGGCCACCCACTCGCAGAACAAATCGCCTTCGGTGCTGGTCACGCACAGCCCCGCCGCGTCGCGACAGGAGTGTTGGACCACGTGGCAGCCGGCGCTCGTGTCGACGGTCGAGCTCTGCGTGCAGGTGCACTCGTGATTCGACGCGCAGATGTCGCCGACCGGACAGATTTCGTCGCCGCAGACACCGCACGAGTAGGGGTCTGGCGGCTGAGTCGCTTGGCAGACGCCGAAGCAGCAATGACCGCCGCTGCAGGGCGTTCCCTTTGGCCGCGGCTGCCCGCATTGGCCGCCGCATTCGTCGCAGCAGACGTTGCTATAGCAAAAACCGGTGACGCAATCGGTACCGTCGCTGCACGACTGGCCGATGGCGAGCTTGCAGCCGTCGCTGCCGCAGGAATGGTTCGGCGGGCAGCCATCGGTGCAACTCGTGCAGTGCTCCTCGTTCCGATCGACGCACTGGCCGCCGCAGCAGAGTCCGCTCGCGCAAATCTCCGCGTCGGTGCAGGCCTCGCCCGCCCCCTTCTTGCAGACACCATCGACGCACGCCTGGCCCGTGTCGCAGCAATAGAACTCGCAGCACACCCCCGAGACGCAGATCTCGTCGGTGGTTCCGCAAAAGGCACCCGGACCGCCGCATGTGCCCGGTCCTGCCTGATCGGAGGGTCCGCAGAAGACCTGGCTTCCTCTCACGGGGGATCCGAAATAGAGGGTACAGCAGCCGAACGGAGACTGGCCGATACTCCCCTCATCGACGAAGCATGGTCCGCCGAGCGTGTTGCAACACCGATCTTCGAAGGTAGCCGATTCTTCGTTGCAGGTGGTGAACTCGCCCGGACAGCAGTCATCGGTGAATCGACACGCCTCGCCAATGGCGAGACAGGTGGCCGCACAGGTGTCGCCGTCGCAGGCGGCGCCCGGTGCGCAGCAGACGCCGGCACAACAGACACGATCCGTCCCGCAGGTCGTCTCGTCGGCCACGGCCACGCACGTTCCGAGGTTGCCCCCGACGTCGCAGGCGTGGCACGCGGGACAAGACGCCGAGTCGCAGCAGACCCCATCGACACAGTGACCGGATTGGCACTCGGCGCGCCGGTCGCACGGCTGCCCGTTCGGCAGATCGCCGGTGCAGATACCGCCGTCGCAGAAGGCAACCTTGAGACAATCGCCGTCGTCGCCGCAGGTCGTCAAGCAGGCATCGGCACCGCAGACGTAGAGACCGCAGTCGGTGGTGGCGGCGGCGCAGTTGCCGGCTCCGTCGCAGGCATAATCGGTCTGAGTCCCGTCGACGCACGTCGAGTCGTCGCAGGTCGTCTTCCCGCCCGGGTAGACGCAGGCGGGGTGTTGACCATCGCAGGCGCCGGTGCAGGCGCCCGTTCCGAGGCAGGCGGCGCGTCCGGCGACAGGCGCGCCGGTCACGATCCGGCAGCGGCCCTGCTTGGCGCATGTCTGGCACTGGCCGTCGCACGCGCGGTCGCAACAGAGACCGTCGACGCAGAACCCGCTGCCACACTCGCCGCCGGCCGCGCACGCTTCTCCGAGCGCCTTACCGCAGACGCCGGAGAGACAGACGCCGCTCCGGCACCGCACGCCGCACCCACCGCAATTTCGGGGGTCGGCGAGGTACCCGGTCGCGGGATCGATGCAGACATCGCCACAGATATCGGTCTTGTCAGGGCAATGGCAACGCCGTCGATTGTCGGCGTCCTGCACGCACAGATCGGAACAACAATTGGCGTTCTTGCTACAGAGCTGACCGGCGCCGCGACAGGCGATCGCGGCCGCCGGCGCGGCGCGGAGGATTCCCGTCGTCAGAGCCGACGCCGCGGCACCGAGAATCGACCGTCGCGACGACCTGACGGCGACGAGCCGCGCCAACGCGTCAAACCGTTGACCATCCATCGGAACGACCCCTCATCGTCGAGCCGGACGTGACGATCGCCGCCTCGCGGCGTGGCCGCCGGTCTGGTCATCGCGCACACTGCGCACCCGGATCACCGCTCGATCGGCGCCCCGATCAGGGATCCCCACTCGGTCCAGCCGCCGTCGTAGTTGCGGACGTTGGGGTGGCCGAGCAGTTCGGCCAGCACGAACCAGGTGTGGGCGCTGCGCTCCCCGATCCGGCAGTAGGCGATCGTCGGTCTGTCCGCGACGATCCCCTTGCCGCCGCAGAGCGTCCGCAACACGGCGGCGGACTTGAACGTGCCGTCCTCGGCCACGGCCGATGCCCACGGCACGTTCCGGGCGCCGGGGATGTGGCCGCCCCGCTGCGCGCCCTCCTGGGGCAGGTTTTCCGGGGCGAGCAACTCGCCGCTGTACTCCTTGGGCGAGCGGACGTCCACCAAGGTCGTCCCGCCACCGAGGGAGGCGGCAATGTCGTCGCGGAAGGCGCGGAACCCGAGATTAATGGAAGCGACGCGATAGGCAGCCGGCGCCACCGTCGTCGCCTCGGTGGTCACCTCGCGACCCTCGGCGAGCCACTTGACCCGGCCGCCGTTCATCAGGGCGACATCGGCGTGACCGTGGAGTTTGAACAGCCAGTAGGCGAAGGCGGCGAACGCGTTGCGGTCGTCGCCGTAGAGCACGACGCGGGTCTCGTTGGCGATCCCCGCGCGACACAACAGAGCCTCCCACTCCTCTCGGGTCGGGATGTCGCGGCTGGGGCGCCGCTGGAGGTCGCGTCGCCAGTGCCAACCGACGGCGCCGGGGATGTGCCCGGTGTCGTAGGTCGCCGCGTCGCCGTCGACCTCGACCAGCCGCAACCCGGCGTCGCGGCGATGGTCGGCGACCCAGGCGGTCTCGACGAGCGCCGCGGGGTGGGCATAACCGTCGGTCGTCGCCACCTTCCGCTCCTCCGCGGTGATCCGGGTGCTCGCGTCGCACTCGGCCCGGCCCGCCCATCGTGGGGCGCGGCGAGGCATTGCGCTTCGACCAAAGGTCGGAATTGCGCGGACGATCGGCACCAGCGGGTCAGACTTTAGGAGGAGGGAGGCGCGACGAGACCGTGACGATGCGCGTAGGCGATCGCCGCCGCGCGCGAATCGACCCCCAGTTTGGTGAGGATCCCGGTGACGTGGGTCTTGACGGTCGCGACGCTGACCGAAAGCGTCGCGGCGATCACCCGGTTGGAGGCGCCCTCGCACAGGAGGCGAAGCACTTCGCGCTCGCGCGCCGTCAAACCGCGGGCGCCGGGGGCTGTCACCGGCGCCGCCTCGTGGTCTCGTCCGTAATCGCGCGCCAACGCCAGCGCCTCGGCGATCACCTCGTCGAACGGGAGTGCCCGGCCGGCCGTCCGCGCGGCGGCGAAGGTCTCCTCGCCGAGTGCGCTGCGGCTGATCGTCAGTTCTCGCTCGTATTCCGCCTGGTAGGCCGGCGGAATCGGTTTGCCGATCAGTTCCCGTAACGCCTCCACCGCCCCATAGAGCCGCGTCGCCTGCATCGCGCGCCCGGTCAGTGCCGCCACGTCCGCCAGATCCTCCAGCGGCTCGGCCATTTCCCACAGGTCGTGCTGGTCCCAGCGCAGCGCGATCGACTCGCCGAGCGCTTCCGCGGCGTAGCGATAGTCTCGCCGCCGGTAGGCCAGGTACCCGAGCCCGAACAACGCCTTGGCGACCGAGATGGGCTGGTCCAGCGCCCGGAACAACGCCAACGCCTCTTCGCAATAGGCGGTCGACCGCGCCAGGTCGTCCGGATTGCCGTCGCGATCGAAGGCGCCGAAGTCGCCGACCCAGGCCAACTGGCAGAGCGCGTGGCCGAGCAAGCGACGCTGACCGAGCGCCCGGTACCCCGCCACCGACTGCTCCAGAAAGCGACGCGCCTCCTCGTTGTGTCCGACGTACAGCTCAAGCATGCCGATCACTTCGAGCGCCTGCGCCTCGCCCTGGGCGTACCCGTGCGCGGTGGCCAGCGCCAGCGCCTGCTTGGCCAGGGCCAGCCCACCGACACAGTCGCCGCCCGCGCCGCGGAGTCGTGCCGCCACGCCCAACGCCCGGACCCGCACCTCCGGCGCCACGCCGTCGGCCATCGCCAGATACGTCGAGAGCGCCCGGTGCGCCCCGATCGTCTCGCCAATGATCCAGAAGACGTGCTCGAGGGCGGTGACCAACCGGAGCGCCGATTCGATCATCCCCCGATCGACGAAGAAGGCCTGGGCCGCCCGGAAATTCGCCACCTCCGGCACCAACAGATCGTGCCAATGCGCGCGCCCTCCGCCGTCGAGCGCCGCCTCCACCCGCTCGGCCAGCGCCAGGTAGTACTCGGCGTGCGCCCGCCCAAGCGCCACCGCCTCCCCCCTCACCGCCAGTTGCTCGATCCCAAACTCGCGGATCGTCTCCAACACCGTGAACCGCGCCCGCCCCTCCTCCCCCACCTCCTCCCCCAACAGACTCTTGTCCAGCAGCGAGGCGATCCCGTCCAAGACGGACAGACGGACAGACGGAAAACAAGATGCCCCTCTGTCCGTCTGTCCGTCTGTCCGTCTGTCCGTCTGTCCGTCTACGTGCTCCGCCGCTTCCAGCGTAAACCCGCCCACAAAGACCGACAGGCGGCGAAAAAGGGTCTGTTCTGCGTCGCCGAGCAGGTCGTAGCTCCAGGCGATCGCATCCCGCATCGTTTGCAGGCGGGCCGGCAGATCGCGCGGCCCGCCGGTCAGCAGCGGCAGACGCCGGCCCAGTCGTTCCAGGAACTCGGCGGGGGCGAACAGGCGCATCCGCGGCGCGGCCAGTTCGAGGGCCAGGGGAAGACCGTCGAGCCGATGGCAGGTCGCCACCACCGCCACCGCGTTCGCCGGCGTCAACGCGAAGTCGCGTTTGACCGCCTGGACGCGCATCAGGAAGAGACGCACCGCGGGCGCGGCGATCACCTCGTTCAACGGCGGCAACCGGGTCGGATCCGGCACCGCCAACGGCGCCACGGGCAGCGTCTGTTCACCGGTAAGACGCAGCACCTCGCGACTGGTCACCAGGATCTTGATCCGCGGCGCCGTCGCCAGCAACTCGGCCACCACCGGGGCGGCGGCCACGATCTGCTCGAAGTTGTCGAGCACCAGCAGGAGCTGCCGCTGACGCAGGAGACCGGCCAGCCGCTCGGCCGGTGGGCGCCCGCCGCCGTCCCGCGCACCGAGGACACCGGCGATCGTCGGAACGACCAGTGCCGGTTCTTGGACGGCGGCCAGCGGCACGAACCGGACGCCATCGGCAAAATCCCCCGCCGTCTCGGCGGCGACCTGCACCGCCAACCGCGTCTTGCCGACGCCGCCGGGACCGGTCAGGGTCAGCAAGCGCACGTCGTCCCGTCGCAGCAAGGCCAACGCCGCCGCCACGTCGCGCTCGCGCCCGATGAGCGGGGTCGACGGGATCGGCAGGTATGACCGATGTCCGCTCATGGCGGCCACCTACGCCGGAGGAACCCCGACCTCGTGAAATTCGTTCATCGCAGACGGAAGCAGGCACGAAACCGCATCGGACCCACGACAGGGTGCCAAAGCCGACCGTCATCCGCGCGCGTGCGCGCCCTCACAGGAAAGACTACTTCGTGAAACATCCACTCGCAAAAGGAGACATATCGGGGCGGTGCGGCGCGCTACCGAGAGGCGTTCGGCGTTAGGGAAGACCGAGGACTGAGTGGATCGGTCGTGCCCCTAACGCCGAACGCCTCTCGCCGAGCGCCTCTCACCTACTCCCACCGCACCCCGCAACTGAGCGCCAGCCCCTGCCGATCGGTCCAGCGGCGCAGTTCGGCGAGGTCGTCTTCATCGACGAGGAATTGGCTCTGGCAGGTTGGGCAGACGACGGCGTACGTGCAGTCGCCGCGCGATTCGCACCACTCGATGACGTCGCCAAAGGCGCGGCAGTCGCCTTCGCAGAGGTGGTGGACGATGGCAAGGATCGACGGACTGAGGATACCTACCGACTCGACGCTGCCGAGGTAGTCGGGCTCGACCATGGCGCATCTCCCCCTGCTTGCCGGTTGCCGGGCATGACGAAACAGGTGCGCCGTGTGGAAGCCCCAGCATAGCGAGTCAATGTCGCCCATGCAACACGAGGGAACAGGGAACAGGGAACAGGAATAGAGCGTGCTCCCGTTCCCTGTTCCCTACGTCGTCAGCGGCGCAGGGTGCCCGCCTCCTCCGCCACGAAGACCGGCAAATACGCGTCCCGAAAGAGGAGCCCGACCAATTCGGTGCGGCTGCGCACGTCGAGTTTCGCGTAGACGTGGGCCAGGTGGGTCTCGACGGTGTCCTCGCTGACGTGCAGCGTCGCCGCCAGCCGGCGGTTGCTCGCTCCCCCCAGCAGCACCTCGACCACCCGTCGCTCGCGCGGCGTCAGCGGCCAGGCCGGCGGGATCGCCGGCGGTGCCGGCGGGCGAACGGGTGCCAACACGACCGCGATCGTGCCGTCCTCCCCCGCCGGCGAGACCTCCACCCGCACCGGACCGGCGGTCGTCGGGGCGACCACCGCCGCCGCGCACCGCGGCTCGCCGCGTTCGTCGTTGAGCGCCGCCACCGCCGTCCAGACCGCGGTCGGCAGCGGGGCGTGGCCCTCGCGCTCCGCGTCGACGAGCAACCCGAGCCAGGTCTCGGCGGCGGCCGAGGCGAACCCGATCCGGCGCTCGGCGGTCAAAAGCAGCACCCCGGCGGCTCCCGGCTCCGGACACGCCGTTTGGCAAAGCAGCGCCTGCTCGCGCGCCAGCGCGCCATCGAGCGCGCGCGCAACGACCGGGCCGACCAGACGGAGGAAGGCGAAGTCGGTCGGCGCCAGGGGCGTGCGTGCCTCGCGCCGGACCGTGTCGAGCATACCGACCCAGCGCGAACCCGCGCGCAGGCAAAGCCGCAACGAGCCGCCGGCCGGCGTCGCCGCATCGTGATAGGCCCGGTAGTGCACCTCGGGCGGCACGGGTTCGCACAGGGACGGCGGCACGCCGTGCATCCGGTCCTGGCGTTCGTCGTAGGCGACGGCGACGGCACCGCGCCGCATCAATTCGTGGGGCGCGAAATACGGCACCGCCTCGGTACCCGGCCCCAGGTAGAACGCCTTCAGCCAGCGGAGCCGGAACGCCTCGTCGCCGGCGCTGGCGGCGACGAGGCGGTTGAGGATCAAGCTCGCGGAGTCAACGGTCCAGAGACGTTGCCCGTCGTTGGGAACGGCGATCGCCAGCGCGGCGAGCAGCCGGCGGCCCAATTCATCGGGCAAGTGTCCCTCGACGGCCAGGTTCGCGATCTGGCGGCGGGCCGCCTCCTGGGGACGTGAGAGCCTCGTCACCGGCGTCCCCTCCGTTTTCCGTCCGATGCCGGACGCGAAATCCCGGAAATCCGCGATACACCCAGGGAAGAAGCAGGGCTACAGTAGCACGTCATCGGACGCAAAGGAAGCGCCGACCGCTCAGCGCCCAGCGCCGGTTCCTGCCTCGCCCGCCGCACCGAGGAAGACACCGATGCGCCGCATCGTCCCGACCAAACACCCGGTTCTCCGCCGTTTCCCGCGCCCGGTGACGGGCAAGCCAGGAGGAAGTCTCATGCGTCGGGCATCGATCCTCTGTGCGCTCCTCGTCGGTCTCACGCTCCTCGCCAACCGCTCCTGGGCGGTGGCCCAGGACGCCACGCCGATCCCCGGCCCGCCGCCGGGCACGATCGTACCGGACCCGAGCGAGTGCACCGTCGAACCGCGCCCGCTCTCCTTCTTCGCCCAACTGGCGGCGACGCCCCAGGCGCTGCCGGCCGACGCCGACCAACGCTTCTCCAAACCGACCGACCAGGAACGACCCTGGACGATGCCGCCCGGCTCACCGGCCGACCCGGACACCGTCGCGGCCGTCACCGCCACCCTCCGCCAGGCGCTCGCCTGCCTCAACGCCAACGATCCGCTCCGGTTCCTCTCGCTGTTCAGCGACGACATGCTGCGGCTCTTCTTCGCCCAAAGTCCCATCCCACCGGACGCGATTCCCCAACTCGCCGCCACGCCGGTGGCCTCCCCACCCGATCAGTGGCTCGGCTACCTGAGCGTCCACGACGCGCGCGTGTTGCCCGACGGCCGCGTCGCCGCTCTCGCCGAGGACTACGACCCGACCGAACCGCCGTTCGGTATGGGCACCGACTTCGCGATCTTCGTCAAGGTTGGCAACACCTGGTTGATCGATTCGCTGATCGAGCATGTTAAGATCGTCGGCGAAGGAACCCCAACGACCTGACGAGCGTCGTGCCAGACCAACCACGGGAGGTGTGACGGAGGGACGCCGGTTTCCGTGCAGCGTCCACAGGGGGAGCATCGTCGTTTCGCATCGACTGAGGAGGGACCCACCATGGCAGGGCACCGGCAACTTCGGGCGATCTCGACCATCCTGGCGCACCACCGCGCCGGTCGTCTCAGCCGGCGACGGGCGCTCGGACTTCTCACCGGACTCGGTCTGACGGCAACGGGCGCGATCGTCCTCCTCGGGCGCGGCGGCGGCCAGGTCAGCGCCGACGGTGTCGCCGCGCCCGCCGGACACGCCGGCCATATCCACTCCCGCCATCAAGAGGGCACGCCCGAGGCGCCGCCGGCGACGCCGGTGCTCGGCGAGCGGCCGGACGGAACGCACGTCTGGCGGGTGCAGGTCGCGGCCTTCA
>DATBFX010000198.1:0-4163 GCA_036558305.1 Thermomicrobiales bacterium | reverse complement strand
CCCCGACAGCAGCGCCGCCGCTGCCTCTTCCGTAAACCCGCCGGCGAAGATCGACAGCAAGCGGTAGATCGCCTGCTGGTCGGGGGGGAGCAGGTCGTAGCTCCAGGCAACGGCGTTGCGCATCGTCTGCAACCGCGCGGGAAGGTCGCGCGGACCGCCCGTCAAGACCTGCAACCGGTTCGTCAACCTCGCCGCGAGGGCCGATGGGGAGAGGACCTTGATCCGCGCCGCCGCCAACTCGATCGCCAGTGGCAACCCGTCCAATCGCCGGCAGATCTCGACTACCGCTTCGGCGTTGTTCGCGGTCAGCGCGAACTCGGGACGAACCGCCCGCGCCCGTTGCAGAAAGAGGGCGATCGCGTCGTTCGCTTCGAGCGTCGGCAACGGCGCCCGGCCATTCAGCCCCGCCGTGTCCAACGGCGCCACCGGGTACTCGTGCTCGCCCGTCACGCGCAACGTGACCCGGCTCGTGACCAGCACCTTCAACCCCGGACAGGCCGCCAACAGCGCCGTCACCTCCGGTGCCGCCGCCACCACCTGCTCGAACGTGTCGAGCACCAGCAACGCCTGCCGGTCCGCCAGCAACAACCGCAACCGTTCGGCCACCGGCGCCTCACCCTCGTCCCGCACCTCCAGCGACCGCGCGATCGTCGGCAGCACCAGCGCCGGTCCCTCGACCGTCGCCAACCCCACGAACCAGACGCCACCGGGAAAATCGTCGCGCAGCATCGTCGCGACCTGGATTCCCAACCGTGTTTTGCCGACCCCGCTCGGTCCGGTCAGCGTCACCAGCGGCACATCCGGCCGCCGCAGCAATTCGGTGATCGCCGCCACGTCCCGGCCGCGGCCCACGAACGGCGTCCGCGGCACCGGCAGGCGCGACTCGTTCTCTTCGGTAAACGGCAATGCAGGCAATGACGACACGCAACGTCCCTTCCGGCCGAGATGGCACACGCACCCGCCCCGCGAACCCGCCCGGGCGATCCCGGCGGCCCGCGCAAACCAACCAAGCGGGTCACGTCAGAGCAATCATGGCGACGACGCGCCGCAACGTCAACCATCCGCAGCGTCGCCAATTGAAAACCAACGCCGAATGGCCACGAACGGTTCCGCGCGGCGTTCGCGGCCCGGATCGTGCACTCGCTCAGGACCGGGAGGAGATCCGGACGATGGCCGATCCCTTACTCGTCGTCGACGTGCAACGCTGCTTTCTCAACGGTTTCACCCAGCACATCCCCGCGCGCATCGCCCGCCTCATCGCGCGCGGCGAACACGCGCCGATCCTCTTCACCCGCTTCGTCAACGCGACCGGCGGTCCCTACCATCGCTACCTCGATTGGCACGACTGCGCCTGCGAACCCGGCACCAACGTCGCCGGCGAACTCGAAGAGCACGTCCAATCCAACTTCGTCTTCGCCAAACCCGGCTACGCCGGCATCTCCGACGAACTGGCGGACCACCTGCGCGAGCACGGCTACGAGCAGATCGTCCTCGCCGGCATCGACACCGACATGTGCGTCCTCAAGGTCGCCCTCGACGTCTTCGACCTCGGCATCCGCCCGATCGTCCTCGTCGACTGCTGCGCCAGCACCGCCGGTCTGCAGAGCCACCTCGCCGGTCTCGCCGTCCTTGCCCGCAACATCGGCGCCGACCAACTCCGCGACGCCGGTCTCGGCGAAGGCTGGCTCGGCGCCCCCAAAGGACTCGTCACCGCCACGCGTTGATTCGGCCCCCCCGGCCCCCCCGGCCCCCCAATCCCGGGGGGAGACGAGGGGGGCGTGGTCTTTAGGACGGGCCTGAAGGGCGCGACCCGTTCACCCCCCAGGATTGGGGGGCCGGGGGGGCCGAGCCGTCGGTGTCCCCGTTATCCCTACCGTCGCCTTCACCGTCGGGCTGAACGTCGGTCGGATGAACGGTTTCGTCGTCGGCGAGGGCAGCGGCGTCACGATGGTCGGTCCATCGAACGTCACCATCACCACGCCGGTGCCGTCGACCAGACTGCGGTTGTGCAGGCGCGCCGTCGTTCCGGCCGGCAAGAACGCCCCCGAGCGCGCGTCGAAAGCCCGCTCCCGCAGCAGGATCGTCGGCGTCTCCACCGCGTCGTACGCCGCCGTCGCCGTCAGATCCCAGGCCGGGAACTCCGCCATCCGCAGATAAGTGCCGCGCCCCTTGGTCACCGTCAACGCGACCGGCTGGACGCCGTCGCCCGATCCCTCGACCGAGAGCAGCGCCGGGCCCCGCTCCCGCCGGAACTGGTACACCTCGCCGCCGGCGAGTTCGACGTCGGCCAGCGTCACCTCCACCGGCATCCCCAGCACCGGCGCCACCTCCCCCCAGGCCCGCCATTCCACCTGCTGAACGCCGGGGGTCGACGGTGGACCATCGGGCAGGATCGCGACCGCCAGAAACCGAACCGTCTCGCCCGCCCCGGTCGTCACCGCAAACGGGGTCCAGGGCGGGATCGCCACCAGATCGCCCGGCCCCAGGGTCAACTCCTGCGCACCCGCCGTCGCCGTGGCCGACGCGGCGCCCGCGCCATCCGTCGTCAAGATCGGCGCCCCGTCGCCGGCGCGCTCGACCTCGACCGCGCCGCCGAACCGCACCCGAACCGGCGCCTGGGCATCCTGAACCTGGAGCAGCAGCGGTCCCGGAAACACCTGCGCCGGACCATCCCAATCCGGGCGAAAAACGAAGACGCCGAGACCGACAAACGCCCCTTGATCGTCGAGGTTCTCGACGGTCCACCGCGCCTCGACGTTCGTGTACGGGTCGTTCGTCGCCGCCGATGGACGCCACTCGACGACCAGGGCCCCCACCACGGCGATCGCGACGGCAAACCCCACCAGTCCCAGACCACCGCGCCCGAGACGCGGAACCCGCCATTGCCGTCGTCTCCGCGGGCCGGCCTCTTCTCGCCTCGGCGCACGCTCCACCACGAAACACCCGTCCTATCCCCGGCCGCAACCCACGGCCTGACGGTGGGTGACGATAGCGCCACCTTCGCCGCGATGTCCACCCGCTGAGCGGTAGGCAATACGACGTTTGAATGGACGTTGTCTGAGGCACATTGGCGTGTCAATCGGTCTTCAGCAAGGATTCACCCGACATTCATCTTTCTCCCATAGTGTTCTCAGGTGGTGAGGCCTCATCTCGACCCGGCTCCCATTCCGGAACATCACCGGTCTGCACATACCGAGGAGGAAGTCACCATGATCGGTCTCAAACGGGTACCGATCGCCCTCGCGACCACCCTGATCGCCCTTACCTTCGCCGGAGGGACGAAGGAACCCGCCTCCGTCGCCTGTGGCGCCATCACCGGCTCGCCGGCCGGTAACACCCTGGCCATCGCGGTTCACCCAGTCGGCTCCGGCAAAGACGCCGGTGTCGCTGGTTGCGCCGGGACGGCACGAAGACCCGCGTCATGCTCCTCTTCGCCAACGGCATCGTCCCGTCGACCCAGCACCCGGCGAACGCCAAGAGCGCCCCCGCGACCTCCCCGACCTCCTACCAGGCCGGTGTCTACCGGGGCAACTGCGCCACGACGAGCGCCAAGGCAGCCTATCCGCTGGGCATCTTCGGCAAAACCCCCACGACTGCCGCGACGCCCGCGGCCGGTAGTTCCACCACCGCGGCAACCCGGAACGCGATCGACATGCGCACGGCCACCATCCCGGCCAAACTCCAGGACCTCCTCAAGACCCCCCACGTCATCGCCATCCAACCGGCCCAGAGCGCCTCCTCGCCGACCAAACCGCTCGCCTGCGGCGCGATCGGCGGCGACATGTCCGGCAAGGACCTCGCCTTCGTCCTGCGCTCCGTCAACTCTTCCCCCGACGTCGCCTTCGCCTGGCTCCAGGAAAACGGCAACAAGACCGACGTCACCCTCTTCCTCGTCGCGACCGTGACCGCGTAGAACTCGGGGGGACAGGGGGACAGGGGGACAGACGGTCTCGCGTCCTGTCCCCCTGTCCCCCTCCGCCGGCCGTCCTTCCGCCCCCATGGTATCAGTGCGCCCCCTGATCCTAGAGCGTGTTATGGACTTCGAGCGACCGTGACGAGCATCCGATGAAGCATGAGGCAGGCGAAGGCGACGAAATGCAGGCCGACCACCGTTTCGGGCAACCGTTCGTAATCTTTGGCCAGGCGGCGGAACCGCGTCGCCC
>DATBFX010000197.1:0-3008 GCA_036558305.1 Thermomicrobiales bacterium | reverse complement strand
CGGACGTAGTCCGCGGTGACGCCGGTGGTCGCCTGTTCCGCCTCGGTCAACTGCGAGTGGGTCGTCGTCGCCGGGTGGATCGCCAGCGACTTGGCATCGCCCACGTTCGCCAGGTGCGAGAAGAGCTTCAGGTTGTCCACGAAGCGGCGACCGGCTTCGCTGCCGCCGCGGATGCCGAAGCCGAGGATGGCGCCGTAGAGCCCGTTGCGGTGGTACTTGCTGGCGGTCTGGTAGGCGGGGTGGGCCGGCAGGCCGGGGTAGTTGACCCAGGAGACCTTGGGGTGCTCGGTCAGGAACCGCGCCACCGCCATCGCGTTCTGGCTGTGCCGCTCCATCCGTAACGGCAGCGTTTCCAGCCCCTGGATGAACATGAAGGCATTGAACGGGCTCATCGACGCCCCCAAATCGCGCAGGAGCTGGACGCGGAGTTTGATGATGTAGGCGATGTTGGCCCCGAAATTCTCGTCGTTGAAGACGTCGGTGTAGACGATCCCGTGGTAGCTCGGGTCCGGCGACGTGAACTCCGCGAATCGCCCCGACGCCGTCCAATCGAACGTCCCGCCGTCCACCACCAGACCGCCGATCGAGGTGCCGTGGCCGCCGATGAATTTGGTCGCCGAGTGGACGACGACGTCGGCCCCGTGATCGAACGGACGGACCAGGTACGGCGTCGGCAGCGTGTTGTCCAGCATCAGCGGCACCCCGGCGTCGTGGGCGACGTCCGCCACCGCCTCGATGTCGAGCGTCATCAGATCCGGGTTGCCGATCGTCTCGGAGTAGACGGCTTTGGTCTTGCCGGTGATCGCCGCGGCGACGGCCTCGGCGGTCGGTTCGACGAACTTGACGGTGATCCCCAGCTTGGGCAGGGTGTAGTGGAAGAGGTTGTAGGTGCCGCCGTAGAGGCTGGTGGTCGAGACGATCTCGTCGCCGGCGCTGGCGAGGTTGAGGATCGCCATCGTCTCCGCGGCCTGCCCGGAGGCGAAGGCGAGGGCGCCGACGCCCCCTTCGAGGGCGGCAATCCGCTTCTCGAGCACGTCCTGGGTCGGATTCATGATGCGCGTGTAGATGTTGCCAAACTCCTTGAGTCCGAAAAGGCGAGCGGCATGGTCCGAATCGTTGAAGACGTACGAGGTCGTCTGATAGATCGGGACGGCCCGGGCGTTCGTCGCCGCGTCGGGAGCCTGCCCCGCGTGGAGCGCCTTCGTCTCGAAACCGGCCATCGGCATCTCGGTCATTGGTAGAACTTCCTCTCTTGCCAACTGCGCTTAGCCGTCGTCAATCGATACGTGCAACTCGGGCGGGATCGTGGTGTCCGATCCCGTGGGTTCATCTCGTCGCGATGGCCCCCCTCTCCAACGGACTCATGCCGACTGCCACGCCCGCCGGAGGGCGGGGCGCTCGAGGCAAAACGAAACCAGCAGCCCTCCGACCAACGCCCAGAAGGCCGCGCCGATGCCGAGCAACGTGACCCGCGAGGCGGCGATCGCCAGCGCGAAGAACGCCCCCATCGGCAATTCGGACTGCGTCGCCTTGCGCAGCGCGTCCATCAGCACGCTCAACAACGCCAGCCCGGCCAGCGCCGGGACGAAACCTGCCGGCAGGATCGCCAGCAGACTGCCGGCGGTCGCGGCGCACAGTCCGAGCAAGAACGCCAGCACCGATGCGACGACGCTCCCGACGTACCGCTGGTCCCGCGGTCCGGCGTCCGGTCCGCCGAGCACCGCCACCCCGTTGTTCTGGATCGTCGCGACGTGCCCGCCGAACCCGGCATTGACCAGCGTCGTCAATCCGATCCAGACCGTGAGGACACGGACCGGCGGCCGGTACCCCTCGCCGGCCAGGAATCCCATCCCCTGCACCCCGCCCATGCCGATCGCGATCACGACGAGCGGCAGCGAGAGCGTCAGCACGCTCACCGGATCGAACCGCGGTCTCATCGGATCGGCCACCGGCGCGCTCCACGCGAAGGCGTTCGGGTGCACCTGCCCAGCGATCGCCGCGACGAGCAGACCGGCGGCGAAGGCCACGGCCAGCGGTGGGCACCAACTCCGGCCGACGGCGCGGGCGCCGACGTACCCGGCGATCGCGGCTCCCACCACCCACGGCTGGATTTCCAGTTGCTTGAACGTGCCGCTGGCGGTGCCCAGAACGTTGCCGGCGAACATCCCCATGATGATCGAGAGCGGCAACCAGCGAACGAGGCGCTCGCCGACCCCGAACAGCCCCAACGCCACGATCGCGACCCCGGCCACCAGGCAGGCCCCCGCCATCTCGGCGTGGCTGTAGCGCCCGCCGGCGCCGACCAGGAAGACCAGCGCCGGCACCGACCAACCGATCGGCAGCGGCAAGCGGTAGCGCAAGGTCAGAAAGAGACTCCCCAGAGCCGACGTCATGAACGTGACGAAGAACCAACTCACTGCCGCCCGCGAGGAGATTCCCAGACTCGCCATCGAATCGAGCAGGATCGGGATTGCCCCAAACGCGTAGAAGAGACCAGCCGTTACCCCCGCCGCCACGTTCGCGCCGTTCACGTCCGCGAACCACGGTCGCCGTTCCGCCCGCGGCAGTGCGACCCCAAATTCCATCGGTTTCAGCACAATGCACCCTTTGCTTATAGCTCCATGCCAATAGAGGACCACCGACTCCCAAACCGTTGCGATCCGCGGAGCGCTCCAGTTGCATCGCCCCGCGGTTTGTGTCGCGGCGCCGCCCACTCATTCCCTTCCGTCATTCCGAGCCTGCCGAGGAATCTCCCGGAGCGGAGCGGAGGCGTTCTCCATGAGGCGCGTTGTCTCTGGCGGAACGAGATTCCTCGGCAGGCTCGGAATGACGGGATGTTCGGCCGCGTTCGTGAACGGTCCCTGTGCTAGCTCGGGAAGCAGAACGAATCGGAAGAGGCGTCACCGCCCTGCAGGCGGACCTGGTGCGGCCGGTCCGTCCCGAAGTCGACGAAGAACCCGGGGTCGAGCGCCATCCCGCCGCCCGCGGCCGCGTCGAGCTTGGCCATC
>DATBFX010000196.1:0-22566 GCA_036558305.1 Thermomicrobiales bacterium | reverse complement strand
TACCTCGACGAGGCGTCGATGTTCGAGCGGTTGCTGGAGGTGCGGCGGGAACGGGATGGCGCTTGACGCCGGCGGCTCTCCCGGTGAGACCGCTCCCGTTCGGGTGGCGCCGCAGCCACGTCGGAGGGGTGGTCCGCCCCTACGACCTATCGCTCGTCGCCGAGCAACCGACACTCGATTTGGCTTCGGGTGCGAGAGACGCGTCGGCGAGCGGACAGTCGATCGCGCCCACCCGCGTGCCGTTCGCCTCGACCAGGAACGTGAGGCGACCGATCCGATTCGCCGGTAGTGCGACGACGTGACCCACGACCGCAAACGTCCGCGACTCGCCGGGACCGAGCACACCCGCCGCCTCCGGCGGTTCCAACGTCGTCGAGTCCGACAAGGGATCGGCGGCATCGGGTGTCGCCGGCCCGTTACATCCGGACACGAGAATATCGTTCGGCTCGATCGCGACCGGGCCGGCACCGCGATTCTCGACCTCCACCGCAACGTCGACGGCCATGATCGACGTACCATCCGGCCGTTTGCCCTCCTCAACCTGCTCGACGTTGAGGACGGACACCCGGACGTCGTTGGTCGTCGCCGCCCCCCAGGACGAATATGAGTGACCGCAGAGAACGTCCACCCCGTTACTCAGCGATGCGAACGCCTCCGCGCGGAGCCAACCGGTCTGCCCGTCCTCGGTCCGGACCCGATACCAGAAGTTGCCGCCGTCGTCGACCCGGGTCTGACCGAGAAACTGCACGGGCGTGCCCGGATCGAGGACGTCGATCGGATCGTTGTCGAAGCTCGGATCGGAGCGAAGATTGACGCGAGCGTCCGCGCGACTACGGTGAGTTGGCGAAAACGCCGACGGAGTTGGGGAAGCGAAATCGGAACTGTTCGATGCGTCTGCTCCGCCCACCGGCCGATCGATCGGCTCGCAACTGTCGATAAGATATCGATCTGACGCGGGAACGAGCGAGCAAAAGACGATCCCGGTGGTCGGAAAGGGGGATACATAGTCGAACCCCGCTGCAGAGAGATCACCAATTTCCGAAAAGTAGACCCCGATTCGACCATCGGCGAGATGCACGACATGGAGGAGCAGAGGCATCGATCGCCAGTCGGCGGCAGGAATCGGTGTCGGTGCCGTCGGGAAGTTGTCCAAGTCCGCGATCGCGGTCGCCTTCGATGCCGGGTCCGCTGTTTGCGGTATCCGTCGCTCCAAGTAGCCCTGGCTGAAAATGGCGAGAGCTCGGAGCGCATCTCCCGTGTTGTTGCAGGCGGCAAATTGCCGCATCGTCCGATTTGCCGCCGCCCATTCCGTGTCGCTTGCCGGGACGCCATTGGGTACGTCGAAGCGCGGGAAGGTCGGTTCCGAAGGACTGGCAACCGGCGTGATCGCGGCGACGAGCTCACGCCACCGGTCAATCTCGTCGGCCGAAATCGGAGCAACCGTGCATTCGTCGGGAGAAATCTTCTCGGTCGGTCTTCCGCTTTCCTGAATGTCGGCGGCATCGATGAGCCAGTGACCGTCGACGTTGGCGAAGATCATTCTCGTCGTCTCCGGGTGGTTCAGGACGCCGGCGACCGCGGGATCGCTGAAGATGATTTGCAGCCGCCCATCGTCGAGCATCCAGCCGTCGACGTACGTCGGAATGCTCGGCAACGCGGTCGAGATGAGCGCCAACTGGTAGGCCGTGAGCACTTGCCCGGCCCAGTTCGGTTGGGTGACGCGCCAGGCCGCGACCGGCGCCAGTTCATGGGCGATGAAGTCGTCCGAGTAGAGCGCGAGCGACCGGGGCACATCGCCACGCGCGAGGCAAGCGACTGCCTCTTCCACCGTCGTCTGGACTTGACGCACTGTGGTCCGATCGATCGCGGCTGTACCGGCAGGCCGGTTCTCGATCGGAACGGTCGTCGGGGGCGTCGGTTCGGCACCGGTGGCGTTGTCGAGAAACGAGACCAGGTTGGCGCTCGACCGGGGCTGGACGTCGCAGCCCGCATTCGAACTCGCGGGTGTTGCCGCATACCCAATGGCAGGGATTTGGGCAGGTCGGTCGCCTGTCGCTTGTGGAGTGAAGAGGCGCCAGGCAATACCGAGCAGCAACGCCAGCACGGCCGCGCCCGCGAGCACGCTCCAACGGTGGAAGAGGAGTCTACCTGCATCGTGTCGAGTGGATCGGTAACTTATCGTGGTTCCGTTGACCGGTGTCACCCGAGGCGAGATTGCCGCATCGGTGCATGCGTCGGAACCGGCGGGCGGATCCGTGGTCACGATCGGACGCAGCTCGCGCAAGAACCCTGGTTGCGGCCGCGATTCGGCGTCGTGATCGCCGAGTGCGTGGAAGCGGCGGATCGTCGCGGCGAGGTCGGAATCAAGGTCGCTCTCGATCGCGACGACGTTGCGGGCGAAGGCGTTCCAGTAGGCGTCGAGGGCGTCGAGATGTGCGCGGTCGTCGCTCACGGCTGGTCGTCCTCCGATTTGGTCCGTGCGGATGGCACACCGAGGAGCGAACGCAAGGTGCCGATCGCCCGGAACTGAAGCATCTTCACGGCGCGGTGGCTGCGACCCAGCACGTCGGCGATCTCCGGTCCGGTCAACCCGGCCAGCCGCAACTCCATCGCCCGGCGCTGATCGGGCGGCAGCGCCAAGAGGAGGGCGCGCACCGAACGCGCTTCCTCGGCACCGAGCACCGCCTCTTCCACAGTCGGACCCGTGTCCATCTCGCCCGCGGCGGCATCGAGGGGCGCGTGCCGGCGGTCGCGTCGCGTCGCATCGGTCGCGACGTTGTGGGCGATCGCGAACAGCCACGCGACGAACGAACTCCCTCTTCGTTCGCGATAGCCGGGCAATGCCAGCATCGCCCTGGTAAACACCTGACTCGTCGCGTCCTCGGCGGCGTTCCGATCGCCAAGCCGCCGGTAGCAGTAGCGATAGACGGATTCGGCATGCCGATCGAAGAGCACGCCGAACGCGGCGCGGTCGACCCGCGCCCGCGCGATCAGGTCGGCATCCGACTCCGACACGTCGGCGGTCACATCCGCCGCCACCGGTTGCTGTGCTCGGAGCCAGTCGATCACCGCCGTTGCCTCGCCCTCGTCTCGCCTCTAACCGGATTAACGCCGCGGTCGGCGGCAGGGTCACGGACAGCCCCGGTTGACAGCGACGCGATCCGTCGGCAGCATTGAGGCATCACGGACACAACCGGTGAGTGACAAGAACCTCGGGAGACGACGATGTCAGACCGGAGCCCGCTCCAAACCCTCGCGGGTCTCGTCTACGACGATCGCTACCTGCAACACAATACCGGGCTCGAAGTGCATTGGGGCACCAACCGCCCGTACCCGTTCGTCGAACCGGCGCTCCACCTCTCCAATTACCGCCTGGTCATGCGGACCAAGCACCTGATCGATCTCAGCGGTCTCGGCAAAGAGCTGCTCCGGATCGAGCCGTATCCCGCGACCGTCCGGGACGTCACGACCTACCACACGGCCGCGTACGTCGAATTCGTCCGCCAACTCTGCGCCGCCGGCGGTGGGGAGACCGGTGAGGGCGCCCCCGCCTCACCGGAATCGTACGAAATCGCACTCCTGGCCGCCGGTGGTGGCATGGCGGCAGTCGACGCGGTTGCCGACGGCCGAGTTCGTCGGGTCTTCGCCAACATCCGGCCGCCCGGTCACCACGCGATGACCGACAAGGGGATGGGTTTCTGCATCTTCAACAACGTCGTCATCGCCGCCCGCCACGCCCAGCGCCGGCACGGTTTCCAACGCGTCCTGATCGTCGATTGGGACGTCCACAACGGCAATGGGACCCAGGACGCCTTCTACGCCGACCCCAGCGTCCTCTTCGTGTCGCTGCACCAGGACCGCCTCTACCCTCCCGGTTTCGGCGAGCTCGATCAGGTCGGCACCGGCGCCGGCACCGGCTTTACCGTCAACCTGCCGCTCCCGGCCGGCAGCGGCGACGCGATCTACCAGGCTGCCTTCGAACGGATCGTCCTCCCGATCGCGCGCCAGTTCCGTCCCGATCTGGTCCTCGTCTCGGCCGGCCAGGACGCCAGCATCAACGACCAACTCGGTCGGATGTCGGTCACCACCGAAGGCTATCGTGCCATGACCCAGGCCATGATCGATCTCGCCGAGGAGTTCGCCGGCGGTCGCCTCGTCATCCTGCAGGAGGGAGGGTATGCAGAGTTGTACGCTCCGTACTGCACGCATGCGATCGTCGAGACGCTGGCGGAGCGGCGCACCGGTCTGCCGGAACCGATGTCGGCGGAGTACATCGCCGCGCGGCCGGAGCACACGACGATCGGTCCGAGCGGCGAGGCCGCCTTGGCACGAATCGTTGCCCACCACGCGCAACATTGGTCGGGTGAGACGAAATCGTAGGGGCGGACAGCCGTGTCCGCCCTCGTCGTCAGCGGCATCCGGGGAGGGCGGACACGGCGGTCCGCCCCTACGAACCTCATGCCCACGCCTACGGCGCGGCCAACTCCTGCGGCTGCGCCGTTTCCGTCGTCGGCCAGGGCAGGACCTCGCTGGCGCGTTCCAGATCGGAGCAATCGACCTCGTGCAGACCGCCGAACGCGCTGGCCGCGGCGGATTTGATCAGGTGGCACCAGACCTCGCACGACACGTCGCGCTGGGCAACGTAGCGGTTGCCGTGTCCGGCGACCTGACCGGCGAGCGCGCGGAACGGTCCCCGCACCGGGTGGGCCAGGTCCAGGTAGACCCCGCCCGTCTCCAGCTCCAAACCCGCTTTCAGCACCGGGAGATCGACGTGATGCTCGATCGTTGCGTCGACTGTCGAAGCGACGGCCTGCTCACGGACGTCGGTGTCCATGGCGGTTCCTCCATTCGTCCTCGTGTTCGGGGCGATCTGCCGGGGCCGCGAGTCGATCCGCGGCAAATCCTGTGCCGGGGGCTGCTGGCCCCTCACCGGCTTCGGATCGCGTGCGTCGACTCGCGGCTACGGTACCATGCTTACCCGGATCAATCGTATACCAAACTGAGCACGATGGATACCCCTATGTCGCCACGTGCGCCCAGGTGGCCTGGGACAATTCGACAGGTCGGATAGACCGATGGTCTGGATTTGGGCAATCCGAGTTCCTGGGCCATTGTGTTGCACCAAGAGGACTATCGACGTCGGTGCACCCGCGTCACGAACCTGGCCCGCTTGCCCCTACTTGCGGATAACATGGATGCGCTTCCTTCCGTCTGCCGACTCATTGCCCGCGCAGCAGGACCAGCGATCGCTCCTTCACCTTGTACCGCCGCCCGACCCGGACTCGGCGCGGTCGCCCCGGTACCGAATCGCTCGCCGTGTCGAGCAGAACCTCCCACCGTTCGCACGACATGATTGGCGGGATGGTGAACGGGACCGGTTGGTGGTGGCCGTTGAGCAGGACCAGGAAGGTGTCGTCCGTAACCTGGTCGCCGTTCGCGTCGACCTCGGGCAGCGCCTCCCCGCCGAGACAGAGCCCCACGGCCCGGACCCAATCCTCGCCCCACTCGGCGTCGGTCATCTCCTCGCCGTCCGGCCGCAACCAGGTGATGT
The DNA here is from genome assembly GCA_036558305.1 of Thermomicrobiales bacterium. Lineage (GTDB taxonomy): Bacteria > Chloroflexota > Chloroflexia > Thermomicrobiales > UBA6265 > DATBFX01. The sequence goes on along the minus strand of DATBFX010000196.1, from coordinate 17,015 downwards.
CGCGCTCCTCCGCTCCCCGGATCGCCCGGTCCTGAAAAAACTTCGGGCGGCGAAAGTTCGGGTGCTCGCGCCGCAGCGAGATCAGGTGGCAGGTGAAGTCGAGGAAGGCCGCCTTGCGCTCGTCCAGGTTCCAATCGAGCCAACTGATCTCGTTGTCCTGGCAATAGGCGTTGTTGTTCCCCTGCTGCGTCCGCCCGATCTCGTCGCCGTGGCTCACCATCGGCACGCCCTGCGACAGGAACAGCGTTGCCAGCAGGTTTCGCTTGGTCTGTTCGCGGGCGGCGACGATGTCGGGATCGTCCGTCGACCCCTCGACGCCGTGGTTCCAGGAGAGGTTGTCGTCGTGGCCGTCGCGGTTCTCTTCGCCGTTCGCCTCGTTGTGTTTGTCGTTGTAGCTGACGAGATCGTGCAGGGTGAACCCGTCGTGGGCGGTCACGAAGTTGATGCTGGCGTAGGGGCGACGGCCGTCGTGCTGGTAGAGGTCGCTGCTGCCGGTCAGGCGAAACGCCAGCTCGGAAACGCGCTCGTCGCCGCCCTTCCAATAGTTGCGGACGGTGTCGCGGTACTTGCCGTTCCACTCGGCCCACAGCACCGGGAAGTTGCCGACCTGGTACCCCCCTTCGCCGATGTCCCACGGTTCCGCGATCAGTTTGACCTGCGAGAGGATCGGGTCCTGATGGATGACGTCGAAAAACGCCGACAGCTTGTCGACCTCGTGCAGCTCGCGCGCGAGCGCTGCGGCGAGATCGAACCGGAACCCATCGACGTGCATCTCCAGCACCCAGTACCGCAACGAGTCCATGATCAATTGGAGCACCTGCGGATGCGGCACGTTGAGGGTGTTGCCGGTTCCGGTGTAGTCCATGTAGAAGCGCGGTTCGTCGGCCACCAGGCGGTAGTAGGTCGGATTGTCGATCCCGCGGAAGGAGAGCGTCGGTCCCAGGTGGTTCCCCTCGGCCGTGTGGTTATAGACGACGTCGAGGATGACCTCGATGCCGTCGCGGTGGAGTGCCTTGACCATCTCCTTGAACTCGCGGACTTGCCCACCGTCGTCGCCTTGACTGGAGTAACGTGCCTCCGGCGCGAAGAAGTTGAGGGTGTTGTAGCCCCAGTAATTGCGCAGGCCCCGGTCGAGCAGGTGCTTGTCGTCGACGAAGGCGTGGCTTGGCAGCAATTCGACCGCCGTGATACCCAGACGCTTCAGATGATCGAGTGCCGGTTGCGACGACAACCCCGCGTAGGTCCCTCGCAGCTTCTCCGGCACGCCGGGGTGCCGGGCGGTGAAGCCCTTGACGTGGACCTCGTAGATGATCGACCGGTTGAGCGGGATGCGCAGGAGTTCGTCACCTTCCCAATCGAACTCCGGGTCGATGACGACACCCTTCGGCACCCCGGCCGCATCGTCTCGTTCCTCGATGGCGAGATCCTCGTCTTCGCCGCCGAGCGGATACCCGAAGACCGGCTGATCCCAATCGACGGTCCCGGCCAGCGCCTTCGCGTACGGATCGATCAGCACCTTGTTCGGGTTGAAGCGAACACCCTGCTCCGGATCGTACGGACCGTCGACGCGGTAGCCATACCGCTGTCCCGGTCCAATGCCCGGCACAAAGCCGTGCCAGACGTGCGCGGTGACTTCCGTCAGCGGAGCGCACCGCTCACGACCGTCCTCGTCGTAGAGGCACAGCGTCACCCCCGTCGCGTTCTCGCTGAAAATCGCGAAGTTTGTTCCCTCCCCGTCCCAGGTTGCGCCCAGGGGATACGGGACGCCGGGCAGGGGCTGGAGTTCCGTTTCGGCAACGTTTGCGATCTCGACCACGCTTCACTTCCTACACACCATCCCGGACCGCGCGGCGCGGCTGCCGCCAACCATTCACGAACCGAGCCGGACCATATCACGCAACTCCCGTGCCGCGTTGTGCACAGATTCTCACGTCCTCCGGACGCCCCGTATCGCGGCCGACCGTTTCGGCACCCGGTCGCGTATCCTGACGTCGGGACGCAGCCCGGCAAGGGCGTGCCCGTTGCTGAGGAAGGACGTCCAACGCGGCGGCAACCGACGAACGTGAAGGGGGTGAGCCGGCCGGGCGATTGATGCTGTGGGGATGGCCGACGACAGCTTCGTCCGGCTCCATTCGCGTCCAGCGCCGCGATCGCGCCTCCCGGACGAGTCGGACCTCTGACAGGGGTTACCCTTACCCGATCGATGGGACGACGCATCGCCTGAGAGGAGACCAGATTGGCGAACAATGGGACATCGGTCCAACCGACCACCGTCGGCATCCTGATCTTCGACGAGGTCGAGGTTCTCGACTTCTGCGGTCCGTTCGAGGTCTTCGCCTCGGCCTCGGCACCCGGCGACAACCCCCGCGACGAACGACGCCTCTTTCGGGTCGTGACGATCGCCGAAGAGAACCGCGTCGTCCACGCCCGCGGCGGCTTGCTGGTCCAACCGCATCACACCATCGCCGACCACCCACCGCTCGACATCCTGGTCGTCCCCGGCGGTTACGGCACCCGTCGCGAACTCTCCAATCCCGCCGTCCTCGCCTGGATCGCCGCCCAGGACCGGCTAACGGCACTCACCACGAGCGTCTGCACCGGCGCCTTCCTCCTCGCCGCCGATGGGCTCCTCGACGGCAAACGGGCCACCACCCACTGGGCGAGCATCGACTGGCTTCGCGACCACTACCCGGCGATCGATGTCCGCGCCGACGAGCGCGTCGTCGACGAAGGCCACATCATCACCTCTGCCGGCGTCTCCGCAGGCATCGACATGGCCCTCCACGTCGTCGCCCGCCTTTGCGGCCACGACGTCGCCGCCGAGACCGCGCGCGGGATGGAGTACGAGTGGAAGTATGCGCCGGTAATCGGGAGCTAGAGAGACGGACAGACGGACAGACGGACAGACGGACAGACCGGCAGACGGAAGGAGTGCGGTGGCGTGGGAGCGGAACTACCACAAGCTGACGCTGTGGCACCGGGCGATGGAGTTCGCGGACCTCGTCTACGACGCCACCGAGCGGTGGCCTTCCCACGAGCAGTTCGGGATGACGAGTCAAGTCCGACGCGCGGCGGTGTCGGTCCCGGCGAACGTGGCCGAAGGACAGGGTCGGTTCGGCAACAAGGAGTTCCTCCACCACCTGTCGATCGCGTACGGATCGCTCAACGAGACCGAGACCTTGCTCCAGTTCGGACGGCGTCGGGGCTACGTCGACGAACCCTCGCTCGACCGCCTCATGAACCAATCCGGGGAGGTAGGCAGACTGATGATCAGCCTGATGCACAGCCTCCGCAAGTCAATCAGCGCATGAGTTCGTTCTGTCCGTCTGTCCGTCTGTCCGTCTGTCCGTCTGTCCGTCTCCTCGGCTCACCTCTTCCGCGCCAGAACGTTCAGGTATGCCACTTCGGGGTGGTTTCGTGCTGCCTCGGTTAGTCGCTGGCGCTGGCGTTCGTCCGGGGGACCGAGGTCGAGCGAGCGGTCGCGCAGGTGGTCCATCGTCGCGCGCATTTCGTCCCAGTCGGCGCCGGTGGCGCGGGCGGCGAAGACGAGGTCGAAGCCGGTCTCGGTGAGGGCGGACAGAAACCTGGACTCGGCGTGCAAGTTGTCGCCGAAGACGAAGCGCATCAGGTCCGACGGCGTCCCCGGTGCGACGAGGTCGCCGCAGATCAGATACCCGCCCGGTTTCAGCCAACCCGCCGCCGCCTCGAAACCCCCGCGCAAGCCGCCGGGGAGGGTGTCGCTCATCGCGCCGCCGAGACCGAGGACGAAATCGAAACTCCCCGGCTCGAACGAGGACATCGCCGCCACACCGTCGAGGGGCCGGAAGGTCACCTGCTTCCCCACACCCCTGGCCACGGCGTTTTGGCGGCCAAACGCGAGGTACGGTGCATAGTTGTCGAACGCGACAACCTTGCAGCCAAACGCTTCGGCGATGTCGACCGCGGCCGGTCCGATGCCGCATTCGACGTCGAGTACCCGCGCGCCTGCCGGCACGTCGGCGATCAAGGCGGCCGCGATCAGGAAGCGCCGCCCGCCCGGCGACTGGTAGTACGCCTCCGGCGACAACCGGCCGACGATCCCTTCCAGCGATCTGCCCGACGCCACGCCTGCCCCGTCGTCCATTCCCCCCGCCTCTTGCCTACTCCGGCCGTCGTCGCGCCACCACGTTCAAGAAGGCGACCTCGGGGTGGACGGCCGCGGCCGCCACGATCGCCGCGCGGCCCTCGTCCGCCGCCGGCGGCATCGTCACCCCGCGGTCGCGCAACAGCGCCAGCGTGCGATGGAGGTCCGCCCAGTCGGCGCGGGTCGCCCGCGCCGCGAAGATCAGATCGAAACCGAACTCGTCGATGACCTCCAGATAGGCCGACTCGGTCCGCAGTTTCCCGTCGTAGACCGCCTCGATCAACTCGGACGGCGTCGCCGCGGCGACCAGATTCCCGCAGATCAGGATGCCGCCGACCGACAGCCAGGCCGCCGACGCCGCGACGCCGGCCTCGAGGCCGCCCGGAATCGTGTCGCTCAGCGACCCGCCCAGACCGAGCACGACGTCGTACGACCCGTGGCGGAACTCCGAGAGCGGTTCGCGTTCGGCGAGTTGCCGGAACGTGACCAGCCGCTCGATCCCGCGCTCGATCGCGGTTGCCCGCGCCGTTGCCAGGTACGGGGCAAAGCTGTCGAATCCCGTAACGCGGCACAGGAACGCCTCGGCCAGGTCGACCGAGGCGGGACCGAAGCCGCAGCCGATGTCGAGGACGCGCGCGCCGCGCGGCAGGCCGGAGACCAACGAGGCCGCGAAGAGAAACTGCCGCCCGCCCGGAGACAGGTAGTAGGGATCGGGCGACAGCGTCGCGACCAAGCCGTCCAACGCGGGACCGTCGACGAGCGCTCGTTCGTCCTCCACGTTCCACTCAGCCCACATGGCGACCGGAAGCAAGGGCGAGGATGTCGACGATCACCCCGGCCGCCGTCACCGCCGCTCCCGCCCCAGGTCCGGTCACGTTCAAGTGATAGGTATCGTAGCGACTGGTGCGGAACGAAATGATGTTCTCGGGGCCCTGCAGCGCGCCGAGCACCGTTTCCTTGCCGATCGCCCGCAAACCGACCGCGATCGGTCTGTCCTTGCCGATCGTCGCCACGTACTTCAGCGCCTTTCCGGCGGACTTCGCCTCCGCCGCCCGCGCCGCCATCGCCGCATCGAGCTCGCTCGCCCGGTCGAGGAATTCGGCAACGCTCAGACCGCGAAGCGCTTCGGGCACCAGGTTTTCGATCTCCAGGGCGTCGAGATCGACCCGGCGGCCGATCGTCCGCGCCAGGATCAGGGCTTTCCGGGCGACGTCGAGTCCGCTCAGGTCGTCGCGCGGGTCGGGTTCCGTGTAACCGCTCTCTTGCGCCGATCGCACCGCCGCCGAAAACGGTGTGCCGTTGGCGACGTCGGAGAAGATCGCACCAAATGTGCCAGACAACGCGCCGACGATTTCGATCACCTCGTCGCCCGTGTCGAGAAGGGAGCGGAGCGTCGAGATCACCGGCAACCCCGCGCCGCAGGTCGTCTCGTAGCGGACCCGGCCGCGCGGACCGGCGCAGGCCCAGATCGCGTCTCCGGCCGGGGTTCCGTGCGGCATCGCGAAAGGCGCTTTGTTGGAGAAAACGAGCCCCGCCCCGGCGGACAGGGCTCGCGCATCGAGGTCGGCCGTGGCTTCGCCGACCGCGGTGTCCATCACGATCGTCGGGCCAAACGCCGTCGCGATCTCCAGCGCCTCGGCGCCCTGCCGCGGGGTCAGCTCCAACTCCGGCGCCGCCGCGGCGAGTCCGCGTCGCTGCTGCCGCGCCTCGACGACCCGGCGCAGCGTCGCTTCGGAATAGCCGTCCGCTTCGTCGCAGGCGACCGCGCCGTCGAAGTCGATCAGACCGCGGTAGACGACGTCGAGTCCGAGCTCGCATCGCCAGCGCGCGCGCTGCGCCAATACCTGCTCGATCGTCGTGCAGCCGATGAGGCCGACGCCGAGTTGCACCAGATTGATCCGCCTCACCGAATTCCCCGTTGCGCACATGTCGCCCCCTCGCTCCCGTCGGGCGCATGATACTTGCTCGGTCCGTCCCGGTCAGCCTCGGTCGCGACCGGATGCGGTCGTGCGCCGCTCGACGAAGAGGCTGAACGCCAGCCAGTCGGGAAATGCCCGGCAAAGATCGCTCGGGCCGTCCAACGTGATCTGACCGTCGCGTAGCGCCTTTGCGAGATCTTGCTGGCCCATCCAGACCCGATGCAGCGTCGCCGTGTCGGCCGTTACCACGAGATCGACCTCGAAACCTGGATCGCGCCAGCACATCGACGGCGCCGGCCGCTCCATCACCAGCCAGTAGCATCGCCGCTGTTCGCCGTTCATCTCGATCTGCACGACGATCCGGCGATCGGGGAGGCGCTCGACCCGGATCCGCCGGTGGATGTCCCACATGAGCAAGTCCGGATCCAGGTTGTGCGGACCGATCGCGATGTCGGCCCACCGCATCCCCCAGTCGCCGAGCAGCAGCACCAAGTCGGCCAGTTCCTCCCCGGCCCGCGTCAACACGTACTCCGCGCCGTGCCCCGCCGGTCCCTCCTGGCGCTCGACGACGCCCACCCCCTCCAGGAATCGCAGACGCTGGGCGAGGATCGACTTCGATATCCGCGGCAGCCCGCGTTCGAGGTCGCTGAACCTGCGGCTGCCGCACGCCATCTCCCGCACGATGAGTGGAGTCCAGCGCTCCGCGAACACCTCGGCGCCCATCGCGACCGGACAGAACTGTCCGTAACTCTTCATGCAGATGTCTCCCGACCTTGTCAACCACCTGGTTCGAATATCGAACTTGTTCCTCCTAGACCGTGCCCTATGATGATACCTGTGCTCCCCGGCGGCGGGTAGGGCGTGTGCCGGGGAGTTAGTTGGTCGTCGGATGTGAAGAACGAAAGTGAGGAGAAGAATGTCACCGTCAATCGCTCCCGCCAGAGCGTTTCGGCCGCCGGTGCTTCGCGACGGCGACGACGCATTCGTCCCGCTCGCGGCCGAACTCGGCGCCGAGTTTGCCACGCGCGCGGCCGAGCACGATCGGGAAAACACCTTTGTCCGTGAAAACTTCGACCGGATGCGCGAGGCCGGCTATCTGAAACTCGCCGTCCCCGCGGAACTCGGCGGTCTCGGCGCGACGATGCGCCAGGTCTGCTGGGCACAGGCGGAACTCGGTCGCTCCTGTGCCTCGACCGCCCTCGCCGTCAACATGCACCTCTTCCAAACCCTGAGCACCGCCTTCCGCTGGCGACGCGGCATCGCCGCCGCCGAGCCGCTCCTGCGCCGGATCGCGGCGGACGGCATCGTCGTCATGTCGAGCGGCGGATCGGACGGTATGTGGCCGAGCGGCACCGCCGTGCGCGAAGACGGCGGTTACCGCGTCAGCGGCCGCAAGGTCTTTTGCAGCCAGGCCCCGGTTGCCGACGTCCTCGCGACCATGGCCGTCTTCGACGATCCGGTCGAGGGAACCGTCGTCCTCGCCATCGGCGTCCCCACGGCCAGTCCCGGTTTTCGGGTCGTCGAAACCTGGGACACCCTCGGCATGCGCGGCACCTCCAGCCACGACGTCCAGATGGACGACGTCTTCGTCGCCGATGCCCAGGTCGCGGCGCGCCGGCCTTGGGGCCGAGTCGATCCGGTTCTGCGCAACGCCGCCGTCCACTTCGCTCCCCCGGTCGCCTCGGTCTACTGGGGGATCGCCGCCGGGGCGCGCGACGAGGCGGTGCGCGTCATCTGCTCGCGCCGGTACGGGGACGGCGTCACGCCGGCGGAAGATTCCCTCGTCCAACGCCAGGCCGGTCTGATGGACGCCAAACTGCGGACCGCCTGGTGGAGTCTCGCCGGCGCGCTCGACGAGATCGGCGAGGACTACGAGCTCGACGACCGCACCGTGGGGACGCTGATGGTCGCCAAGCGCGAGGTCGTCACCAAGGCGATCGAAGTCGTCGATCTGGCGATGGATCTGGCGGGCGGTTCCTCCTACTTCAAGCGATCTCCCCTGGAGCGCGCCTACCGCGACGTTCGTGCCGCCACGTTCCACCCGTTCAACCCCGAGAAGACGCTCGTCCACGCGGGCCGGCTGGCGCTCGGTCAACCGGCCGACACGATCTGGTAGGCGGGCAGATGCAGCCGATCGGTGTTGCGGACGCGCTCAAGGGCGTCGCGGGTCAAGTCGCGAGCGGCGTTGCCGTCGTCGTCGTGATGACCGCCGAGGGGCCGCTCGCGACGACGGCGAGTTCGTTCGCGGTGGCCTCGCTCGATCCGCCGCTGACGACGCTCGCTTTGCGGCGGCACTCGCGCCTCGCCTCGCTGCTGACGCCGGATCGTCGGGTGACGGTGAACGTCCTCAGGGCGAGCGACTACCAGGTGGCGGCGAAGTTCGCGCGATCTGATCGCCTTCCCGGCTGGGACGGGTTCGCGGGAATCGACGTGCTCAGGCGAGACCCTCGTCCGCCGGTGCTCGTCCGCGCCGCTGCCTGGGTGGATGCGCGGGTCCTCCGACCGATCGAGATGGGCGACCACGTCTGCATTCTGATGGGCGTCGGCGAGTCGCGGCGCGACCGGACCGCCGAACCGCTGATCCACCACCGCGGACGCTTCCACGGTCTCGGCCGCCTCGTCGCACCCGATCGCTGGTCGCCGCCCCGCTCCGAGGACCTTACCGCCTTCTGGTAGGTTCGGTTGCCGATTGAGCGCCGATCGGAACGGGCGCTCAATCGGCGACGAGCCGCACCGAACTCGGGGCCGGGACGTTGGAGTGGACGATCTTTTCGCCAACCGGTGCCTGGAGCGGGTCGTACCAGATCGGCATCCGCAGACCGAGGAGATACTTGGCGCGGACCGGGTTCGTCATCACGTAAGGGTCGGAATTCGTCGTGTCGATGTCCAACGCCTGACTTCCCTCGGCATCGCCCTTGAGTATCACCTCGTTGGCCGGTTCGTCTTCGACGTCGGCGCCGAAGATCGCGCTCCAGCCCATCGACGGCGCGGCGCCGTTGGCGAACGCGATGTACGTGCAGTTTTCGATCGCCCGCTCTCGCCAGAGGTGGAAGTGGTCGTCGCGCGGTCCCGTGTCGATCTTCGCGTCGAACGGCACCGCGGTCGCGCCCACCCCCTGAACCCGTGGCCCGTTCACCAGCGACGGACAGGCGATCACGTCCGCGCCGTCGATCGCTAGCGAGCGGCAGGTCTCCGGAAACAGCGCGTCGTAGCCGATCAGCACGCCGACGCGACCGAGCGGCAAATCGAACGTCGGCAAACCACCATCGCCCGGCGTCGCCCACGCGCGGTCCTGGGTCGTCAGGTGCACCTTGCGGTGGCTCCCGACCACGCCGTCCGGCCCGACCACCGCCGCGCTGTTGAAAAGCCGCTCTCCGTCCCGCTCGACCATCCCCGCGATCAGGTGAAGGTCGAATCGCCTCGCGATCTCTCCTAACCGGTCGGTGGTTGGTCCCGGAATCGACTCGGCGAGTTCGATCGCGGAGATCCGCTCGCCGATCGCTCCGGTCACCGCCAACTCGGGTGCGACCAACAGATCGGCATCGGCGTGCGTTTCGGCGAAGGCGGCGATGCGATCCAGGTTGGCACCGACCTCACCGGTTCGCGCCGAAAACTGGGCGATGGCAATCCGACTCGTGCGGCCCGGCGGCAGCGGGCGCAGACCGTACAAACCGTGGAAGTCGAAGTCGCGCCAGAGGTAGGTGTTCAACGTCAGGTTGCCGTAGGCGTCCGGTCGACGGTCGGCGAGTTTGTCCTCGGGCGTTTCGGGCGCCTGCCGCTTGTCCCTGGCCCGCGTCGGATCGATCTGGCCGTAGACGATCTGATCGCCGGTGTCCCATGATGAGACGATCGTGCCGTCGGGATCGATCACGCACGAGCCGCCCGAGAATTGGACCCCGCGTTCCAGACCGTAGCGGTTGGCCGCCACGAAATAGATCCCGTTTTCGTAGGCGCGGGCGATCCACGATCCGGTGGGACTTCTGCTGCCCAGCCAATTCGTCGGAAAGCAGACGACGTCCGCGCCGTTGAGCGCCGGAATCCGCGTCGTCTCGGGGAACATCGCGTCCATGCAGATCGCGATCGCGATCCGCCCCAGCGGCGTCTCGAACACCGGCAGTCCGAGGTCGCCGTCTTTCGCCCACTTCGGTTCCGCCAGGTACGGGTGCGTCTTGCGATAGACGCCGACCACCCCGTCGGGTCCAACCAGCGCCGCGCTGTTGTAGAAGACCCCGGTTGCCGGCGCCACTTCCGGCATCGCCACGACGACGTAGCACCCGTACCGTCCGGCCAACTCGGCGAACTTCTCCGTCGTCGGACCGGGGATCGGCTCGACGTACGGCGCGATTTCGGCTCGACTCGCCCAGCAATACGACGTCGTCGCCATCTCCGGGTGGACGATCAGTTTGGCTCCGGCACGCGCCGCCGCCTCGGTCATCGCCAGCAGCCGCGCGATGTTGCCCTCCTTGTCGAAGAGCACCGGCTCGAACTGGATCGCGGCGGCAAGGTACGGTGCGGGACCGTTCATGGGGCGACATCCTTTGCCGGCGGCGCCGATTCCTCTTTCGGCTCGTCCGCCTGTCCGCGGCCCCCCTGCGGTTGCCCCCGGACGAACCCGCGCCCGGTTGCGGCAAGGCGCCCCGCGAATGCTTCGAGGTCGGCACGGTTGACGTTGGGCCGGCGCAACTGCGGCAAATTCGGCAGGTGAGGAAGTTGCGACAGCGTCGGCAACGCCGGCAGCGTCAGTTGACGCCCTTCGATCCGCCCGCGCAGATCGCCGAGCGAGCGGCTGATCGTCCGTTGCAGGTCCTGCCATTCTTTGATTTCGAGTCGTGCCGCCTCTCTCCCCTCCGGCGTCGCTTGACCGAACTGGCGGACCTTGCGCGCCCGGTCGTCGAGCAACCGGCGGGGCGCCGCCCCGCTCACCTCGCTCAACGCCTGACCGATCGCGGCGCCAAGCGCCGTTGCCGCGGCCACCGGATCGGCATGGGCGCCGGGGTTCGGTTCCGGCACGATCCGATCGACGATCCCCAGCCGGAGGCAATCGCGTGCCGTCACCTTCAACGAGGACGCGGCATCGAGGGCGCGATCGGACTCGCGATAGAGTGCGGATTCCGGACCGAACACCGAGTAGACGGCGTGCTCCTGCATCACGACCCGATCGCCGACCCCGATCGCCAGCGCACCGGCGCTGCCGGCCTCCCCGACGATCGCGGTCACGATCGGCACGGGCAGAATGCTCATCAGGCCGAGTGCCTGGGCCAGCGCGACACCGATCCCGCCGGATTCCGCCTCCGCTCCGCTCATGACCCCCGGCGTATCGACGAAGGTGACCAGCGGCATCTCGAGGTGACCCGCCAACCTCATCATGCGGACCGCCTTCCGGTAGCCGCCGGCGTCCATCCTGCCGCCCCGCCGTCGCGCCCGGTAGTCGCCGCGCCCTCGCTCCTGCGCGATCACGGCAACGCTGACGCCGTTCAGCCGCCCCAACCCGCAGATCACGGCCGGATCGTCGGCCGATACGCGGTCGCCGTGGAACTCGACGAACGTCGGCATCAGAAACTCGACATAATCCGCGGCGGTCGGTCGTTCGCCGTGGCGCGCCAGCGCGACCTCCTCGGATGCGCGCAGATTGCTCGGTGCCGGCGGGGAGAGGGGAGTGACCGGATTGACTGCACCCCGATTGGCGAAGAGATCGACGAGTGCGGCGAGCACGTCGCGCAACCGCGTCCGGTCGACGATGTCGTCGATCAGCCCGTGGTCGAGGAGGAATTCGGAGGTGTTCGTCCCGGTGCCGATCGCCGCGCCCGCCGGCACGCGGGCGGCCGTCAGCCCGATCTGGGCGCCGGGTTCGGCCAGGAGGATGTCGGCCTGGTTGGCCAATCCGGCGTAGACCCCGCCGGTCGTCGGGTGGGTGAGCACGCCGACGAACGGGACACCCGATCGGTGCAGCCGCGCCGCAGCGCTCGCCGTTTTCGCCAACTGAACGAGCGAGAGGATCCCCTCCTGGGCGCGCGTCGCTCCGCCCGAGCAGATCGCGATCAACGGCAAGCGGCGGGTTGCCGCCAACTCCATCGCCAGCGTCACCTTTTCGCCGGCGACGATCCCGAGACTGCCGCCCAAAAAGGCGAAGTCGAGCACGATCACGACCGCGCTCTGCCCGCCGATTGTCCCCACGCCGGTAATCACCGCTTCGCCGATACCGCCCCGCTCCCGCTCCTCCGCCAGCCGGTCCGGCAGCGGTAGCGGATCACGGAAAACGAGCGGATCGACCGACGCCAGGGCGGCGTTCGTCTCCGCGAAGCTCCCCGGATCGAGGAGGAGATCCAGGCGCTCCCGTCCCGTCAACCAAAAATGGCGCCGGCAATTCGGGCAAACGCGATAGACCTCGTACGTTTCCGCTCCGCTGAGGATGCTGCCACAGGAGGGGCAATCGAGTGCGAGCTCGTGTTCGCCGTCTGCGATCGATTCCGTCTCGTCGGACCATTCGGCTGCCGGTTCGGCCATTGGCCATCCTCGCTCGCGTGTGGCAATGCCGGGCGGGACATTCGCGTGCACCCATCCTACGGAGTCGCACTCCGAGCGTCAAATACCAGGGGCCCTGCCACCATCGTGCAGGCACAACCGCGCCCGCCGCCACGCCCTCGCGACCCCACTCCGGACCCACCGAATCCCACCGAGCGATCGAGACCTGTAGGCCGTGCTACGCTGCCTCAGTCCTCAGTCCTCAGCCCTTCGTCAGACCGTCCCCGCGCTCACCTCTCTCGTTTCCCACGTACCGAGATTGATTTCGACCAGCGTCGTCGTTCCACCTTCGCGGACGGCGCCGACGGTGACCCAATTGCCGGCTCGCAACGGTTGGTCCGCCAGTTCCGTATCGGTGAAGACGTGCCCGAGGATGCGGCGGCCACCGACCGCGTCGGCCACCCGGGCGCGACGCTGCTCGACGACGCGATCGACGGCGTCGTCCGCGAGTTCGCCGAATTGCTCGATGACCGCGTGCGCGAGCGGGCCGAGCGGTTGGTTCTGAAGCATGGTGCTCATCCTGAGATCAGTCCGTTCGCTACTCGTCGGAGACGCCGACATCGGCAAGCATGTGCAATGACGGGTCGCGCCGCCAAGGGCGAAGAGTGTCGACCTACGGTCCCACCGAGCCGGATGTACGTGGCACGAGGTGCATGCACGACGGGTGCCACCGAGACAACCGCCCTCATCTCGAACCGGTGCAAGCTTACCCGACGGACCGATTCGCTTGCCAAAGCATATCGGGCCCACGCACCGGCACCTACCCAAGGGTACCAACCCCGCGCGCTCGACGGCTTAAGCCGATGTCAACGCGGACATCCAGCGGCTGGCGTCCCAATTCCCGCATTGGTATGCTGGGAGACATGGCCACGGCAACGACAAAGCGCGCGCACGTCGGCATCGTCGGGGCCGGTCAATTGGCCCGAATGACGCTCCAGGCCGCGATTCCGCTCGCGCTGCGCGTCGGCGTCCTCGCCGAACGACCGGACGACGGCGCGGCGCTGGTCGCCTCCGAGGTCTCCGTCGGTTCCCCCAACGACCCCGCGGCGGTCGTCGCCTTCGCGAGGCAGTGCGACGTCGTCACCTTCGACCACGAATTGGTCCCGCCGGCCTGCCTCAACGCGCTGGTCGCCGCCGGAGTTTGCCTTCGTCCCTCCGCCGCGACGATGCGCCTCGCCCAGAACAAGCGCGCCCAACGCGAGGTCTTCGCCGGACTGGATCTTCCCGTGCCACCGTTTCGCATCCTCTCGGGCGCGGTCGACGTCGAAGAAGTCGTCGGCATCCTCGGACTTCCCGTGGTGCTCAAAGCCGCCAGTGGCGGTTACGACGGACAGGGCGTTTGGATTGCCGACCGCGCGGACGAAGCGCGGCGAATCGTCGACGAGTTGACCGCACGCGGGATCGACGTCGTCGCCGAGCAATGGGTTCCGATCGAACGCGAGTTGGCGATCCTGGTCGCGCGTCGCCCGTGCGGGGATGCCATCGTCTACCCCCTCGTCGAAACGATCCAGGTCGACGGAATTTGCCGCGAGGTCGTCTTGCCCGCACCAGTGCCGGCGCCGGTGGCGAGCGAAGCCGAGGCGATCGCGCGAAGGATCGCCGAGGCGTCGTCCGTCGTCGGCATCCTCGCGGTCGAACTCTTCGTCGCCGGCGGCCGGTTGCTTGTCAACGAGATCGCCACCCGCCCGCACAACTCGGGTCACTATTCGATCGAGGGCTGCGTCACCTCCCAATTCGAGCAACACCTCCGCGCCATCCTCGATTGGCCCCTCGGCGCCACCGCCCCGACCGCGCCCGCCGTCGCCACCGTCAACGTCCTCGGCGGCCCGACCGCAGCCAACCCGTTCGCCACCCTGCCCGTCGCGCTCGCGATCGAAGGCGCCCACGTCCATCTGTACGGAAAGGGCCCCCGGCCGGGGCGAAAACTCGGCCACGTCACCGTCTGCGCCGCCGACGTCGAGACGGCGCGTCGTCGGGCGCGCGCCGCCGCCGAACTGTTGAGCGGCGCCCCGATCCCCGTGGAGGTGAAGCCGTGACGGCCGGCGTTCCGCAACCGCTCGTCGGAGTCGTCATGGGCAGCGATTCCGATCTGCCGACGATGCGCGCGGCCGTCGATGCCCTCGCCGAATTCGGCATCGCGACCGAGGTCCGCATCCTCTCCGCCCATCGCACCCCGGACGAGATGCTCACCTACGCGCGCCAGGCGGCCGGCCGCGGTCTCAAGGTCGTCATCGCCGGTGCCGGCGGTGCGGCCCACCTCCCCGGTATGATCGCGTCGGCAACCCCTTTGCCGGTGATCGGCGTGCCGGTTGCCGCCACCCAACTCGCCGGCTTCGACGCCCTCCTCTCGATCGTCCAGATGCCCGCTGGTGTCCCCGTCGCCACCGTCGCCATCGGCAACGCCCGCAACGCCGGACTCCTCGCCGTCCGCATCCTCGCCACCGTCGACCCAGCCCTCCTCGCGGCCATGGAACGCTTCCAAGCGGTCCTGGCCGACACGGTCCGAGGCAAGGACGAGAAGGTTCGCGAACAATTCGCCGCCACTCCGCCGCGTGATATGCCTTGATTTAGTATTCGATAGTTGCTATACTTTTTGAAGCATTGAAGGGCGGCCGTGCACGTGACGTGGCCACCCGAACAGAGGAATTTCTACATCATGTCGGATAACACCTTGGGGCGGCGATTCGACGTCGTCGTCGTCGGGTCAGGGCCTGCCGGTTGGACCGCGGCCATCTACGCGGCTCGCGCCAGCCTGAAGACGCTGATCTTCACCGGGCTCCACGCGGGCGGTTTGCCGGGCGGTCAACTCATGTTGACCTCCGACGTCGAGAATTACCCCGGCTTCGACGACGGCATCCTGGGGCCAGAGTTGATGGACCGGATGCGGCGTCAGGCCCTTCGCTTCGGCGTCGAGTTGATCGAAGACGACGTGACCCGCGTCGACTTCGGCGGTCGACCGCTCGCGGTCTATACGGGGTCCGCCGCCGACGAGACCGGCTATCAAACGAAATCCGTCATCATCGCCACCGGCGCCTCGGCACTCTGGCTGGGTCTCCCGTCGGAGGCGCGTCTGCGCGGTCGCGGCGTTTCCTCCTGCGCCACCTGCGACGGCTTCTTCTTCCGAGGTCAGGAAATCGCGGTGGTCGGTGGTGGCGACAGTGCCCTCGAAGAGGCGATCTATTTGACTCGCCACGTTGCCAAGGTCACCATCGTCCACCGTCGCGACGAACTGCGGGCGTCCAAGATCATGCAGGATCGCGCCCGTGCCAACCCGAAAATCGCCTGGGCGCTTGGCCGCGAGGTCGCCGAGATTGTCGGCGACGACCGCGTCGAAGGGGTCACGCTACGCGATCCGCGAACCGGCGAGGCATCGCTGCTCCCGGTCGCCGGTGTCTTCGTGGCGATCGGTCACCGACCAAACACCGATCTCTTCCGCGGCCAAATCGACCTCGATCCCGAGGGTTACGTCGTCACCTCTGCCCACACCGCCACCAACGTGCCGGGCGTGTTCGCCGCCGGCGATGTTCGCGATCGCCGCTACCGCCAGGCCATCACCGCCGCCGGCGAGGGCTGCCAGGCCGCGCTCGACGCCGAGGAGTACATCAGCGGCGAGATCTGGACCGCCTGGTCGGTGGACGATGGTGAAACCGTCGCCGAGGAGATCGGGCGGTTCGTTGCCACCGGGTCCGCCCAGCCCCGCGTCCGCATGTACACCACGTCCTGGTGCCCGGACTGCTCGGTCGCCAAACGCTACCTGCGGCAACTCGGCGTCGACTACGAGGAGATCGACATCGAAGAGACGCCCGGTGCCGCCGACCTCGTCGAAACGTGGAGCGGCGGTTACCGCACGGTGCCCACGTTCGTGGTCGGCGACGAGATCGTCGTCGACTTCGACCGGGAAGCGCTGGATCGCGCTCTGGCCGCTGCGTAGTGGCCGCCGCATTGCGCGGCGTCACGTCGAACGAGAGGTCCTTCGCTCTGAACGCGGTGAAGGACCTCTTTGTCGTGCCTTCGCGGTCAGTTGACCCTTCGCCCGCCGTCGCGCAATCCGAAGACCAACGCGACGGCCGCGTGCTCGACGCACGCGGCCGTCCGCCTTCGTATTGCCGATTGTCGCCTAGTTGCTCCGGCGTGAGTTGCCGGTCAACAGGCTGAGCCAGTACAGCAACTGCAGCAGCGAGGTAACGAACCCGGCGATGTAAGTCCAGGCCGCCGCGCTCAGCACCGCCGCGACGCCCCGTGCTTCCTCTCCGCCGCGGACACCGCCGTCGACCAACCCGACCTGTGCGAGCGCGATCTTGGCGCGCCGCGAGGCGTCGAACTCGACGGGCAGCGTGATCAGGGCGAAGACCGTCGACAGCGCGAACATGCCGACGCCGACCCAGGCCACCGGCCGCAGCGCGGCGATGAAGAGACCGACCAGCAACAGGATGAAGCCCAATTGCGAGCCG
>DATBFX010000195.1:0-27308 GCA_036558305.1 Thermomicrobiales bacterium | reverse complement strand
CCGCGAGGAGGAGATTCCGGAAAACCGTCCCCGGTCGCCGGGCGAACCATTTATGGACACCGATGATCGGGCGGTAATGCTGTTGAATCTGTTTCTCACGGAGCGCAAGAGCGGCGGTAAACGTTGGGTCGAAGTGATCCTCGAGACTCAATTCTGAACTCCACGCTGGAAACGCGAGGCGGGGACGCGAACCCATGATCGGTGAGACCGGGAGGATCGTCAACCTCTTGCGGCGGTCTACCCCCCACCAGCGCCCGGCAGCGCCCCGAGTTGGGCGAGCAAAGTCAGCCCGTCCGAGGTGTGCCAGCCTTCGACGCTCCCAAGACGGCCACGTGGTACCGCGTCAGATGGAGATGCCGCGCGGCGTTAAGCTAAGCGAACGGGTTGGCGAGGCGAACGGTGCGGGAGCGCTCGATGCCGCAGGGCATGGTGGTCCGGGCGATGGGGAAGGAAACGGGGGACGAAGATGCCCTCCTCGTTGCGCACGCCCAGGTCGACCCGAGCGCCTTCACCGTCCTCTACGACCGCTACGTCGAGGCCGTCTATCGCTATTGCGACCGCCGGCTCGGCGATCGGACCGCCGCGGAGGACGCGACGAGCACCATTTTCACGCGGGCGTTCGTGAACCTGCCGAAATACCGCACGGGCACGTTCCGCGGCTGGCTCTTTACCATCGCCCACAACGTCGTCGTCGACGAGCACCGGCGGCGGCGGCCGGATGCGCCGATCGAAGCGGCGGATGAGACGATCGATCCCGCGCCGACCCCGGAGGACCTCGCGATCGACGCGGAGGCCGCCGCGTCCGTGCGGGCGCTGCTGAGCCGGCTCTCACCGGATCAGCGACAGATTCTCGAGTTGCGCTTGGCCGGGTTGTCGGGAGAGGAGATCGTCGCCGTGCTTGGGCGCAGCCGGGCGGCGGTCGATGCCCTGGCCTACCGGGCCGTGAACCGGCTCCGCGAGCTCCTCGGCGAGCGAGCGACAGAAGGCGAGGACCGGCGATGAGCGGCCGCGATGGGCTGTTGCCGGAAACGCGGCTGGGACGCGCCTGGGACGCCAGGAACGCCGGTCAAGCCGCGTCCCCGGACGCCGAGGTCGACCCGGCCTTGACGGTCGTCCGCCACCTCCACGAGCGCGACGACGCGCACGGGCCGGACCCCGTATTCGTCCGGGACCTGCGGGCGCGGTTCGCGCAACCCTCGGCCGCCCTCCTGACGGCGCGTCTCCAGGCTGCCGCCGCGTCCGCGCCGCCCGCACCGGTGGTCGACCTCCGACCCGAACACACGGAACCCGACCCTGTTCGACCCTGGTGGGCGTGGGTCGAGATCGCGGCGGCGATCCTGGTGGTGGCGGCGATCGGCGCGGTGCTGGTTGGCAGGGATCGGGTGGCCGATTTCCTGACCGACGACCGACACAACGTCGCGATCGCCACGCCCACGGCCTCGCCGCCGGTCGTGGCCCCGGCCACGCCGCCCACATCGGCATCGGCAACGCCCACGCTACCGACCGCCGTAGGCGCGATCCCCGACGTCCCGATGTTCGCGGGAGGTCCCCAGCGCACCGGCGTGCTCCCCGGTCCCGGCCCGGCCGCGACCCCGGCGGTCCGCTGGACGTTCGCGGCGGGCGGCGCGATCGCCGGGGCTCCCGCCGTCGTCGACGGCGTCCTCTACGTCGGCAGCGCCGACGGCAACCTCTACGCGCTGGACGCCGTGACCGGCCAAGAACGCTGGCGCTTCGAGGCGGGTGCCGGCATCGCCTCCTCGCCGGCCGTCGTCGACGGCACGGTCTACGTCGGCGTGGGCGATTCGACGATGAACGCGTTCGTGCTGGCGGTCGATGCGGCGACCGGTCGCGAGCGCTGGCGCCTCGATGTCGAGGGACCGGTGGTGTCGGCACCGCTGGTTGCCGACGGCGCCGTCTACCTCGGCACCAACGCCGGCGTGCTCTACGCGATCAACGCCGCGACGGGCGGGGAGCGGTGGCAGTTCGCCGCCGGCAGTACGATCTGGGCCGCCCCCTCCTACGCCGACGGCACCGTCTTCGTCGGCAGTTGGGACACCAACCTCTACGCCATCGACGCGGCCACCGGCACCGAGCGCTGGCGTTTCGCCGCCGAAGGGCCGATCTGGGCGGCGCCCCCGGTGGTGGACGGGGTGGTCTACGTCGCCGTCCAGGGGGACGACATGGTCCAGCGGCCGTTTCGCCTCTTCGCCCTCGACGCCGCCGACGGCACGAAGCGGTGGCAGGTCGATCTCCCGCACAGCAACACCCTCGCCCCCTTAACCGCCCAGAACTCGGTTGCCGTCGGCGGCGGCGGCGTCCTGGTCATGCACGCCTTTATCCTCCACGCGTTCGATGCCCGGGCGGGGACCGAACGCTGGCAGGCTTCCGTCCCGGTCCCGACGAGCCTGTTCGAGCAACCCGTCGTGAGCGACGGCCTCGTCGTGTTGCCGGGTTCCAAGGGTGCCCTGGCGGGGGTCGATTCCGCCGGCGGCGCGACCAGGTGGCAACTCACGCTCGGTACCGCCGATCTGAGCTGGCCCGTGATTGCCGGGGGCATGATCTACGTCGGCGCGGCCGATGGTGTCCTGTATGCCCTCGGCGACGGCGAGACACCGTCGGCAACGCCATCGGTCAAGGTCCCGCCAAACGCAACCCCGCCCTGATTGGGGCGTGACTCGCAGCACGCGCCGCAGACTGCCGCGTCCGCGCATTCCGTCATACGTACTTCTCCCGACGCGCTCGTCTATCCACCCGGGTAACGTCGCTGTAGTTAACGCAACGACTCGATTCGATCGACGCCCCTATGCCGGGAGGGCACCGTGCGGCCCGATCGGTGCGAGCGAGGCTCACTGCCATGCGTCGTTCCGCTCTCCTGCTCCTGGTGGCGGTCCTGTCGACCGTGACCGGCACCGCGCTGATCGGAGCGGGTCTGGTCCTGGTCCGGCCGGCGACGGGTAGCTCGACGGCGACGACGACGATCGGTCCGGTCTCGGCCTACGTCGCCGCCGTCAACCAGTTGCTGCGCACGGGCGACGCGACCGCGCTCGATGCCGTCGTGGCCGACGACTTCGTCGACCACGGACCGAGCGCCGTCTTCGGGTCCGATCGCGCCGGGCTCACGCGCCACGTGCGGGTTCTTCGCGCGTCCTATCCCGATCTCGCCTTTTCCCTCGACGACGCCCTAAGCAGCGGTTCGCGGGTCTCCGTTCGTCTGACCGCCAAGGGGCAGCGGGCGCGGACGTTCCTCGGTACCCCGATGCCGGACGGGCGTTCGACATGGACGACGTGGGAACTCTTCCGGGTCGAGCGCGGCCAGGTCGTCGAGCGTTGGGCAACGGACCTGGGTGTCGACCTGTACCAGCCGCTGACCGCCCAACCCGGGGACCTCCGCATCGATCACGCCGTCGTCGTGGCCGTCGCCCGCCTCCGACCGGTCAGGGAGATGGTGGTGCCGGCGGTGCTGCCGGGTGCCGCCGTCGTCGCCGTCGAAGACGGCGAGGTGCGCGTCCGCTCGGATCGCGCGTGGCACATCGGTCGTGACGGGAGCGGGGTCGTCAGCACGGTGCCGGCCGGTGTCGAGGTGGCGCTGCGTCCGGCCGATGTCGCCTCCTTGCCGGTGGGAACTTCGACGGTCCATGCTTCGGATGCGCGGTCCTCGTTCGTCGTGGTCGTTGCCCTCCCCGCGACACCGGACGACGACACGGAGCGATGGGCACGGGCGCAGGGAGACACCGCCGCACCGGGCAGCGACTTGCTCGCCGCGTTCCTTCAGCCCGAGGTGACGGGGCCGACGATCGGCGCGGGTTTGCTCATCGATCGATTGGCGCGCATCCGCCCGCCGGCGACGATGGACGACGTCGTCCGCGTCGATCTGGGTCGCATCGTCCTGAGACCCGGCGCAGGTGTGCAGCTTCCCCCAATCGCCGGTGCGAGGGGTATCGCCGTCGAGGCAGGTGAGATCGAGCTCGCTCCGATGGATGGCCGGCTGGAGATCCAGCAGTCGCCACGGGAAGGCGGGATCGCGTCGTCACTCCGCATCGGCGAACCCGTCGCGCTCACGTCGGGAGACGCGGCGATCATCCCGAGTGATCACGACGCGGACGTGCGCAACACCGCCGACGTTCCCATCGCCATCGTGATCGCGGTCCTGGCACCAAGCGAGGGATCGACGACATTGCCGACCCCGACACAGGTCGCGATCGCCAGTCCCACTCCATTCTCGGACGCAGGCGCCGGCTCCACGCGCGGTCGGCCGTCCTGACGGTCGCTCCGACTGGGCGGCGAGCGCGGCCGGTTCGGGCGTTCCTGTCCAAGAACAGCGCTTTTGCTACGCCGAGTGGGAGGAGGATCCGACCGATACCGCGTCAACTGACTTCCCAGCACGAAGCCTTGATCGACCGAATCGTCGCCTCGGGCCAGTACTCCGACGGTGACGAGGTCATCACCGAGGCATTGCGTCTGCTCGACGCCCACGACCAACGCCTGCACCGGCTTCGTTCCAAGGTGGCCACGGCCGAGGAGCAGGTGAAGCGCGGCGAAGTCGTCGAATTCACGGACGAACTCCTCGATGAACTCGACCGTGAGGTTGACGAACGATTGCGCCGCGGAGACAAGCCGAGCCCCGATGTCTGTCCGTAAGCGTCGTGCCGTCCTCACGCTCGACGCCCGGCAAGACCTGAGCGACATCCTGGACTACACCGAGGAACAATGGGGCAGGCGACAACGCGCGACCTATCGTGCCATGATCCAGGAAGTTATCGGCGACCTGGCCCGGTTCCCGCTACACGGAGATCATCGTTGCTCACATCTTGCATAGCCGAAGAGACGCCGAACGCATTCCTTGGACCAAACCCGCTCCCCAGCCATGAGCAGCGTGCCATCCGAGCGATTCGGAGCCCCGAATATCCCACGAGAAGACCCGCGCGTCCGCAACGATCTCGGCGTCGCGAGCAATGCGGTACGCCTCACCGACCTCGCCACGCTCTCCACCAGGGACGTTCCGCCGGCGGCTCCTGTTCTTCCGCGCACGCCCCGTGTTCGGCCGCGAAAAGCGACGGGGCGCCCGTCTCCGCATTCTGCTCCCCATCGGCCTGACCGATACGATGCCGCCCCAACCCTCGCGTCACCGGTGCCGGCTCAGGAGCGAATTCCGCCGCCACCGGTGCCGTCGCCCGCGCCAGTTGGGCCTCGAGCTCGGCGATCCGGTCGTGGGCGGCATCGAGTTCCGCTTGCAGCAGTTCGACCAGACGGTCGACGAAGCGGTTGTCCGCGCCGAACCCGGCGGCCATCTCGTCGCGGGCTCGGATCGCGGCGTCGCGCTCGGCCGCCAGCCGTCCATTCTCCCGCGCCAGCACCTCCAACCGCTCGGCCAGCGGCCAGATCACCCCGTCCCGCAGCTCCGCCAGGATCGGATCGATCGGGGTGGCGGGCCGCGGCGGTTCGGCGACGGCGAGATCGATCTCGGCCCGATCTTCCCCGTCGCCGTTCGTGCCGGCGAGGGCGAGCACGTCGCCGAGGCGGACCGTCTTCCCGCGCTGGCCGCCGACCGCGGGGAGCTTCCCGTGCACGATCCAGGTGCGGAGGGTCCGCGGCGAGATCCCGGCGATCCGCCCGGCGGCCTCGACGCTGAGTTGGTCGTCCTGTCCGTCCATCACACCGTTCAGGATCGTCCAAGTTCGCCACGCGTGCAAGGCGCCGGGGGAGCAATTGGTCCCGCCCCGGTCCTCGCCGTCTCCCCGCCTCGCGTATCATCTCCGCATGCGTTTCGCCTTCCGCGCCATTACCCCGACCGACGTCGAGGCCATCGTCGCCTGGCGCTACCCCGCACCCTACGATTTCTACGACTGGGACCCGGCGGACGATCCGGCGGCCTTGCTCGATCCGCTCGTCGGTTGTGTTGTTGCGGACGACGACGAAGGAGTCGTGGCCGGCTTTGCCTGCTTCGGCACCGCTGGGCAAACACCCGGCGGGCGCCGCGCCGGACTCTACGACGAGCCCTTACTCGACGTCGGTCTTGGCCTCCGTCCGGACCTGACCGGTCGCGGTCTGGGTCTCGGCTTCGTCAGCGCGGCACTCGCGATCGGCCGGGAGCGATTCCGGCCGGCCGGTTTTCGCCTCAGCGTGGCCGCCTTTAACGAGCGCGCGGTTCGCGTCTACGAACGGGCCGGTTTCGTCCGCGGCGAGCAGTTCTTCAGTCCTTCGAGCGGTGTCGAGACCGCCTTTCTCTTGATGCGGCGACCGAACGGGCGTTCGCCTGAGCCGGACCGGCCGGTGGCGACGTAGATCGAAACGAAAGGACCAGACCCGGTGGGCAGCGAAAGCGACACGAACGGACGGTCGCGGGGCAGGATTTGCCCCGCCTGTGGCGCGGGGTTGCAGACTGCCGTCCGGCAAGGGGTGGAAATCGACCGCTGCCCCGCCTGCCGCGGCGTCTGGCTCGATCGCGGTGAACTGGAAAAACTCGTCGCCCTCGGCGGCGACGACGACCAGCCCCGGTACGAACAATCGATCGGTGAGGAAGACGCCGAGCCCGACCCGGCGGACAAACTCTCCTCGCGGCGGTCCTTCTTCGCCGAACTCTTCGACGTCGAATGAGACCATCTTACCTATTCGCGCCGGTTGTTTGCCGGCCGTCCCAGGTTGTACCGTAGTGCCAATCAACCGCTCGGTCCGTCCGCGCCGACCCGCCGGAGGCGACCCACCAGACGGAATCGGCCGGCGGCGTCCCGTCGTGACACCGCTACCAGCCCTCATCGGAGGAGAACACCGGATGCACCGCGCACGTTTGTCCCGGCGGATCGCTCTCGCCGTCTCCCTCACCATCATCGTCGCCCTGGCGGCCGCGCAACCGGTGGTGCACTCCGTTGCCCAACAGGCGACGCCCTCGCCGCAAGCGGAGCCCGCCGCCTCGCCCGAGGCATCACCCATCGCCTCGCCCGTGGCGGAGACCGGTCCGGTCGAGGCGGTGTTCGCCGCCGGCAACTTCCGGATCGCCGTCGTCGCCGCCGCGCGCGGCGAGGAGATCGCCGCGGTCAACCTGACCCCGAAGGCGGGCAAGGACTGGATCGTCGTCGTCGCCGACGCCACCAACTGGAGCACGAAGACGGCGACCCTGAGAATCCGCGACTTCGCCATCCGCCTGACCGGCGGCGCCGAACCGCGCGGTTTGGCCAGCCGCTCGACCCAGACCGCGGCCGAGAGACTCGGTCTCGAACCGAAGAGCGTCAACGCCGGGGTCAAGATCGCCCGCGACCAGACCACCCGGATCGCGCTCGTCTTCCAGATCGACCACGACGGCGCCAATCCCGCCCTCTTCGACGCCGGTCAGGCCCTCCCCCTCGCCCAGTCGCTGGTGGCCACGACCGATTTCGCCGCCCTCCCGCCGGCCGCCGCACCGCCGGCCCTGGAGGTCGCCCGGGTCGAAGACGTCACCAATGGTGCGACGCTGACCCTGGCCAACGGCGGCGGCACGGTCCGGCTGGCCGCACTCGACCCGCCGCTCCCCGCCGAGTGCTTCGGCGGCAAATCCACCGCCCGTCTCAAGAAACTTGCCGGCGATGAGGTGCTGCTCGAACCGGCGGCCGACGGGTCCGCCTACGTCTGGGCCGAACAGACCGGCGGTTCGCGCAAACTCCTCAACGAGGACCTCCTCGCTTCCGGTTTCGCCGCCCTCCAATCGAATCCGACCGGTCCCTACGCCGCCTGGTTCACCGACGGCGAGGAAACCGCGCGGTCGCTCCTGGCCGGTCTCTGGGGCGCTTGCACCAGCGCCCACGGCGTCGCCCGTGCCGCCGGTCCGGAACGGGCCGTCCTCGACGTTCGCTCCGACGACGTCAACCGCACCTACGCTCCCTGGGGATTCCGGGATTGGCGCCCGACGCTCGTCACCACGCCGGACGGCGGCGCCTGGGCCTTTTTCAGCGCCAAGACGGCCGACGGCCCCGACAAGGACCACGCCCGTCTCTACGCCTCCCACTACGACCCGGCGACCGGCGGTTGGACCCCGGCGACGGCGATGCCGGGCGGCGACTACCAATACGGTGCCAGCGCGGTCGTCGACGGCCGCGGGCTCGTCCACCTCGTCTACTCCGACCAGGGCAAGGGCGGGACAGACGACTTCGCCGTCTTGATGTACACCCACGAGGACGGCAGCGGCGGTTGGACGGACCCGGTCCCGGTCGCGCCGAGCGCCAACGCCGGTCACCAACTGGCCGCCTCACTCGCCATCGACAAGAACGGCACCCTGCACGTGCTCTGGCGGGACCAGCGGGCGTTCCCCGCCGGTAGCTCCACGCCGAACGCCGACGTCTTTGCCAGCGATCTGCCGCCCGGCGGCGAGTGGACCGAACCGGTCGAAGTCAACCAACACGTTCCGACCGCGACCGGCGCCTGGCCGAAGGTCGTCGTCGACGGCGACCGCCTGGTCGCCGTCTGGTCGGTCTACACCTCCACCACCGGCACCGAGAACGCCGCCCACGTCGACTGGGCGACGCGACCGCTCGACGATCCGAAGGGCTGGACTACGCCGGAATCGCTCGTCTACGGCCGCGGCGAAAAGTTCGGCGGCCGCTACGTCGCCCTCGCCGCCGACCCCAACGGCGGCGTCGTGCTCGCCTTCGCCCGCCAACTCAACGACATCTTCCTCTTCGTCCGTCGCCTCCCGGCGGACTCGACCGAATGGAGCGGCGACACGCTGATCACCGCCGGCGATCGCGGCGCCTTCCCGTCGGTCACGGTCAACCAACAGGGCACGGTCTACGTCGTCTACAACGTCGGGCAGAGCTCGGTCGTCGACGTCGGGGCCACCGCGCTCCCGTTCCGCGCCATCGAACCCGGCCCGGAGCGTCTGCTGACCCAGGACGATCCCAACTCCCAGGGCCTCGCCGCCGTCACCACCGACCAAACGGGTTCGCCTTGGGTCATCTACGTCAGCCAGCAAAACGGCGCCCCGGCGGTCGACAAGGTCTTCGTCCTGCGCGACGCCAACATCCCCGCCGGCGAAACGGGGACGTAAGGTGGCGAGGGATTAGCCGATCCCGGCAGGTGCGATAACGCAAGAGGTCCTTCGCTGCGCTCAGGATGTTCAGCTTTAGCCCGTCTCTCAATTGAACATCCTGAGCGCAGCGAAGGACCTCTCCATCGTTAAGCTGCATAAGCCTCACCAATCGAATTCGACCAGTGGCGGTGGCTTACGTTCGTGGTCGATGCGCTCCCTAACGGCTTCCGTCTCATCCAAATCGAGATCGCTCCAGGCTCCCGCCATGTCCAAAACCCGTCGCATGCTCGGCGAAAGCCCCCCATCATCGATCGGCGGCTGCTTCAGGGGAAAGAACCGGTCGATCTCCACGCCGTCCTGGTAGATGGGGAATCCCTCGGCCAGGATCGCGTCCAACTCCTCGCCCGCTTCGAGCGAGAAGATGCTCTTCGGTGTCGGCTTCCCGACGGGCCGCTGTGCCATCTCGCTGCTCCGCCCGATCTCCCGCGCCATCGCGATCATCCCGCAAAGACGAAGGGCGCACCATTCGGCACGCCCCGCGTCCAACCCGAAAAACCGGCGACCGTCTACTTCGGTTTCAGCATGAACCCGCGGTATTGACCGTCCTTCAGCCCGAGACCGGCGATCTTGCCGTCGTCGTTGATCGCGAAGGCGGTGAGGAGGGTCCAACCGCTGTCGTCGTCGATCGTCTCGTTGAGCAGAACCAGATAGCCGTCGGACTCCCAGAGGAGGGCCTGCTGAGCGTTGTTCGGGTCCTTCGGTGCGGCGTCGCCGCCGAAACCGACCGCCTCGCCCTTCTTGTTGACGTCGTTGGCGACGCTGAGGTCCGCCCCGCTCGGCGTCCCCAGGTCGTAGAGCACCTCGTCCTTCCAGATGAAGGCGTGGGTGCCGAGCCCGCCGTATTCCAGCCCGGCCGCCGTCGTCGCCCCGCCGACGAGCCACCCCGCCTCGTTGATCCCCAGCGCCGCGCTGACGTCGCCGCCCAGCGACCCGAGCGCCTTGATCTGCCCGTCCTGCCAGACGACCGCCGCGGTGCCGGGTTCGTAGAGACCCTTGCCCGGCCGACGCGTCGCGGTGCCGGCGATCCAGCCAGCGTCGTTGACGTCCTGGGCAAGGGCGAAGTCGCCGCCCAGCGTCCCGAGGTCCGCCATCGCGCCCTCCTTCCAGAGGAACGCCCGCGTGACCTCCTTCTTGCCCTTCTTCATCGCCGCGCTGCCGGCGACCCAACCGCTCTTGTTGATCGCGTAGGCGATACTCGTCGCCCCGCCGAGGGTCCCGAGGTCGATCCGTTCGTCGCCCTTCCAGAGGACGGCGCGCGACCCGTCCGCCGTCCCGACGAAGCCGACGACGTCGCCGTCGTCGTTGAGGTCGTTGGCGCAACTCGTCTCCCCATCCTGCCCGAGGTCGCGCAGCGTCTTGTCCTTCTTCGTCACGGCGCGGGTGGCGCCACCCGGGACCGTCGACAACCCGGCGACCACGCCGTCGGGATTGATCCCGTAACCGATGCTGTAGTCGCCCCCGTCGAGGACGCCGAGGTCGGAGAGCGAGTAGTGGCGGGCTTTCCGTTTCTTGGCCTCCGCTGCCTGCGGCCCGACCACGATCGGTGCGGCCACGAGCACGGGCGCCGCGAGCAGTGGCAGAAAACGGCGTCGACTGAGCACGGATTTCATGGCTGACCCCTCAGGATACCGGGTGCCCCCTGGGCGATGCGGCGATCGGTCCGGCGCCGCCCACCTGCTCGAGCGCGCCGGCTCGGGCTGAGGCGCAGATCCTCACCCCGGTCCGTACGCTAGCGAACAGGTCCCACGGACGGAATCGCCACTTGGTCCCGAGCCAATCGTCCGTCGAGGGACACCGCGGGGAGGTTCTTCGCTGCGCCCAGTTCCCGCGCCGAATACGACCTTGGCGGGGTGCAACTACGACTCCAAGCAAGACAAAGTGACGTCACCGACGAGTTGATCGTATTTCGAGCGGTGTGGCGCGTTGATCCCAGCCAATGCGGCCGGAGTTCGAACGGCCGGGAATCCAAGCGGGGAAAGGAGTCTTCGATGGCGAACAATGGGCAGTCCGACCAGATCCCGCGCACGGTCCTGCCGATCGCGGACCGGCCGTTCACCGGCCTGACCACCTACGACGCGAGGGATCCGGCGACGGTCTTCCCCCGCATCGAGCCGCTGCGACCGCCTTCCGGCGCGCCCAACGTCCTGATCGTCATGCTCGACGGCGTCGGTTTCGGCGCCTCGAGCGCCTTCGGCGGGCCGATCAGCACCCCGACCGCCGAGCGGCTGGCCGCCAACGGGCTCAAGTACAACCGTTTCCACACCACCGCCCTCTGCTCGCCGACGCGGCAGGCGCTGCTGACCGGGCGCAACCACCACTCGGTCGGCATGGGCGGCATCACCGAGATAGCCACCGGCGCCGCCGGCTACAACTCGCTGCGGCCCAACACCGCCGCGCCCCTGGCCGAGACGCTGAAGCTGAACGGCTACTCCACCGCTCAGTTCGGCAAGTGCCACGAGATGCCGGTCTGGCAGACCTCGCCGATGGGGCCGTTCGACCAGTGGCCGACCGGCGGCGGCGGTTTCGAGCACTTCTACGGCTTCATCGGCGGCGAGGCCAACCAGTGGGCCCCGGCGCTCTTCCGCGACACGGTGCCGATCGAGCCGGAGCGGACGGCCGACGAGGGGTATCACCTCACCGAGGACCTGACCGACCGGGCTATCGCGTGGGTCCAGCAGCAGAAGGCGCTGATGCCCGACAAGCCCTTCTTCGTCTACTTCGCCCCCGGCGCCACCCACGCCCCGCACCACATCTTCCAAGAGTGGGCCGACCGGTACAAGGGCACGTTCGACCAGGGCTGGGACAAGCTGCGCGAGGAAACCTTTGCCCGGCAGCGCGCCCTGGGCGTGATCCCGCCGGAGGCGCAACTGACCCAACGCCACGCCGAGATTCCTGCCTGGGACGACATGCCGGCCGCCCTCAAGCCGGTGCTGATCCGCCAGATGGAGATCTACGCCGGTTTTCTGGAGCACACCGACCACCACCTCGGGCGGTTGATCGACGCCCTCGTCGACCTCGAGATCCTCGACGACACCCTCGTCTACTACATCATCGGCGACAACGGCGCCTCGGCCGAAGGGACCCTCAACGGCACCTTCAACGAGATGATCAACTTCAACGGCGCCTCCGCCCTGGAGACACCGGAGTGCATGATCGAGCGCCTCGACCAGTTCGGCGGACCCGAGTCCTACAACCACTACGCCGTCGGCTGGGCGCACGCGATGGACACGCCGTACCAGTGGACCAAGCAGGTTGCCTCCCACTGGGGCGGCACCCGCACCGGCACCATCGTCCACTGGCCGCACGGCATCGCGGCCAAGGGCGAGATCCGCTCCCAATTCACCCACATCATCGACGTCGCCCCGACCGTGCTGGAGGCAGCCGGTTTGCCCGAACCGCTCAGCGTCCACGGGGTCCAGCAGAAGCCGATCGAAGGCGTCAGCATGCTCTACTCCTTCGACGACGCGGCCGCGGCCGAGCGCCACGACACCCAGTACTTTGAGATCTTCGGCAACCGCGGCATCTACCACCGCGGCTGGACGGCAGTGACCAAGCACAAGACGCCGTGGTTGCTGATGGGCGAGACGGCACCGGCCAT
Organism: Thermomicrobiales bacterium; assembly: GCA_036558305.1. Lineage (GTDB taxonomy): Bacteria > Chloroflexota > Chloroflexia > Thermomicrobiales > UBA6265 > DATBFX01. Next base: position 14,655 of record DATBFX010000195.1, on the reverse strand, counting down.
CGACGACGACGTCTGGGAGCTCTACGACACGACCGTCGACTGGAGCCAGGCCCGCGACCTCGCGGCGGAGCACCCCGACAAGCTGCACCACCTGCAACGACTCTGGCTCCTCGAAGCGAATAAGTACCAGGTGCTGCCGTTGGACGACCGTGTCGCGGTTCGTCTCGATCCCGACCAGGCCGCCCGCCCGAGCCTGATCCGCGGCAACTCCCAGATGCTCTTCGGCGGCATGGGGCGGCTGGCGGAGAACTGCATCGTCAACATCAAGAACAAGTCCCACGCCGTCACCGCGCAACTCGACGTGCCGGAGGATGGCGCTCGCGGGGTCATCGTCGCCCAGGGAGCGCAGATCGGCGGCTGGAGTCTCTACGTCAAAGACGGGAAACCGGCCTACTGCTACAACCTCCTCGGGCTGCGACGGTTCAAGGTCTACGGCGAGACGCCGATCCCGGCCGGCGAGCATCAGGTGCGAATGGGGTTTGCCTACGGCGGCGGCGGCATGGCCAAAGGCGGTACCGTCGCCCTCTTCATCGACGGCAACAAAGTCGGCGACGGGCGGGTGGATGCCACCCAGGCGGTCGTCTTCTCCGCCGACGAAACGACCGACGTCGGCGTCGACAGCGGCACCACGGTGAGCGACGACTACGGTCCGAGCGGCAATGCGTTCAACGGACGTGTCCGCTGGGTCCAGATCGACCTGGATAAGGCCGCCGCCGACGCAGACCATCTGATCAGCCCCGAGGAGCGGCTCCGGGTGGCAATGGCACGGCAGTAGTCGGTCGGCGATCGGCACCCCGATTCTGCCGCCCAAACCACGGCAATCGTCGTGCGCGGGCGCGGTTTCCCGCGCGCGGCGAGTTCGCAATGATCGCCACGGCGGTTTCCACTCCAGTCGATCCTCGAAGCGATTGCCACCACAAGTCCCGGCGATCGAGCGAAATCGCAGCGGTCCCGTAGGGGCGGCGGACGCGCGACCGAGACCAGGCCGTCGGAGCGCCCGCGTCAACAAGACCCAGTCGATCGGCAGTACTTCTGAGGTCGGACGCGGTGCCAGCCCTCGTCGCCGGCATCGGGAACGACGGCGGCCGACCCGGCGTGAGCGCGCCCGGCGCACCCCCGTCCTGGCGGAGCGGCAGATGGAGCACGAGACCGAGAGCAAGGTCATCGACAAGACCCTCGACGTCGTCGAGTACTTCGCGGTCGGGATCGAGGTCCTCGCCGTCACGATCATCGTCGTCGGGATCGTCTCGGCGACCTACGTCTTCCTGACCCGCTATCGAGCGCCGCGCGCCGCCACAACCGAGTACAACCGGTACCGCGCGCGCCTGGGCTGGACGTTACTCCTGGGGTTGGAGGTCCTCGTCGCCGCGGATGTGGTCCGCACCGTCGCCGTCAACCCGTCGCTGGAGGTCGAGATCGATCACCGCTGGCCGTGGCAGCGGCCGGAGCATGCCGGGACCGGCGCCGACCGCGCGTACGAATTGATCGTCGGCGCTCCTTGCCGACGTACGCCGAGCGAAGACGCCGTCACTGGAGGCAGGGAGATGGCAACCCACCAAAGCGGGCATCGCAACCGGAACGGAGTCGCGACGTACGCAATCCGCGTCCAGGGATCGCCCCGCGCCGGTTGGTCCGACCGGTTGGCCGGGATGCAGATCAGACCAGACGAGGACGACGCCGGCTGCACCGTCCTGGAGGCGACACTCCCCGACCAGGCAGCGTTGATCGGGGTCCTCAAGGAGATCTACGACCTCGGCCTGCCGCTTCTCCAGGTTGACCTCGTCGGCGGCGACGACGAGGTTGGTTCGATCGACTGACGCGGCGGTTCAACATGATTGCTGGGAGAGCAGTTGCCGCGTCCGGCAGTCCCGCACACCGGCAGGCGATTACATCTCTTTTGCACCCTGTCGGCACATCGCCGACCCGTCCGAGGGGCCTAAGGTGAAGGCACGCTGCACGCGTCGACCGCCCAACCGCGGAGGGTTCGTGTTGGGTCTCGCACGAACACGGGTGAGCGCCGCCGAAGCGCCATTGATCGCGACCGTGGTCTGCGTTTGAGGCTCGGCGTCGGTCCCGACGGACGTGGCACCGCCGGTTGTCCTCGCGATCCCGATGCCAAAGGGTCGTTCCGGTCTGCGCGACCCGTTTCGCGCCGAGGTCGCGTGGGTGAGACACGCTGTCGGCCCTCTGCACGAGGTTTGATCGTCTTCCCTCGACGCCGCCAACGCGCCCATAGGATGATGCGATGCCGGCTGCCACCGCCGCCCTCCTCCGCCCTTTCGACGCGCCGTCGTCGCGTCATCGCCTCCTCACAACCAAGTTGAGCGCCCCGCGGCTTCGACCCTCGCTGGTCGCCCGGCCGGGCCTGCTCGATCTGATTGTCGCCGCCGATGCTCCGGTGACGCTGGTCTGCGCTCCCGCCGGCTACGGCAAGTCGACCCTGGTCACCCACTGGCTGATCCAATCCGGACTCTCCCCCGCCTGGATCTCGCTCGACGCCTACGACAACGACCCCCTGGACTTCTTCGCCCTCGTCGCCGCCGCCATCCAGAAGATCGACCCGGCCACCGCGGCCGGTACGCAAGCGCTACTCGACGGACGGGATCCGCCGTCGGCGCAGGCGATCGTCCGTTCGCTGCTTGAGGACATCGCCGCCCACGCCACCGCCCAGGGCCGGTACGGCGACCTCGTCGAGTTCGCGATCCTGCAGGCCCTCGCCCACAAGGACGACGGCGACCAGACCGCGGCCCTCTCGGCCTTGGGCCGGGCGCTGGCCGTGGGCGAACCGGGGGGCTACGTCCGTACCTTCGCCGACGAGGGTGAGGCCGTCGCCCCACTCCTGCGCCACGCCGCCGCCCGCAGCGCGCACCGCGAGTACTCCAAGCGCCTGCTCGCCGCCATCGAGGGGCTGGCCGCGCGGCCCTTCACACCCCAAAGCGACTCCTTGGAGGCGTTGAGCGAGCGCGAGGGGGAGATCATGCGGTTGGTCGCGGCCGGGCTGTCCAACCGGGACATCGGGCAGCGGCTGTTCATCTCGGAGAAGACGGTCAAAAAGCACATGAGCAACATCCTGGGCAAGCTGGGGGCCGCCAACCGCACCCAGGCCGTCGACCAGGCCCGTAAGCTCGGCCTGGTCTGAGAGCCCATCCGAGAAGTCGTTCGGGGCGGTGCGAGCCGCTTGGGCATGAAGTGGGTCATCGCGATCTGCACCCGGACTTCGTGCGCTCCTCCCCTATTCTCGGGAGTCCACCCCTTCTCGGACAGGCGCTCAGGTGCTTAGAGCGCGCTGCAAAGTAGCCGCACCGGCGCGTCGCAGGGGGTCCACGGTCGCGCCGCGGCGGTCTCGGCGCTGCTCGCCGCCGGCCTCGTGGCCGTGCCGCCGCCCCCGCCCGGCCCCGACGAGGCCCGATCCCGCCCGGTGCCGTGGCACGGTACGCAATCGACCGTGGTCCCGAATGCGGTACCGGGGCGGCGAGCGTTTGCGTACTCCTACGGATTGGCGGGGCCCGGCACGCGGGCTAGGCTGGGCGGCGATCCGTTCGGCGCCCGGTTGCCGGGCGCCCCCGGCGGGGTCCCGCCGCTTCCGGACGCTCGCCCACGAGGAGGACCCACGGCGATGGACGACGCGCGGTTCGATGCGTTGACCCGGTTCGCTGCGCGGAAGGGAACGCGGCGGGACGTGCTGCGGGCGATCGGCGCCGCCGCCGGCGGGCTGGGCCTGGCCGGTCTGGGCGGCGGCGATGCGGGGGCGATCGCCTGCCGCGGGGCCGGTTCGACCTGCGCGAAGGCCGCCCATTGCTGCTCGGGCGTCTGCGAAAAGGACGCCACCGGGCGCCGGCGGTGCGTTTGCCCGGCGGGCACGAAGCCCTGCGGGGGCACGTGCGTCGACCCCGGTTCCTGCTGCGCCGACGCCGAGTGCGCGGCCTGGGGGAGCGCCTGCCTCAAAGGCGTCTGCGACCGCCGTTCCGGGACGTGCGGCGCGGTGCCGCTCGCGGACGGACGCCCGTGCGACGACGGCAATGCCTGCACGACCGGCGGCGCCCCGGTGGTCTGCACGGCGCCCGACGCGTGCCACAAACCGGGCACCTGCAACCCCGACACCGGCGTCTGCTCGGACCCGACGCCGACCGCGAACTTCCAAACCGACGAAACCAACTGTGGCAGTTGCGGCTACAACTGCGGCGTCAGCTTCAAGCACTACTCGTCGTGCATCGGCGGTACCTGCACCTGCGACGAGCGCTTCACCCGCGACTGCGTCCAGACCCACTGCGTGGAACTGTGCAGCGTGTTTCAGAATGCCGCCCGGGAGCGTTTTCGGAATTGCTTCTTCGACGATCCCGTGGTCGCCGGCGATTGTGCGGGATGCAGGAGATTCGCCGACTGCTACGGCAGCCTCGACACCGGGGTACCTGCCTGCGGCACGATGACGACCGACTGCGACGACCTGTAGGAGTCACGGTCAACCATCGGCGCCGGGGCACCGGCACCGCCGGTGCCGCTCACGTCTCCGCCGGCGGGCCCGGCGCCTCCAGACGAATCGGAGCGCCCCGGCACCGCGACGTCCTCGAGCCGGTCCGGCGAGCGCGCGTTGCCGAGGGGTTGCGTAGGGGAGGACAGCACCCAGAGGGCACCCGGTCCTCCCCTACGCAACCCCTCCGAAACGCGCTCGCCGCTCACCCCACCAGCTCCATCATGTTCAGCAACCCCTGCATGTAGCCGATCTCGTAGGCGCGGCCTCGGTGGCCCCACTCGGTGTCGTCGTCGAGGGTCGGCACGTGGTCGTCGAGGAGGAAGCCGTCGAACCCGTTCCGCTTCAGCGCCAGCATCACCGTCGCCGGATCGTAGTTCCCCTCGCCCAGGAAACACTCCTGGAACGTCGGTACCGTCCCCTGGACGTCGCGGAAATGGACGTAGAGGATGCGTCCGCGCGGACCGAAGTGCTCGATCATCGCCATCACGTTGGCGGCCCCACCCGGCATCTCCGAGCAGCAGCCGAGGCAGAGATCGAGCCCCCAGGCCGGACTCGGCGTGATCGCCTCCGCCCGTTTGAACCCCTCGACATTGCGGAAGAGGCGGGCGACCCCACCGAGCGACTCGACCGGCGGATCGTCCGGGTGCAGCGCCAGCTTCACCCCGGCCTCCTCGGCCACCGGCACCACCGCCTTCACGAAGTACTCGTAGTTCGCCCACATCTGGTCCTCGGTGACGACCTCCTCTTCCTCGTCCATCACCGCCACCGCCGACATCCGCTCGTCGCGCTTGGCGACGAATCCCCGCAGCCCCTCCGTCCCCGCGTCGGCCACCAGGGCCATGTCGAAGGCCGTCACCCGCGAACCACCGCGCCCCGGCGCCGTCCGCGACGTCCGCCAGACCGAGTTCGGCATAAAGTGGTAGCCGAGGATCGGGATGCCCGCGCGCGCCATGTTGCGGATCGTCGCCCGGTAGTGCTCGATCTGCTCGTCCCGCCCCGGCAACCCCAGCATCGCCTTGTCGTAGAAGTGGATCGGCACGTTCTCGATCGCTTCCAGCTTCAGCCCGTACTCCTCGCACTTGCGCACGAGCCGCCGCAGGTCGGCCTCCTCCCACCGCTGCTCCCCCGGCAACCGCGGCGTGTTCAGTTGCACCCCCGGCACCCCGAGCATCGCCGCGAACCGCAGCTTCTCGTCCGCCATCTCGTTGAACTGCCCGATCGCAATCCGAATCGCCATCGCCTCCGAACCTCCCTGCCTTGCCGTCCGCCGGCTCCACTCAGTGGTTGCGCACGATCCACCCAACGCGGATCGGCGTCAAGAGGGTCGGGATGGGTTTGATGGCGGAGCCTCAGGCAAGTAACGGCGACTCGACGGTCAGCAGAACCACAGAATGAGAATCAGGGGCAGACGGCAGGATTCGGCGTCCCGGCGCGGCCAAACCGTTCATCGACCTTCCGGTCGATCTCATCCAAAGGCTCGGGCATCGACTCGATGAGTTCGCTCCGAGCAGCCCGCCCCCATCCAATGGCGAGTAGGGCACGGAGACGTTGCAAGTGTTCCACTTCGTCTTGCACGAGCACAATTGTATTGATCACGGCACGATCCCTGTCTCCGTGATGTCTCGACGGCCATGCACGATGCGGTTAACGATGAGTTCATGCTCGCTCACACGATAGTAGACGACGTGGCTACCGACCGGATAACTCCGCAGACCGGGCGAAATCTCGTCACGCCCGCGTCCGAGATTTGGGTACATCGCGAGGTGGCGCAAGGCTTGATCGATCATTGCCTGGCATTTGATCCGCTGCTGCTTTCCCCATTGCTGCTCTGTGTAGACCAGAATTTCGCTGAGATCGCGCCTCGCATCCGGAGCGAGGACAAGCCGCCGTCTACGGGCAGACATCAGGGCTCGGGACGTGGCCGCGACGAATCAGTTCGTCGACTTCACGATCGATCTCGTCGAGCAACTCCGGCGTGTTCGGAATTCCTTCGCCGCGCGCGATCTGCTCGTCGCTCTTGGCGATCGCGGCGCGAAGCCATTCCAGGCGCCGGTCGCGCTCCTCCAACAGATCGACCGCCTCGCGAAGCGCTTCACCGGAATCGCTGTAGCGCCCGCTCTCGACCATCTCCCGGACTTTGGCCGCAACGTCGGCCGGCAGCGTCAAGCTCATACCGCAATGCTCCTACCACCCCTTCTTCCGCAGGTTGCCAATGACAAGACTATCCGGCAAGCGCCCGAACGACGGCATCGGGGTCCTTCTCGATCACCCTGAGTAGGGTCTTGGCCGCCGGGTCCGGTTCGCGCACGCCCTGTTCCCACTCCCGTAGCGTGCCGAGCGGGACCTGGAACCGCGCCGCAAACTGCTCCTGAGTCAAACGGAGTCGCTGCCGAATGCGCTTCGGACTCGGTATGCGCTGGAAACGCGCCAATTCGTCGTCGGTAGGGAGGGGATTGTCGGGGTCGGCGAGAGCCGCCGCGTCTGCCTCCTCCTCAGTCATGGCATCGACCCTTGCCCAGTCGGTTTGACCAATCAAGACCTGAGTGGTCCCGTTGGGCAACAATTGCTCGACGGTACCGTCAGGAAGTCGTCTGACTTTGATGATAGATTCGTCGCTCACGCCTGCTCGCCCTTCGCGCGGAGATGATTCGCTTGACTCCGTTCCGGTCCGTGTAGACCACGGCGAGAACGATCCGACCGGCGACCTGACCGATCGCCCTGATTCGCGGCTCGCCATAGTCTCGGCGCTCATCCAGGGATTCCAACCGATCCGGGTCATCGAAGATCTCGATCGCGTCGACGAAATCGATTCCCCGCTCTTGGAGATTCCGTGCGGCTTTGATCGGATCCCATTCGAACCGCACCGGTTCCCATCCCCCGGCAAATCGACCGCCCTTTGTACAGTGTATCAGTCCCGCACGAGCGCCCAAACGTTCCGGCCCATCTTGACACACCCCATCGCCCTCCCTACACTAGACGACACCTTAGTCGAAGCCGTTTCCGGATAACGAAAACGCGAGGCGAGCTGGTGCTCCGCAACACCGCCGACCGTCCATCCGAAGCAGGCACCGATCCCGCCGAGCCCCGCTCGGACCCCACCCTCACCACGCTCGATCGCGGTCTGCGCATCCTCGAACTCCTCGCCGGCGACGACGCCAAAGCCGGTCTCACCCTCACCGAGCTCGGCCGTACCCTCGACATGCACCGCAGCACCCTCTTTCGCTTCCTCGCCACCCTGCGCGCCCGCGGCTACATCGACCGCGACCCGATCACCGACCGCTACCGCCTCGGCTCGCGCGTCTTGACCATCGCCGGCGCCTTCCTCGACAACCTCGACCTCCGCCACGTCGCCCGCCCCGCCCTCCAGGCCCTCGGCGATCGCACCCACGAACTCGTCCACCTCGTCACCCTCGACCGCGGCGAGGTCGTCACCATCGAGCGGATCGAAGGCAGGCACCCCGTCTCTCTCCAGACCGGCGTCGGCGCCCGCCGCCCCGTCTACTGCACCGCCTCCGGCAAAGCCATCCTCGCCTTCCTCCCGCCCGAGGCGATCGATCGCATCCTCGCCCAGGGGATGGCCGCCTACACCCCGCGCACCATCACCTCCCCCGCGCTGATGCACGAGCACCTCGCCGAGGTCCGCCGCCTCGGCTACGCCGTCGACGACGAGGAGCGGATCGAAGGCGTCCGCTGCGCCGCCGCCCCGATCTTCGGTCACGACGGTACCGTCGCCGGCGCGATCAGCGTCGCCGGCCCGGTCCAGCGCACCCCCCACGATCGCCTCCGCCGCCTCGGCGAAGAAGTCGTGGCCACCGCCGACGCGATCTCGCGCCAACTCGGGTACATGGGCCCGAGTGTGAGCGCGACGGCAACCGAATCACACCCCGTGGGCGTTCGCCGCGGTCCGTAGTCGATCGGGCGAGGCTGGTCATGCTGAAGTGGAAGGAGCCCTTGCACCGTGATGCGACGGATCGCGAACCACCGACCGAGGAGCGCGCCGTGACCGAGACGATGGCCTCGCCGCTGCGCCTCGGCGTCGTCGGTTGTGCCCGCATCTTGCCCGCCCACCTTCGCGGTCTCAAGGCGCTCCTCGGCACCGATCTCGCCGATCTGCGCGTCACCGCCCTCTGCTCCCGCAACCTCGACGATGCCGCGATGTTCCGCCGCCGCGACGACGGACCACCACCGCGTCCACCCGTCTCCCACAATCCGAAGGACCCGCTCGCCGCGCCGCACATGTACGTCGCCGACCTCCACCCCGACACCCTCCCCTCGATCTACGACGACTGGCGCCGGATGCTCGACGACGACCTCGTCGATGCCGTCCTCGTCCTCGCCCCCGTCGGTCTCCACCACACGATCGCGCTCGATTGCCTGGCCGCCGGCAAGCACGTCCTGGTCGAAAAACCGTTCGCCGTCTCCGTCCGCGCCGGTCGCGCCATCGTCGAGGAGGCGCACCGCCGTGGTCTCGTTGCCGGCGTCGCCGAGAACCTGCGCTATCTGGAGGGTCCACGTGCCAACAAATGGATCGTCTCCGAGGGCCTGATCGGCGACCCGCAACTCTGGGTCTCCGGCGGGATCGGCAACGACTGGTCGCCCAACAAGATCGTCGCCCGCACCCCCTGGCGCCACCGCAAACTCGACGCCGGCGGCGGCGGCGCCATCGACATCGGCGTTCACCTCTTCCACCTCATCCGCTACCTGATGGGACCCGTCGAGGAAGTCAGCGCCTACGCCAAGACCCTCGAACCGGAGCGCGTCACCCGCGACGACGCCGGCGCCGTCGTCGACACGGTCCGCAACGAGGTCGACGACGCCTTCTTCGCGAACCTGACGTTCTCGAGCGGCGCCATCGGCACCGCCTTCTGGAGCTGGGCCGGTCACGGCGAACCGAACGCGCTCGCCGCCGACCCCTTCATCTCCGGTACCGTCGGCTGCCTCAAAGGAGACGAGGTGGTGCTCGACGACGGGTTCCGCGCCAAGGCCCTCGACGTCTACACCCGCCGCGCCCCACCCGCCCTCCGCCAACGCCAGTTCCCGGCCGGTATCCGCGACGGCTTCGCCCTCGAAATGCACGACTTCCTCCAAGCCATCGCCACCGGCCACCCCATGGAAGCCAGCGGCGACGAAGGTCTCAACGACCTCGCCACCGCCTATACCGTCCTCGAATCGGCGACCACCAACCGCCCGGTCAAGGTCGCCGACGTTCTCGGCGGCACCGTCGCCGCCTACCAGGAGGAGATCGACGCGTTTTACGGCTTATAGGGGACAGGGGTTAGGGGACAGGGGTCAGAAGCGTTCGTATCGTCCTGACCCCTGACCCCTGTCCCCTAACCCCTCAGGAGGTGCAGACAACGTGACAGATCGCAAACTCGGCATCGGCGTCGTCGGCTGCGGGGGGATCGCCCACTTCGCCCACATCCACAACCTGGCGCGCAATCCACGTGTCAAAATCGTCGCCGTCGCCGACATCGACCTGGAGAAGGCGAAGACGACCGCCGAGAAGTGGGGCATCGGCGCCTATTACGAGGACTACCACGACGTCATCAACCACCCCGACGTCGAAGCCGTCGACGTCACCACCTGGCCGATCGCCCATGCGGCACCGGTGATCGCCGCCGCCGCGGCCGGCAAGCACGTCCTCTGCGAAAAACCGATCGCGACCACGATCGAGGACGCCGACGCGATGGTCGCGGCGGCCGAGCGCGCCGGTGTCAAATTCGCGATGGGTTACCAACCGCAATTCGGCCGCGTCTGGCCCGCCGTCAAGAACCTCGTCGACGAGGGCGTCTGCGGTCGCATCATGGGCACCAGCATCATCGGCGTCTCTCCCTCCGCCCACCGCGTCCCCTGGTTCCTGAAACGAGAGTTTGCCGGCGGCGGCATCCTGATGGACTGGGGCATCTACACCTCGTATTTCATCCAGTGGCTGCTCGGTCCCGTCGAGAGCGTCTCCGCCCAGAAAGAGATCTTCCGCAAGGAGGTCCAGGTCGGCGACACCCTCCTCACCGACATCGACGTCGAGGACACCGTCGCCGCCACCCTCCGCTTCAAGAACGGCGCCGTCGGCACCTGGTACAGCGGCTGGGCCGTCGCCGGTAACCACAGTTCCACCAGCATCGACGGCTCCGCGGGCTCGATCCTCATGCGCAGCGGTGTCGAGGGGATCGGCGTCTACACCACCAAGGTCAGCCAACCCGACTACCTCAGGGGCTGGCGCCAACTCCCCGTCGTCGAGATGCCCCTCCAAGACCAGCACTACGGCAAACTCGCCCACCTCGTCGACGCCGTCCTCGACGACAAACCGCTCGTCCAAACCGGCGCCGCCGGCCGCGACGCCCTCGAACTCGTCCTCGCCATCTACCGCGCCGCCGAAACCGGCCAACAGGTCACCTTGCCCTTGCCGCGCACCCAGACGGCCGGGACATTGTCGGCGGCATCGTAGGGGCGGACCGACCCAACGACGTACGGCAATAATCACCAAGGACAAGGAGCGAATGGCCAACCAGACAATCCGCCTCGCCTTCGTCGGCGGCGAACACCTCCACTTCGGCGGTCTCCTCAAGTCCGCCCTTGCCAGCCCCACCGCCGAGGTCGTTGGCATGCAAATTGCAGACGACGAACTCCGTGCACACTTTGCGTCGCAATACTCCGGCGTCCCCGCTTTCGCCTCGGCCGATGAGTTGTACGACGCGGCCAAACCGCAGGCCATCATCACTTGCGCCGATAACGCCCGCGCGGCCGAGGTCGTCGCCGACGCGGCCGCGCGTGGTGTCCACGTCATGAAAGAGAAACCGATGGCGGCAACCCTCGGTCTCGCCGAACAGATGGCGACCACGACGGCCCGCCACGGCGTCCGCCTGATGGTCAACTGGCCGACCAACTGGTCCCCCGCCATCCACCACGCCAAGCAACTCGTCGAGGAGGGCCGGATCGGTCGCGTCTGGCAGGTCCACCACCGCGCAGGCCACGGCGGTCCTCCGCGCGACTTCGCGGCGCGCGGTCCCGTCGCCCGTGTCGGTTGGGGTTGGTTGATCGAGCGCGAGACGAACGGCGGCGGCGCCGCGATCGACTTTTGCTCCTACGGTGCCGTGCTCAGCCGCTGGCTGATGGGGCAACCGAGCCGGGTCGTCGCCCTCGGCGGCCGCTACAGCAAGGACTTCTTCACCGTCGACGACAACGCGGTCATGGTCCTCGGTTACCCCCACGGTCACTCCGTCTGCGAGGCGACCTGGACCCAGCCGGCCGTCCCCATCCAGGTGCCGGCGATGATCTACGGCGAGGACGGTACAATCGCCCTGACCGGACAGGACGAACTCAAACTCGCCAACCGCGGCGCCCCCGGCGAGCGCAGCGACAACCAATCCGAAACGATCGCCGCACCGGCCCTCCCCGATCACTACCGCTCCGGGCCGGACTATTTCACCTCCTGTTTGCTCCACGACCAGCCGTTCGAGGGGATGGTCTCCGCCGACCTTTCCCGTGACGCGCAGGAGATCCTCGAGGCGGGGATGGTGTCGATGGCGCGCGGAAAGGAGGTGGGTCTGCCGTTGAAGGCGTTTCTGGCGTAGCAAGCCAGAGAGCCGCACGCATGCCGCCGCGATCCACGCGGAATTGCACCCTGCATCGGGGCAGGTTGGGATCGACAACACCAAAGGAGGACAGGCATGACGTCCGATCGGCGATTCTCGCGACGCATCTTCGTCACCGGCGCCGCCGGTCTCGGTGCCGGAGCGTTCGCCGCCCGCGGTCTCGCGGCCAACAACGCGAACCCGGTCTCCTCGCTGCTCTGTTCCTGCGACGACTACGCGGCGCTCCGCCCCGGTTTGCGCGGCGCGCCCGCCGTTCTCAAGTACGCCAAGTTCCAGGCCGCCAACATCCCGACCCCGCGCGAGCAGACCCTCGTCCTCAGCCAATCGACCAACCAGGTCTGGGATAGTTTCAATCCCTACATCCCGAACGGCGAGGCCTACCAGTACGGCGTCAACCAGACCTGTCGCGAAGGCATGTTCTACGTCAACTTCGTCCAGGGCAAGGTCATCAACTGGCTCGCCACCGGCTACGAGTACAACCCCGACTTCACCCAGATGACGATCAAACTCAACCCGGCCGCGGCCTGGAGCGACGGCCAGCCGTACACCAGCGACGACGTCGTCTTCTCGATCAACCTCCTTCAACAGCACTCCAACTACAACGGTTCAGACCAGGTCACGTCCTACGTCGACAGCGTGGCCGGCCCGGACCCGCAGACCGTCGTCTTTACCCTCAAATCGCCCAACCCCCGCTTCCACTACAACTTCTTCATCGGCATCGTCGGCGAGCCGATCCGGGTCGTTCCCAAGCACATCTGGGAGAGCCAGGACGCCGGCACCTTCGCCAACAACCCGCCGATCTACACCGGTCCGTACGTCCTCTCCCAGACCATCCCCGACCAGTTCATGCAGATCTGGAAGAAGAACCCGAACTACTGGAACAAGGCCAACCTCGACCCCAAACCCGAGTACGTCATCTACCGCCAGTTCCTTCCGCCCGACGCCGAGGTCCAGGAGTTCACCAACGGCAACGTCGACGTGCCGAGTATCCCCTACCTCAACATGCAGGCAATCAAGGATTCCTACAAGGACTGGCAGGAATTCGATTTTGCCGACCCCTGCCCGCGCGGCATCTGGCTCAACCAGGACTCGGCGAGCGGTCTGTTCCAGAAACCCGAAGGCCGCTGGGCGATCTCCTACCTGCTCGACCGCGAGACGATCGGCAGCACGATCTGGAGTCCGCCGACGCCGCCGGCCCAATACCCGTGGGCCAGCTATTCGATCAACGACCAGTGGACCAACCAGGACATCGCCGACAAGTACCCGCTGGCCTTCGACGTCGATAAGGCCGGGCAACTCCTCGACACCATCGGCGCCACCAAGAACGGCGACAAGCGGCAACTGAACGGCAAAGACCTCAACCTGACGATCATCACGCCGGTCAACGTCGGCGATCCGGAGTACCAGATCGCCACCCTGCTCGCGACCAACGCCAAAAAGGTCGGCATCGACATGCAGGTCAAGGCGCTCCCCGGTACGCCGTGGTCAGACGCCTGGGAACTCGGCGACTTCGACATCAGCTCGCACTGGCTCTGCGGCGTCGCCCTCGATCCCAATCAGCTCTACATCAAGTTCAATTCCCGGCAGTACAAACCGGTCGGGACGCGCACGATCCCGGACGGCGACGAGACCCGCAGCCAGATTCCGGAGCTCGACGACATCTCGGCCCAGCTCGAGAAGGTCAACCCCGCCGACGCGGCCAACAAGGCGCTGTTCGATCAGGGGTTGGAGGCGTATTACAAGAACCTGCCGGCGATGCCGAGTATCCAGACCACCTACCCGTTCGCCTTCGGCACCCAGTACTGGAACGGCTGGCCGACCGCGGACAATGACTACAATATCGCCGCCAACTGGTGGGCGCAGTTCCTGTTCGTGATCGGCGCCGTCCAGCCGGCGACCGGCAGCTAAGGCGGAAGGCGGAAGGCGGAAGGCGGACGAGGGCGGAAAGAACACGGTCGTTCCGCCTCCCGCCCTCCGCCTTCCGCCCTCAAAAAGGGGACAATGATGGCCACCCGTACCCTCACCGCTCCGGCGGATCGGTTGGTTATCGAGACCGCCGAAACGACCGATGAGATCCGGGCGCGACGCGTCCATCCCCTGCTCGCGTACGTTCTTCGCCGTTTCGGTCTCTACCTCATCTCGTTGTGGGGCGCGCTGACGGCATCGTTTCTCTTCTTCCGGTTGATGCCCGGCGACCCGATCACGGCGATCATCAACCAACTCGCCAGCAAGGGCCAGTATTCATCGCAAGGCGGTACCGAAGACATCTCGAAGTATTACCGCAAGGCCTTCGGACTGGACGGCAATCTCTTCAACCAATACGTGCACTACCTGAACCGGCTCGTCATCCATCAGGATTTTGGTCCCTCGATCGTCAGCTATCCGAGTCCCGCGACGCACATCATCCTCCGTGCCCTCCCCTGGACCGTCGCCCTCCTGGGCACGGCGACTCTCCTCGGGTGGATCATCGGCGTTGTCGGCGGTACGTTCGCCGGTTGGGCACGGAAATCGCGGATCAGCGGCGGCATCACCAACATCTCTTTGCTGCTCTCGCACATCCCGGCGTACTTCATCGCGCTCTTCTTCATCATC
>DATBFX010000194.1:0-3230 GCA_036558305.1 Thermomicrobiales bacterium | reverse complement strand
GTGTCCGCCCTCATCGAGTGTCGCATACGTGGAGGGCGGACACGGCGGTCCGCCCCTACGAACGGTTTGACCCAATTGCTCTGCAACGCGCGGCAAGGTCGCGGTAAACCGGCGAGGGTCAAGCCGAACGCGGGCCGGTGGATTCTGCGGCCGGCTAATGATGCCGTCGGGCGCGCTACCATGGCCGGGCAAGGTGTGCGTTGACGGCCCGAAAGGGATCGCATAGCATTGAGACACGGCTGATATATCACCGAGATACGATATTCGGCGGCGATCATGGTCTCGACCGAGCTCCCGAACGGCAATTTTCCGACGACGATTTTCGTGACTCTCGGCGGCACGGCAGGTTCGGAAAGGAGGTCAATCCGCACACCCCAAGCAAGTCTCGGAGCCATCGATATTTGACGTGTCAGCTTCAGCCTTGACACCGTTTCCTCGCACACAGGAAGCGGTAGAAGGAGTCCCCGATGCGACGTCAGATCGAACTCGTCGAAGACTTCAAGGCCGGTCGAATCAGCCGGCGCGATTTCGCCAAACGCGCGATGGCGATCGGCATGGCCGCCCCCCTCATCACCTCGCACATCCTGGCGAGTCCGGCGATGGCCACGCCCGCCGGTCGGCCGCTTCCCCGCGCGGCGCGCCGCCAGCAGTCGGGCGGCACGCTCAGGTTCGGGGCCTGGCAGACGCCCGATACGTTGGACTCCCAGAAAACCAGTCTTGCCGCGACTCAGCGCATCCTGTCCAACGCCTACGATCCCCTGATCTGGAAAATCTCGGGCGACGATAACTTCTATCCGGGTCTCGCGACGTCGTGGGACCTCTCCCCCGACGGTCTGACCTACACCTTTAAACTGCGTACCGACGTCAAGTTCCACAACGGCGAGCCGTTCAACGCGGCCGCGGTGAAGGCGACCTTCGACCGCGACGCCGACTCCGCGAATCAGACCGTCGAGCAACCGCCGCGCGGTTTCGACCACGCCGAAGCCGTCGACGACGCGACCGTCAAGATCGTCTTCACGTCGCCGTACGCCCCATTCCTGACCCTCCTGGGAGCGAGTTGGTGGCGGACGCTGGCGCCCCAGTACGCCAAGGACAACCCCGACGGGATGAGCTTGACCCCGCCCGGCACCGGACCCTTCATCATCAAAGAGTACGTGGCCGGCAGTCATGCCACCCTGGCGCGCAACCCGGACTACAACTGGGCGCCGTCGTTCTACAACCGACAAGGGCCTTCCTTGCTCGACGGCATCGATTGGCAGATCATCGAGGAATCGGGGACGCGCACGGCGACACTGCAAAACGGCGAGTTGGACCTGATCGAAGAGATCGTCCCGGCGCAGTTCGATGCCCTGAAGAACAACGCCGACTTCCAGGTCATCCTCCACGACACGATCGGTTGCCCGCGCACCATCCACCTCAATTGCAGCAAGGCGCCGACCGACGACAAGCTGGTCCGGCAGGCGATGAACTACGCCGTCGACAAGCACGTCGTCACCGACGTCATCTTCAAGAAGACCGTCGATCCCGCCTGGGGTCCGCTCGAGAAGCTGACACCGGGCTACAATCCCGATGTCGAGACGTACTACGCCTTCGACGCCGACAAGGCGAAACAACTCCTCGATCAGGCCGGTTGGGCGCTCGACGGCAACACCCGCAAAAAGAACGGGCAGGAACTGTCGGCACTCTTCATCAACATCGCCAAAGACGGCTTCGACGAGACCGCCCAGGTCGTCCAATCGCAGTTCGCCGACGTCGGGATCAAACTCGACCTGACGTCCGAAGCCGAACCGACCGTTTTCAACACCTACAACCGCGGCGACCAGAACCTCGCCGAGATCTTCTGGTGGGGCGCCGATCCCGAGTCGCTCTACTCCCTCTACCACTCGAGCCAGATCGAGCACGGTTTCAACTGGTGCCACTACACCAACACCGACGTCGACAAATTGCTGGAACAGGGCTACATCGAAAACGACAACGAGAAGCGCATGGACCTCTACAAACAGGCCCAGGTCCTGATCATGGAGGACGCGCCCCTGATCCCGGTCTTCGGCAAGCGCTCCTCCCTGGCCGGCAAAAAGGCCATCAGCAACATCAACTGGACGCTGAACGTCTACCCGCTCTACTACAACGCGACGCTGGGTTCGTAAGGCGGCAAGGCGGCAAGGCGGCAAGGGAATACGATCTCTCCTCGCCTTCCCGCCTTCCTCCTCGTCTCTCCCGACCTTGCCGCCTTGCCGCCTTGCCGCCTTGCCGCCTGCGACGTAAGGAGCACGCATGACCGCCTACCTCATCCGGCGGCTCGTCCTGTCGGTGCCGGTGTTGCTCGGCGTCTCCATCGCCGTCTTCCTGATGATGCACCTCATCCCCGGCGATCCGGCGCTGGCGATGCTCCGCGGGCAACCGACGGTGACGCCGGCCGACATCGAACGGATCCGGCATCAATTCGGACTCGATCAGCCGTTGCCGGTCCAGTACCTCAAGTACATCAGTCGCGTCCTCCAAGGCGACTTCGGCGTCTCGATCCACAGCCACCGGCCGGTGCTGGAGATGATCCGCGAGCAGGCCTGGTCGACGGTACAGTTGGCAATCGCCGCCATGATCCTGGCGGTGACGATCGGGGTGATCCTCGGCACGATCTCGGCGCTCCGGCAAAACTCCTGGGTCGATACCTTCTGCATGGTCCTGGCCCTCTTCGGCGTCTCGATGCCGAACTTCTGGTTCGGGCTGCTCCTGATCTACATCTTCTCGCTCCGGCTCGGTTGGCTGCCGATCACCGGCGAGGGCGGATTGAAGCGTTTGATCCTTCCGGCCATCACGCTGGGGATGGATTTCTCCGCGATCACCGCCCGCCTGGTCCGTTCCAGTCTGCTCGAAGTGCTGCGCCAGGATTACGTGCTCACCGCCCGCGCCAAGGGCCTCCAGGAACGGGTCGTCGTCATCCGGCACGCGCTCCGCAACGCGATGATCGCGGTCGTCACGATCATCGGCCTCCAATTCGGCTTCCTCCTCAGCGGGGCGGTCGTCATCGAAACGGTGTTCGCCCGCCAGGGGATCGGCCGCCTTGCCATCACCGCGATCCTCGCGAAGGATTTTCCGCTCGTCCAGGGGATCGTCCTCGTCGGGGCGGTCACCTACGTCGTGCTCAATCTTCTGGTCGACCTGAGCTATTCGTTCCTCGACCCACGGATTCACTACGCCTGAGTCGTTAGTCGTTAGTCGTTAGTCGTTAG
>DATBFX010000193.1:0-16755 GCA_036558305.1 Thermomicrobiales bacterium | reverse complement strand
CATCAACCCAGATGAGGGGTGGTCCGTCGAGGATCAAATCGCCCGCGCCCGTCTGTTGCAGATCGTGCGGGACGCGTGGGCGGTCGGTTTCTACCACCCGGCCAGCATTCCGCTGTCGGAACTCGAGTCGATGGTGACCGGCCTCGCCGCCTTGGGGTACCCCTTTGCCGATGTTGGAGCCCTGCCGCTGGAGGTCCACGACGGCTACGAGCCGAGCGCCGGCTCGGAGGCGGACCAGGTCGCCGACCGGGCCGAGCAGGTGCTGAGCACGTGGTCCGGTACCCGTGGCAGCGCCGGGTTTTCGCTGCTCTTCCTGGGCTTCATGGCGCTGTTCATGGTGCGGCTCCGCAAGCAGTGGAGTCCGGCGGCGACGACTCCGGTGGCCAGCGTCGTCGATTCGTCCACCGGACCTGGCGGGGGGCGGCGTCGCCGCGGCCCGCCGCCGCTGGCGTGGGGCGCCCTGGCCACCTGCCTGGCACTGACGCTGGCCGGCGTTTGGGCGGTTCACCGAGGCGCCCCCTTCGATGACGACTCTTCGGGAAAACCGGCGAACCACGACGCGGCGTGGTCCGCTCCCGTGTCGTCTCCGGTGTCCGAGGCCAGCGGTGCGACGCTCGCGCCCGCGACAGCGGCGAGTCCAGCCGCCGGCGGCTGGGTCACCAGCGACGGCTGGGAAATCTCGGTCTACTACACCGCGGTCGAAAGCTTCCACACCGGACCGCCCGTGGAGGTGCACGGGTGCAGCACGCTCGACTGCCGCAACGGCTCCGAGGTGCTCGGTACGTACCCGGAGGACTTCGTCCAGACGGTCAAGGCGGAGGGGACGGGACGCATTACCAGCGGTGCGCGGGCCGGCCAGTATCTGAACTGGTCGATCAACATCGGCTTCTGGTTGGACACCCTCCCCCGCGACGCACGGGGTTTGGCCCTGCGTCCGTTTCTCACCGCCGCGGCGGACGTCGACATTCCGTACGTGACCCCGTTGCGGATCGCCGATTGCGGGGTCGACGCGATCAGTGGTGACGAGCTCGATCCGGGCGTCTGTGAGCAGTTTACCGGGCTCGAGTGGGTCGTCCGTGACCGGTTCACCCAGGGCCACGTCGGTAAGCACATCGACCTCTACATCGGCGAAGAGGACCAACCCAACTTCGTTCCGGGTAGCCCGAAGGCGATCCACGTCACGAACGCGACGATCACGATGGGGGAGCCGCCAACCGGCCAATAGGCGCCCCGGACGGCGCGGGAGACACGGATTGACCGAACCCGGCGCGATCACGAATGCCTCGCCGATCGGACCGATCGCGATGGCGGAGCCGGCCAGCGAGACGGCGACGAAGCGCGTCGCGCGCGTGTCGCGCCGCGAGCGCCTCGCACTCGGTGCGATCCTGGTCGCTGCCGCGGGCGTGCGCCTGCTCTGGATCTGGTTGACGCCCGTTCCGCCGGAGAGCGACTTTGCCACCTTTTATGCGATGGGCCGGTCGATCGCCACCGGCGATTGGTTGCCCAATTCCTACGGCTGGCGCTACCAGGGTCCCGGTTACCCGCTCCTCCTCTCGCTCTTCTTGCACGGCAGCGGCAGCCTCTCCCTCGTTCGCCTGGTCAACGTCGCCCTCCAGGTTGGGACCGTCGTCTGCGTCTGGGCGCTCGGACGCAACCTGTTCGGGATGCGATCTGCCCTGCTGGGAGCGGCACTGGCCGCGCTCTTCCCCGGACTGTGGAGCTATGCGTCGCTCGTCGCCGCCGAAAACCTGGCCATGTTGCTGCTGACGGGCGTGGCCGTCTTGATCGGCGCCCAACGCCCGCGCACGATGCTTTTCGCCGGGAGTTGCGCATGCGCGCTCGCCTACACGCGCCCGGCGTACCTGGGGTTCGTCCCGTTTCTCGCGTTGGCCGTGGGGTTGATGGGCGGCAGGTCGTCCTGGTGGCGACGGCTCGGTTGGTACGCCCTCGGCGTCGCCATCGTCCTCGTTCCCCTCTCCCTCGTCAACGCGTCCCACGACGGGCCGGTGCTCCCCGGTGGCGCGGCGGGTTGGCAACTCTGGTTGGTCAACAACGAGCGGGCGACCGGGGCGTGGTTCCCGGCCCAAGACCGAGATGACTACCCCTTCAAAGGGCTCGCGGACAATCCGCACGGCGCGGCGATCCTGCCGACGGCCGAGCGCAAGCTGGCGCTGCAATACGTCGCGGCCAACCCGATCGCGGCCCTGCATGGCTCGGTTTCCCGCTTCCGCTTGAACTGGTACAGCGACCGGACGGGCGCCTTCTGGACCATCGAGCGGGCATCGGCGGAGATTCGCGCCCGCGTCCCGTTGGCCGGGCGGCTCCCCGGGCTGTTCGACTGGTATTACCTGCTCGTCCTGGTCCTCGCGGCCACGACGGCGCTCCGCGACCGGCGTCGGTTCGAGCGCCTGCTCCCCGTGCTGGTGCCGCTGACCTACGTCTCGCTGGTACTCGCGGTCGCCGAGGGCAACGGTCGCTACCACGTCGTCGTCTTGCCGCTGGTGTGCGTGCTCGCCGGGGCCGCCCTCGACTCCGGGCCACGCCTGTCCTGGGGTTTGCCGATCGCCGCGGTGATCGCCTGGCGCGGCGCCGGCTCCTCACTCGGGGCTTGGTTGATCGCGGCCATCGTCGGTATCCCGGTGGCCGCCTTCGTCTCCGCCAAGGGCCGAGACTTAGTCCGATGGGCGAAAGGCGCGGGACGAACCCGCTTGGCCCTCGCCGCCGCGACCGCGTTCGTGATGCTGATCGCGGGGTTCGCCGGACTCGACCGCGTCGTCGACCGCACGCTGGCCGAGTTGGACGCGGTCGGACCGAGCGGTTGGCAAGCCTACCGAGTCGATCCCAATGGCCAAGTCGAATCCTCGCCACCGACCCTGGCAGCGGCCGACGTGCCCTCCGACCTCCGCCGGGTTTCGTATCCGGACGCGGTGTCGCTGCCTTTCCCCGGCAATCCTCTACCGGGCGAAGCCGTGGGCGTGGTCCGAACCCTGACCGGGTTGAAGACGGGGGCGACGTATCACTTCTATCTCCAGGTGTACGACCCTGGGCCGGCGGCAGACCCGAACGAGACGCTCACCGTCAGCCTCAACGGCGGCGTGGTTTGGCAACGTCAACCGGGGCAAGCGGAGGCAGCCGGGTGGCGCTACCTGAGCGTGCCGTGGGTTGCCGATGGCTCGGCCGTCTCTGTTCGCGTCGAGCGGCGGGCGGGCGCGGAACCCGCGGCGAGTCGTCGCGCCGATGCCATGGTCCGCAACCTCCACCTCTATCCCACGTACTAGCACGCGGAGGAACCGAGGGGTCGCGTCACGACGTCCCTCGTCGCGGACGGGGTTTGACCCTCGGCGACGCCATCAGCCGTCGCCGGACCGATTCGATCGCCGGCGTTCGGTTTGCGGGCCGTGTTGGAGGGCGGCGCCCGGCTGAAACCGACGGACACAAGGCCGCAGGAGGTCAACCTATGAATGCTTTGCATACAGCCGCGGAAGGTGTTTGGATTCGATCAAGGGCGCTTCGCGGCACCGGGTTGCAGGCACGGACCGGACGATGGGCCACCGTGGGAACCGGCGAACGCGCGGCGCTTGCCGTGATCCTCCTCATCGCCGGCGGTATTCGCCTCGCTTGGATCAGACTGCTGCCGCTCAAACCGGAGAGCGACTTCGCGACCTTCTACTGGATGGCGCAAAAGATCGCGGGTGGTCATTGGCTCCCGGAATCCTACGGCTGGTCCCGCCAGGGCGTCGGTTACCCACTCCTTCTGGCGCTGCCGCTCATCGGGGGTGGTGGGTTGCCGGCCGTTCGGGTCACCAACGTCTTGTTGCAAATCGCGACGGTGGTCGGCGTCTGGTTCCTGGCCCGCCGCCTCTTCGGACCGACCGCGGCAATCGCTGGAGCGGCGCTTGCGGCGATACTGCCCGGTCTCTGGATCTACGCCCCCCTCGTGGCCGTCGAAAACGTGACCATGCTCCTCCTGACGGTCTTGGCCATCGCGCTCTGCGCCCCGCGGCGCCGGGGAACCGCGCTCGTGCTTGGGGCGCTTGCCGCCGGGCTCGCCGTTGCCCGACCGGCCTACTTGCCGTTTGCCCCGCTTACGGTCATCGCCGCGATCGACGGGAATAGACGGTCCTCATTGTCGCGTCTGGGCTGGTACGTCATCGGTTTTTGTCTCGTGCTTGGCCCCATCGCCGTTGCCAATCTCCGCCACGACGGCCCCGTCCTGCCGCTTGGAGCCTCGGGAGAGGAACTGTGGATCGTCAACAACGATCGCTCAACCGGGGCCTGGCTTCCGGCAGCAACGGCCGACGACTACCCGTTCAAAGACTTGACCGGCGATGCCGAAGCGATGAGCGCGGCACAGCGGAAACTTGCGTTGCAATTCGTGGCGGCGAATCCGACGCAAGCCGCGCGCAATCTCGCATTGCATCACCGGATGAATTGGTCGCACGATGAGATGGGCACCTTTTGGACGGTCCAACGAGCTCCCGCCGACATGCGCGATCGCCTTCCCCTCGACGACGCGTTTCCGGGGCTGGCCAATCACGTCTACGGTGCGGTACTCCTACTCGCCGCGATCGGTGCAGTCCGTCATGGTCGGCGAACAGAGCTTCTTCTGCCGCTGATCTTGCCACTTGCGTATACCGTCGCTACCCTCGCCGTCGCGGAAGGAAATGACCGCTACCATGCTCCGTCGCTCGCCCTCTTGTGCGTGCTCGCGGGGGCCAGCCTGGCCTCGGCGAAAAGCCTCGTTTGGCTCATCCCCGCCGTCGGGATTGGGTATTGGCTTGGTCCCGCGCTGAATGCCAACATCTGGTTGATCCTCGTCGTCGTCTTTGTCCCGCTGGTTCTCCAGACAGTCGATCTCCTGGCCCACGAGATGAATCGGCTCAGCGCCTTTGCGCATCGACGACCACGAGTCGCCGCCTCAACCGCGATGCTCGCGCTGGCGGCTCCCCTGCTCATGGTTGCCGGGCTCGTGGTGGTGGCGGATCGACTCGTCGCGGAAATCGCGGCCGTGGAACCCGAGGGATGGCAGCGATACCACGTCAACGCGGAAGGGGAGCCCGAATCGCTGCCACTGATCCTGGAGAGCTCCGGCACGACTCGCGGTTTGCGTGAAGTCTCCTATCCGGCCGCCGCGGCCCTTCCGTTCGCCGGGACTCCGTCGCCGGGTGAGGTGGTAGGGCTCGAGCGAACCCTGTCCGGCCTGCGCGTCGGCGCGAACTACCGATTCTATCTTCAGGTGTACGACCCCGGCCCCGGGGCCGATCCGACCGAAACGCTCACCGTGCGTCTGAACGACCGGGTGGTTTGGCAGCGGGGACCATCGGAGGCGGAGGCGGCAGGTTGGCATTACATCAGCGTGCCGTGGGTCGCCGACGGCTCTGCGCTCACGATTCGCGTCGAGCGGCAGGTAGGCTCGGTACCCGCAGACAGCGTCCGCGCCCGTCCCTTGGTTCGCTCCCTCCACCTCTACCCAAAGTACTGAGCGCCCTGGTTCGACGGTCGCAACCCTCTCCGATCTCGGCGAATCCTGGCACCGCGGTTCCGACGCGAGCCTGTCGGGCGATTGGTTGGGCACAACGCGGCTCTGGCACGTCGGTGGACGTGGAGTTCCCCGGAGGACGAAAGGTCCTGACCGATGCGCCTCCGCCGGCTACGCTCCAGGCACCGTGATGACGACGTCGTCGAACTGGACGTACGCGTCTTCGGTGTAGAGTCCGACCGCACCGGACGGGTACGGCGAGAGCGTATCGGTGAAGGTCACGACCGGACTGCCGTCAACCCAGACCGTCATCGTCGTACCGACCTGCCGAACGCGCACCTCGTGCCACTGACCGGGGGCAACCGCCGGCGTGTGGCCCGTTGCGAAGAACCGCTGGGCGCCGGGGTAAAGGCAGTTCACATACGCCGGAAAGTCGCAGGCAGGCCCGTCGGGATCGCGGCGGGTCCCATCCTCTTTCCCCAACTCCCAGCCGTTTGTCTTGAGGACGAAGTAGTAGAAGTGCGTATCGTCGGTGTAGTGCCACAGGACCCAGGCGGTCTCCCACTGGTTGGGGAGCGGCGAACGCAACTGTTGGACCGTCCGCAAACGAACGGAGAGGGTGAAGTCGCCGAAGTGGTCGTTCGAGACCACCAGGCCCGCGTGGGTTTCGGCCTGCCCGGTCGACGCCAGCGGTCGCTCAGAGAGCACCCGGCTTCCGTTGTCCTCGATGCCGACCTGACCGTAGCCATCGTAGACGACCTGCCACGGTCCGTGCGTGGTTCCCTCTCGCCAGCGAGCGGTCGGATACGTCTCGAACCCATCGGAGACGACGGCGCCCGATCCCTGACCCGGCGAAGCGGTCGGCGCGGCGGTGGGCGCCCGGGTTGGCCGCGGTGTCGGTGTCTTGGTCGGGGTTGGCGTACGGCTGGGTGTGGGCGAGCGAGTCGGCGTGCGCGTAGGCATGGCCGACGGCGAGGGCTTCTCCGTCACCGTCAGCACGGCGCTCGCGGAGACGTCACCGACGATGGCTTGCAAGGCATAGTCGCCGCCGGGAAGCCTGGGAACGCGGACGGATTTGGAGAACCGACCCCTGCTATCGGTTTGCAGTGTGGCGATGGTGGTGCCGCCGGCAGTCCAGACAATGGTCCCGCGTGCACGTGCCGGGAATCCGGCCCCACGGACCGAGATGAGGGCGCCCGGTGGGGCGGTTCCGGGCACGAGTGTGAGCTTCGGTGTCGCCAGGGTACTTTGCGGTTGGATCAAGGGAAGGAGCCCACTCGTCACCAGGATCAAGATACCGAAGCCGAATGCCTTCCAGACCGGAACTCGCCTCGCCATCATCCCATGCGCCGCCACTCGCGGTCGACACCGTTCGTCTCATACCACTATGCAGGAGTCGATTCGTCATGACACTCCGGCAATGGTCCGCCGTGGAGGGACGAGTTGGTCCGTGGGACTTAAGGGGGCCCGCGTCGAAGTCCGTCTCCGCCGTCGTTCCGGGTTGCCGCGTCGGGGAGTGCCGACTGGGCGCCGGCAGCGGAGCTGGCATCGACGCCTCCCGCCTGTGAGAAGCCGGCGTGCCAAGCCGTGCGCCCGGGATCACCGGGTGTTGCCGGAGGTCGAAAACACCCGGTCTCGGGTGGGGAAGCCCCGAGCGGTCTGGCGAATGTCTCGCGGTTCACGTGAGCGCCCGGACGACCCGGATCCCGTTCAGGGCCAGGTGGTAGAGGAAGACCTGGTGGAAGAAGTCGCCGGGGTGCGGTGTCGCGCCGATCTCATGGGCGCGATCCGGCGGCAGGTCGTAGGTATCGACGACGTTGGCCGGGACGACGACCTCGAAGGGGGCGCGGTTGAAGGCATTGGCGCGGATGCGCAGGTGCATCGCCAATTGGTAGACGCAGAGGTCGGTGCAGTCGCCGGCGACGATGGCGGTGGCCAGATCGGGGTTGGCGTCGAGCCAGGCGTCGAAACCGGTGCCGTCGTTGGGCGAGAGGGCGTTCTTCTCGAAGATCACGAAGTCGCGCGCGAAGGGCAGGGTCGCCAACTCCGGGATCGTCTCGGCCTCCTCCGTGCCGCGGACGCAGTGGACCGGCCAGGCGTCGAATTCCGGGGTGTGGGGGTCGTGGGTGTCCTGGGTGAGAACGAAGCGGCGGACGCCGCGCGCGTAGGCGAGTTTGAACAGCTCAGCCACCGGTTCTGCCAGAGCACCGACCCGCGCCGAGGCGAGGGCTCCTTTGCGGCAAAAGCCGACGGTCATGTCCGTACAGAAGACGGCAGCACGGGTGGGATCTGGGACCAGTGCGTCGAATGGTCGCGGCTGGAGTTGGTCGAACCAGTCCGCTATCCAGGGCGGTACGCCGGTCTCGGAGGGGGCCATCGAGCTTCTCCTGGCGTTCGTCACGAGTCCACGCGCCGCGTGCCCGGTCTGACTCGCACCGGTCTCTTCTGATAGCTTACACGGAGAGTGGTGAACGGACGCATCGCGCGATCAGGATAGGGGAGGGCCCCGTGCCCTCCCGCGTCGAAGAGAACGCTGTTCAACTGAAGGCACCGTTTTCGTGGACGCGGGAGGGCACGGGGCCCTCCCCTGCGCATGGTGGTCGAACGCGGGCGGCGAACCGCGGTGGAGCGGAGGGGAGCACGACGATGCTGAGCGGAAGCGGGCAGACGAAGCGCGTCCTGATCGCGGGCGAATCCTGGGTGATGCACACCATCCACCAGAAGGGTTTCGACCATTTCACGACGACGGCTTACGGCGAGGGACACCAATGGCTCTCCGCCGCCCTCACCGGCGGTGGTTTCACGGTCGAACACCTGCCGAACCACCTGGCGAACGAGCGGTTCCCGCAGACCGTCGAGGACTTGCAGAAATACGACGCGGTGCTCCTCAGCGACATCGGTTCGAACACGCTGCTGCTCCATCCCGACACCTTTGCGAAGTCGGTCGCGCTGCCGAACCGCCTCGTCTCACTCCGGGATTACGTCCAGGGTGGCGGTGGCCTGGTCATGATCGGCGGTTATTTGACCTTCCAGGGGATCGACGCCAAAGCTCGCTATGCCGGTACCCCGGTCGAGGACTGCCTGCCGGTGACGATGCTCACGTGCGACGACCGGATCGAGATGCCGCAGGGGGTCGAACCGTCCGTGACCGCCCCCGATCACCCGATCGTCGCCGGTCTGGAGCACCACTGGCCGGCCCTCCTCGGCTACAATCGCCTGACCGCCAAGCGCGACGGCACGGTGGTGGCGACGGTGGCGAACGACCCGTTGCTCGTTGCCTGGAGGTTCGGCGAAGGCCGCGCGGTCGCCTTCGCCTCGGACTGCGGTCCGCATTGGGCGCCGCCCGCGTTCGTCGAGTGGGAGGGATACGCGCGGTTGTGGCGGCAGTTGGTGGGGTGGGTGGCGGAGTAGGCGGTTGCCTATCGCGGCGCGGGCCAGAGGGTGAGATCGGGGTCGGCGTGGTCGCGGCCGACGCCGGCGGCGATGTCGGTGCGGTCCCACCGATTGCGGTTGATCGGGTCGGCGGTCGGTCGGGGACCGGACCGCCGGTTGAGGACTGCCGGCGTCCGGGGCCGACGCGAGTCGGGTTGCCGCGGGGAGTCGTCGTCGCGGGGACGCGGCGCGCGGCCACGCCGGCGGCGGGGCGGCGAAGGGCGCGTCGCCGCCAAAACCGTGACTACCACGACCAGCAGGAGCATTGCCATCTGGAGTTGGGACATCCTCGTGCCTTCGATCCGTTTCGTTCGTGCGTTCGACGGCAACGCTCCACGCTTCGCTGCCCTGATGGTCCCGAGCGCGCCGCCCCAGTCTCTTCAACCATCTTCAACAACGTCGGCAACCCGGTAGTCGTTTCGTCCCGGTGGCGATCGGGTCGTGACCGACCGCCCCGTCTCGGCACTCGTGAGTCGTTGTGGCGACGCGGTGGGTCCGCACCGGCGGCGACGACAGACGGGCGGGAAGGCTAGCCCTCCCGCCCGTCCACACGTTCGGTGCGCTCCGGTGTCTAGTAGCCGGCGTCTTCGGTCGGGGTCGGCTCGTAGCCGCTGTCGCTGCTGTTGCCGTAGCTGTCGTCGTCACCGCCGCCACCGGCCGCGTACGCCTTGTAGTAGGCGTAGCCGTCCTTGCCGGTGTAGGTCAGGTAGTACTGGTCGTCGTAGCTGTATTGGTAGGGGTCGTAGTTGTAGTTGGCGCCGAGGTCCTGCCAGTCGCTCCAACTGCTGCCGTCGTACTCCGCGTAGTAGGCGTGGTAGTTGTCGGCGGTGTAGACGACGTGCTGCTTGCCGTCGTAGACGTAGGCGTTCGGCTGGTACTTGACCTTGGCGTCGAGGCCTTCGTAGGACTTCCAGTCGGCCCACTTCTTGCCGTCGAAGTAGGTCCAGGCCGGGTAGCCGTCCTTGGTCGAGGAGTAGGCATAGAGTTTGCCGTCGTACTCGACCGCGTAGGGGGCGTACTGGAACTCGTAGGTGGCGGGGAGGGCCTTGACGCCGGTCCACTTGCTGCCGTCGTAGCGGTTCCAGTAGACCTTGCCGTCCTGGCCGTACCAGAAGACGTTTTCGTAACCGCCGTAGGTCACCGCGTACGGCTCGTACTTCGCCTTCACTTCGCCGCTGACGTTCTTCCAGCCGTACCAATCGGTGCCGTCGTAGTAGTTGTAGTAGACGTAGCCGTCCTCGCCGGTGGCGTAGACGTACTGGTAGTCACCGCTGGTGTAGGCGTACGGCGCCGAGGCGTACTTGTAATCGGTGCCGAGTTGCTGCCAGCCGTACCAGTCGCTGCCGTCGTAGTAGTTGTAGTAGACGTAGCCGTCCTCGCCGGTGTAGTAGACGTACTGGTAGTCCTTGTACACCGACGGCGCGGAATCGTACTTGTACTTCACCGGCTGGTCGTCGTAGCCCTGCCACCCCGACCAACTCTGGCCGTCGTAGTAATTGTAGTAGGCGTTGCCGTCCTTGCCGGTTTCGTACTGGTAGACGTAGTCGTTGTACGTCACGGCGTAGGTGCTGGCGCCGTACGTGTAATCGTAGTCGTTGCCGGCGATCTTCTCGGCTTTGCCATAGCCATCGGCGAGCGCGCCGCCCGCCGCGACGCCCAGCAGGACCGCCGCCATTCCGGCAACGGCAACCCCCCGCCGGGCGCGACGATAACCACCGACCATTGCATCCTTCATCGTGCCGAACCTCCTCGAAGCGTACCGACCCCGTGACCTGTGGCGCCGGACGACAAACCGACCATCCCACCCGAACGGGCGGGGCCATGGTCGTCGGTCGGTTGAGAATTGCCCGTTTGCCGGTCGGGGTGAGGCGCGTCCGCGGGCGTGCGTTCCGCTTGGCGCCTCGCTGTCCGATTCGATCGGGCTACCGTTGGGCTTCGGGGCGATTCCCCACCGATCCGCTGACCACGCTTCCATTGTAGGGAGCAGACGCCGGTAACGCATCGCGAAGCTTGCCGATTTTGCCGCGGGTGCCGCCCCGGACCGCTTAAGCAAGACTGCCTAGCCGGCATTGCCGAGGCGAACGCGAACGGCGGCGAGGGCACACCCCCGCCGCCGTTCGCGTTCGCAACGTTTGCGCGATCGGGTGAACCAGCCCTAGGCTGGACCCCGAAGCCGGGACCGGCTAGTAACCGCTGTCGTCGTCGCTACCGGCCTCGTACGGCTTGTAGTAGGCGTAGCTGTCTTTGCCGGTGTAGGTCAGGTAGACCTTGTCGCCGTAGCTGTACTGGTAGGGGTCGTAGTTGTAGTTGGCGCCGAGGTCCTGCCAGTCGTCGCTCCACTTGCCGGCGTATTCGGTGTAGTAGGCGTGGCCGTCGGCGCCGGTGAAGACGAGGTGCTGGACGTCGTCGTAGACGTAGGCGTTCGGTTGGTACTTGACCTTGGCGTCGAGCCCCTTGTAGGGTTTCCAGCCGGTCCACTTCTTGCCGTCGAAGACGTTCCAGGACGGCTCGCCGTCCTTGCTCACGGCGTAGGCGTAGAGACTCTTCTCGGGCGCGTATTCGACCGCGTACGGGGCGTACTTGAACTCGTACTCGTAGTCGGCGTACGGCAGTTCTTTCACGCCGGTCCACTTCTTGCCGTCGTAGCGGTTCCAATAGACCTTGCCGTCGTCGCTGGTCCAGAAGACGTTCTCGTAGCCGCCGTACTCGACCGAGTAGGGCTCGTAGGCCGAATACGTCTCGCCGCTGACGTTCGCCCAATCGGACCACTGGCTGCCGTCGTACTGCTTGGAGTAGACGTAACCTTCCTTGCTGACGCCGTAGAGGTAGAGATAGTCGCCATTCTCGTTGGCGTACGGGGCGTATTTGAACGCGAAGTCGCCGGAGAGGTCTTCCCAGTTCCAGGGTTCGACGCCGGCCTCGCCCCAGAGGTGGTAGATGTGGCCGTCCTCGCCCGTGTAGAAGACGTAGTTGTTGTCGTGGTACTCGACCGGCGCCGGATCGTACTTCACCTTGGCCGGTTGCTGGTCCGGCCAACTGATCCAATCGGACCAGGCATTGCCGTCGTAGTAGGTGTAGTAGGCCCAGCCGTCCTTGCCGTTGGCGTACTGGTAGACGTAGTCGCCGACGGTGATGGCGTAGGTGCTGTAGTGGAATTCGTGGTCGCCGCCGCCGACCTTGTCCGCCTTGCCGTAGGTTCCTCCGCTGGCGAGGGCGCCTCCGGCGGCGACGCCCAGCAGGGCAACCGCCATCCCGGCCACGACCACGCCCCGCCGGGCGCGGCGATACCCACCGACGACCGCATCCTTCATGAACCCGGACCTCCTCGCGTCGCACCGCACCCGCTGTCGCCGCGGGCGCCGGAAAAACGAGACCGCGGTTCCGCCCTCGATGGCGGCGTGTGGTCGCCGGCCGGTCGCCCGGCCGGCCGTTCGCCCGTGTGGAGGAGGCGCGGGTGCGGGCGTGCGTTCCGCTGGGCGCCTCGATGCCCGATCCATTCGGGCCGCCGGTGGGCGTTGGGCCGACCGTCAAACCGTTCCGCTGACCACACGACCATCGTAGGTCGTCCCGGCGACCGACGCATCGCGAGCCTTGCCGATTTGCGGCGATGGGACTGCGGGGTGAATCTAGGCAGGATTGCCTAAGAATCGCGCCGGCTCAGGAGAGGCGCACCAGGCGCGCGTGGCGGACGTCGTCGACGAGTTGGCGGGCGACGATCGCGGCGTCGTATCCGGCCGGCAATTCGACCCGTGAGGCGGTCGGATCGGCGTCCAATAACGACGCGACCCGATCGCCCAGTTCCGCCACCGCCGATCCCCGAACGACCGTTTCGGCGATACCACCAAACGCGTTCGACCAGGGAACCGCGATCGTTTCGCAACCGGACGCGACCGGGAGCAGGACCCGCGCGGCGGCAAACGGTGCATCGCCCGCGCCGGCCACGACGGCGAGCCGCGCCCGTCGATATCGTTCGGGCAACGCGATCTCCGGCACGAACGGCCAATCGGTGCCCGCGACCGCGCCGGCGGAGATGCATTCGGGCGTGTCGGCGGCGAGCGCTTCCCGTGCGGCGTTTGCGGCCTCGCCGTCGTCGTAGGCCAGGAGCACGAGGCCCGATCGCTTAACTTCGGCGTCCGACGGCAGGCGTTCGACGGCCGGGCCGTAGGCGATGACTCCGGCCGGCGGCTCAGACGTGATGGGCATCAGGCGCAGGTCCGCCCAGGTGGTATCCGCGTCGTCACCCCTTGCCGACCAGGTGATCCGGATCAGGTGGCGCGCCTCGAGCCTCGCCGCCTCGTCGAAGACACCCGCCGGCGCGCCGTCCATGAGGACGACGGCATCGGCGGTCGAGACCTGCCGCACGAACCAGACGGTTCGCTCAAGACCCTCGGGCAGCTCATAGGTCCGGTGATGCAAATCCGGATACCGTTCGGCGAATGCCCGGAACGGCGCGGACCCGCGTGCTTGCAAGAGTTCGACGGTTGCCCGGTTGCGGCGCTCTTCCAGGAACAGGGCCTGGTGCCCGGCTGTCGTGAGCGCCCGCATGACCGCGCGTACCGTCGTCGCGGCGGGGTTGTGCCAGTCGGAGACGATGGACTCGCCGAAGAAGACGAAGCGGAGGGTCTCTTGAGTTTTGTTGGACGATCCGTTGGCGTTGGCGGTTGCCTGCGGAGGGATGTTCAAGATCTTGTCGGATCCTCGCGCGACGCGTATCTCTGGTCGTCCTGGGCGATCGCTTCGGCGAATCGGAGCGCCCGCTCTTCCCGTACGATGTCCTCGATCTCGGCCCAGCGGACCCATTCGCCCCGGGCCGGAAGCCAATACCAATCGCTCCCGCTCGGCGGATCGGGGCGTCGATCAACCGATTCGTCGTTATGAGCGTCTGGCCGGGTCATGAAGATCACTCCGGGACCTGGTTCGCGCACGGCGTGCGGGACTACCCCTTCGGCTGCCCCCAATTGTCACGATGTTCCGGTCCGGTGTCCAATGTCTGCCCTCACCCTGGCAACCGTTCTGCGTACCCTCGGCCGGAGGTGACGCATGGCCGAGCACGTCACGGAGACACCGACGACGCTGCCGAAACGACCGATCCGCCGCTTCGATGTCTTCGCCGAGGTGAACCGGCTGAAGGCGCTCGACGAGGGGCGACCGGGCGACGAGGCGAAGGGGTACGGGATCTGGCTGGCGAAGGTCGTCGCCGGTCGCCGCTTCGGGACGAAAAAGGACGACCGCGAGCGCACGCGCATCCGCCAGGAGGGCGAACCGCCGGAGCGCACCGACGGCAAGTTCAAGAGCGCCGGTGGCGAACTCCAAACCGACGATACCTTCGACCACGACGTCGTCGAGCGGATGGGCGAGGAGTTCTACGACCGCGTCTTTGCCCCGGCGGTCGCCGTCGCCGTCGCGCGCGGAGATAAATACGAATCGTTCCGCGATTCGATCCGCGCGGGTTGGAAACCGGCGCCGCGGCGCTCGTCTCGGTCGCGTGCGGATGCCCAGGGTTGAAACCCGGGGCTGAGGCGACGAAGCCCCTTTCGGGGCTAGCTCGGCGCATCCCGGCGGACTAGCCCCGAGGGGGCTTCGTCGCCTCAGCCCGGTACTTCAGTGCCGGGACGGGCCGCAACCCCAATCACGACACCACATAAATCTCCCGCTGCGTCGGTACCAGGAACTCGCACCCGGTCTCGGTCACCACCACGTCGTCCTCGATCATCGCGCTCGCCACGACCGGTTCCAGCGTGAAGACCATACCCGCTTCGACGATGCCCTTCGCTCGCTCGCCGTAGCGGGCGTTGTCGGGGCCGAGGACCATCCCGCCGTCGTGGGCCATCCGCCCGAGCTGGTGACCGAGGGCGTGGGTGAAGGTGTAGCCACGATCCGCGATGAACTGGCGGACCGGTTTGTCGACGTCGTATCCGCGCACGCCCGGTTTGAGGAGATCCGCGGCCATCAGGATGCCGTCGCGCACCGTCTCGAAGGCGTGGCGCATCTCCGCCGGGGCCTCGGTTTCGCCCGGGTTGGCCAGATACCAGGTGCGCTGCATGTCGGAGGCGTAGCCCTCGTAGATCACCCCGAAGTCGAGGCGAACGCCGTCGCCGCGCTCGATTTTGGTCGTCCCCGGCGGTGCGTGTCCCGGTCGGGATTTGGTGGAAAAGACTGCGGGGCAGAAGGAGGCGTCCCAGGAGGGACCGACCTCGTAGGTCTGCATCCGCTCGCGGGTGATGTCGGCAATCTCTCCTTCGGTCAGTCCCGGTTTCAGCATCCCGGTCAGGTCGTCGAAGATGCGCTGGGTGATTTCGCAGGCGCGGCGCATCCGCTCGACCTCGGCCGGGGTCTTGACGGCGCGGACGGTCGCCGCGATCGCCTCGGCCGAGACGAGGCGATCGGCGAACCCGAGTGGCGCGACCGCTGCGGCGAGGGCCAGGTAAAGCCCGTGCGTCAACCCGTCCATGCCGTGGTCGTGTTGCGAGTAATTGAGCCCGATACCGGCCGGATTGCGCTCGCGCAGGACGGTTTGGAACGGTTCCTTCCAATCGAGGGAGTAGGGGATGACCCGATCGAAAATCCCTTCGACTTGCCCGACGTCGTAGTCGGCCACGATCGCCACGCTCGGCCCGTTCGCGAAGAGCATCAGGGCCGAGATGCCGACGATGTATTCGCCACCGGTCACGAACGGCAGCAAGAGGTCGCTTCCCTCGCGGGCAAAGGTCAACCAGCAATCGATGCCGAACTTGTTGAGCAGCTCCACCGCCTGCGCGTGCTTTTCGGCGACGAGTTCCCGGCGGAGACGCTGGGCTTCGGTCAATCCGTCCGCCATCGGGTTACCGCCCACGTCGCTGCGACCGCCGCGACCGCACCGGTTCCTGCCGGACTTGAGCCTCGACGACGGCCTGCGGGTGTTCGGGGTCGATGTCGGCACTGGCGGGACTTCCAGGGAAGGTGCCGGCGAGCAGGACGTCGTTGTAGAGAACGGCCGCGGCCACCGCACCGACGATCGGGCCGACGATCCAGATCCAGAAGTCCGTGAAGTCGCCCTGCACGATCGCCGGGCCGAACCAGCGCGCCGGGTTCATCGCGGCGCCGCTGACCGCACCGCCGGCGAGGACGTCCATGGTGATCGTCAACCCGATCGCCAGCCCGGCGATCGCCCGTCCCCCGGTCCGGCTGTCGATGGCGACGCCGAAGACGACGAACATCAGGAAGAAAGTCAGGATGATCTCCATGACGAGGGCATTGCCGGCGCTCAGGTTGAAATCGGGGTTGAGGATGCCGTGCCCGACGGCCGGGACGCCGAGATTGACCGCGTTCCGGTCGATGTCGCGGTAGACGAGCGTCAGACAACCGGCCGCGGCCAGGGCGCCGAGGCATTCGGCGACGATGTAGACGATGGCGCGCTTCTGGTCCATCCGGCGCGCCGCCCAGAGCCCGATCGTCAGCGCGGGGTTGAAGAGCCCGCCGCTGATGTGCCCGACGGCGGCGATCATCAGCCCGATGCCGAGCCCGTGGGCCAGCGCGATCGCGACGACATCCCCGCCCTGGGTCTGAATGATCGCGCCGACCCCCATGAAGACCAGCGCGAACGGTCCAAGAAACTCGACGATGATCAGTTTCGCCCACTCGCGGTTGTCCACCGCCCCTCCTCCGTTGCTCCTCGTGGCGCGTCAGTTCCTCCGCTCCCCATCGTGCCGGGAGTGTAGGAGCAACCTTCCGGGGGCGCAAGACGGAGGCGGACAGACGGACAGACGGACAGACGGACAGACGGACAGACGGACAGACGGACAGACGGACAGACGGACAGACGGACAGACGGACAGACGGACAGACGGACAGACGGACAGACGGAC
>DATBFX010000192.1:0-8189 GCA_036558305.1 Thermomicrobiales bacterium | reverse complement strand
TGTGGTCAAACAGGACGTCCTTGAACCGCCCGAACGCCCTGCGCCCCGCGATCGCCCGCCAGAGTGCGTTCCTCAGCCGTTCGTCCGTAACCGTCTCGATGAAGTCTTCCATGTCGGCATAGCCGGCACGGGACTCCGCGTGTGGAACTTCGACGAACCGCGTCCCGAATCCGCGATCGATCTCTACCGCCTCCCGCACCGCCTGCCCCATCCACTCCGGCAGTCCACGGCTCGCCAACGCGGTCTCGAAGGACGCGGAATCGTCGTCACCGAGTTCTTCGTCGATTTCGTCGAGTTCGGTCCGAATTTCGTCGCCGATGTACGCGACATCGCCCGTTTCCAGGTCGAGAAAGTGTCGCATCTCGCAGGAGGCGTTCTCCAACGCGAATGCGACCTCGGAGAGATCGACCTTGAGGCGGCGCAGCGACGGTTCCTCCGGCCACGACATCGCATCACCTCCACGCAGCGAAACCGGCTCCCCGCGCTCTATCAAAGATACGCCGCAGGATCGGCAAAGTCCGATGCTCTGTCGTTCGGCACGCCTACCGAAACAGAACGGGGAGCCGCGTGGCGCGTGTGCGCGACGGGTACAATGCCGTCACTTGTCCGGCCGGTTTTCGGATCAATCGACGGAGGGCGGTGTGGAAACGTTGAAGGTCGGAATCGTCGGTTCCGGGGGGATCGCTCGTCAGCACGGCATCGGCTGGCAGCGCAACGCGCCGCGAGGCGAAATCGTCGCCGCTGCCGACGTCGAGCCATCGCGGGCCCAATACATCCTCGACCATTACGGCACACCGGATGCGGAGATCTACAACAGCGTCGAATCCCTTCTCCTCGATCGCAACGTCGACGCCGTGGACATTTGCCTGCCGCACCACCTGCACACCGGCGCCATCATCGCCGCTGCCCGCGCCGGCAAGGCCATCCTGTGCGAAAAACCCCTCTGCACCTCGCTCGCAGACGCCGCCGCCATCAACGACGTCTTGCGCGAAACCGGCGTCACCTTCGTGATGGCCCATAACCAGCTCTTCCAGCCCAGCCTGATCGAAGCGCGGCAGATGCTCGCCGCCGGGACCCTCGGCCGGCCATTTGTCCTCCGCTCGATCGAGTGCTTTCAGAACCGTGGCGCGCTCCTCGGCCAAACCGGTCACCAACTCGGGCCCGGCGAGAGCCCGTGGGCCTGGCGCGCCGACCTCAAGCGCATGGGCGGCGGCGAAGTCCTCGACACCGGCTGGCACGCCACCTACCGCCTGCTCGCCCTTGCCGACGATCGCCCGGTCGAAGTCACCGCCGCAACCGACCGCTTCCTCATCCCCGATCTCCCCGCCGAGGACACCGGTCTCCTGACCGTCCGCTTCGCCAACGGTTCGATCGGTCACATCATCACCAGTTGGGCCTTTGCCCCCGTCGGTGGCTGGCACTTCGAGGTCATGGCCGAATACGGCAGTGTCGCCGGTGCCACCAACCGCCTCGTCCACCAACTCCACGGTTGGCCCGAACCGGCCGATCGCCCCTTCGAACCGGTCCACACCTTCACCGCCGAGATTACGCACTTCCTCGACGTCGTCCAGCGCGGTGCCGAATCCCTCGCCACCTTCGACCAGGGCGCCCGCGTCCTCCAACTTACCAAAGCCGCCTACCTCTCCGTCGCCGAACGCCGCACCGTCACCCTCCCCGAAAACCCGTACGAGCCCGGCGTGGTTGCCGAGGCGATGTCCGCCGCGGCTTGATCTATCTGCCCGCATGAACCTCACCGGCGTGACGCGCATCGCGCCGGTCTAACCCCGAAGGGGTTTCGTCGCTTCAGCCCTGGGTTTCAACCCTGGGCCCGCGGGCCACGCCCGACAAAGGAAAATACCGTGCAAAAGACCCTCGCCCCCGGCGCCATCGGCGTCAAAGGCCTCTCCCTCGCCCAAACCATCGACCTCGCCGCCGCCTCCGGGTTCGATTCGGTCGTCTTCGATATCCGCGAAGCCGAACGCATCGCCGACGCCGACGGGCTCGACTCCCTCCGCGACCTCTTCGCCCGCGCCAAGATCCGTCCCGGTTACTGGGGGCTTCCCGTTGCCTGGCGCAACGACGAAAAGGCCCCCGTCGAGCTTCAAGAACTCCCCAGGCGGGCCAAACTCGCGGCCGACCTCGGTTGCCTCCGCGCCACCACCGGCGTCCCGCCCTTCTCCGACGACCGCCCCTACGACGACAACTTCGCGTGGACCGCCGACCACCTCCGCCCCGCCGCCAGGATCCTGGCCGACGCCGGTTGCCGCGTCGGCATCGAATTCATCGGTCCCAAAACCTTTCGCA
The DNA here is from genome assembly GCA_036558305.1 of Thermomicrobiales bacterium. Classification (GTDB taxonomy): domain Bacteria; phylum Chloroflexota; class Chloroflexia; order Thermomicrobiales; family UBA6265; genus DATBFX01. The sequence goes on along the minus strand of DATBFX010000192.1, from coordinate 5,885 downwards.
CCAACGCCCGCTACGAATTCATCTACAACCTGCCCCAAACCATGCAACTTGCCGCTGCCGTCGGCACCGGCAACGTCGGTCTCCTCCTCGATGCCTGGCACCTCTACACCTCCGGCGGCACCATCGCCGACATCGACACCGTCACTGCTGCCGACGTCGTCGCCGTCCACGTCAACGACGCCCCCGCCGGTATCCCGGTCGACGAGCAGATCGACAACGTCCGTCGCCTCCCCCTCGAAACCGGCGTCATCGACCTCGTCGGCTTCATGCACGCCCTCCAACGCCTCGGCTACGACGGCCCCGTCATGCCCGAACCCTTCCTCCAACGCCTCGACGAACTCGGCGCCAAGGACCCCCTCGCCGCCGCTCGCAAAGTAGGTGCGTCGATGGATCGTTTGTGGGAGGCTGTCGGTTTGAGCTAGCCTGCGAACGCAAATCGCCAGCGCCGAGTCACGTTTGTAGGGGCGGACCGCCGTGTCCGCCCTCTTTGAATGTCACGACGCACGAAGAGGGCGGACACGGCGGTCCGCCCCTACATCGGTTTCCTGTTCGCCTCGGAGCGGAAATCAACCGTTGCCCAAATCCCCCAGCACCTCCAACGCGCAATTCCGCCCCGGCGCCCCGAACACCGCCCCACCCGGCCACGCTCCCGACCCGCACAGATACAACCCCTCGATCGGCGTCCGGTAGTCCGCGAACCCCGGCACCGGCCGGTATCCGAATTGCTGGTCCGGCAGCAACTCTCCGTGGAAAATGTTGCCGCCGGTGATGCCGATGATTTGTTCGATGTCGGGCGGTCCCAGCACCTGCATGTGCTCGATCGCATTGGGTAGATTCGGCGCGTACTCGGCGAATGTGTCGATGATGTTCTGCCCGATCTCGTCCCGTCGCTCCTCCCACGTCCCCTCCGCCAAGTCGTAAGGTGCATACTGGACGAACATGCTCAACGTGTGTTTCCCCTTCGGTGCCAGGCCATCCTCGGTTGCGGTTTGGATGTAGCAGTCCATGAACGGCCGCTGCGACGGCTGACCCCGCTTGCAGTCGTCCCAGGCCCGCTCCAGGTAATCCACCGACGGATTGATCGTGATCCCGCCCGTGTGCTGAGGTCCTACCTCGGTCCCCGGATAGGCCGTGAAGTTCGGCAACTCGCCCAACCCCAGCAACACCTTGACCACCGACCCCTTCACCTTCAGCCGCTTCACCCCCTCGACCAACTCCGCCGGCAGATGCTTTTCTCCGACCATCTCCAGGTACGTCCGGTGCGGATCGGCGTTCGACAATACCACCTCTGCTTCGTATTGCCTCCCATCCAGCAACCGCACTCCCCGCGCCTTCTCGTCCCGAATCTCGATCTCCGCCACCTCGGCGTCCGTCACGATCTCGACCCCGCGCTCCTTCCCGAACGCCGCGATCGACCCGCTCACCATCCCCATCCCGCCCGTTACGAAACCCCAGGCTCCCTGGTGCCCGTCGAGACTCCCGATCAAGTGGTGGTATTTGACATAAGCCGTCCCCGGCGTCAGTGGTCCGGCGTTGACGCCGATCACCCCACCCGTCGACAGCGGCGCCTTCAACTCCTCGGACTCGAAGTACCGGTCGAGCAACTCGGCGATACTCGTCCGCGTCAGCGTCCGCCAATCCTCCATTCCCTGCGGTCCGCTGAACGCCTGTTCGATCTCCGCCCAACCCGGCGCCGGTCGCAAGAGGAGCGGACGCATCCGCGCGATGATCCGATCCCACATCTCCCAATAGGCATCGTACGCCTTGACGTCCTTCGTCGAAAACTTCGCGATCTGCTCCCGCGTCTTCTTCCCATCGAGAAACGCCATGTAGTACCGACCGTCCGGAAACGGGCAGAAGTAGGTCGGATCGAACGGCCGCACCCGATACCCGTGCCGCTCCAACTCCAGATCCCGAATCACCTCCGGCAACAGCAGATTGCAGACGTACGAGCACGTCGATAGCCTGTACCCCGGAAACGGCTCCTCCGTCACCGTCGCCCCACCGATGATCCCCCGCCGCTCCAGGACCAGTACCCGCTTGCCGGCCTTCGCCAAATAGCCCGCGGCGATCAACCCGTTGTGCCCCGAGCCGACGACGATGGCGTCGTAATGCTTGTTCGTCGCCTGTTGCCCAGTCCCAACGCGGTCCAAACTCCTACCCTCCGGCCCGGGGGCCAATTACTCAAGATGATGTTGTCGCGGCTGGATAGTGACAGGGAGGAAAGAGGGGCGCAAGGGTCAGGATGGTCCCGCGGAGTGCCAGAGCCGAGAGTCACCGGGAAATCGTCAATTCGAAGAGTCGGGCCACGGCTACCAGATCGGGATCGTCCCGCCGGATCGGATCCGGGCTGCCAACTGCCTCGAATTCTGTCCGATCGAACAAAGCCCAGCAGTCGACCTCCGAATCGTGGCAGCTCGTGGAGGCGATCCCGTGAAAGCCTCGGTCGTAAGCCCAACTCGCGACCGCTTGCGTCAGCCTGTGGTCATGGCTGAGTAGATCGCCCCAAACGAAGCGGCGCGGATAGCCCAACGTCACCAGCGTCTGAGCAAGCTCAGAGCGGAGCGTCTGATGGGTTTCTGCCGATCGCAGATCAAGCCAGAGTTGGTTGGGCGCAACGGTCAGGCGGCCGATGAGCCTCCGAAAGTATGCACCGGGGATCAACCCTGCCGCCGGCATTTCATCGGTTGGATCTCCGGCTGGCCCCATTGCAGCCAGCGTGAGATCCACGATCGCGGGCCGGAAACTGTCGAGCGTTTCCAAGAACATACCCCCGCGTTGCTCGGCGGCGTAAAGGACGAGAAAGTCGCCGTGAGGATGGTCGTACCGTCCGCCGCCGACAAACGCTCTGGGTGGCCATGCCAGGGGATCGGGCGCTCGTCCCAGACGGTAAAGCACGCCCGGAGCCGGTGCCAGGCGAGTCGGCATTAACCGTGCGCCAGAAACGCTCGCGCGGCGCGCATCACCCGCTCGCCGCCGTCAGGAGACGACGCAAAGATCGCCATCGGGGCCCGATCGTCGAGGTGAGGGTTCATCCCCATGAGCCAAGCACGCGCAGTTTGCTCGGATTCGCCGAGCGACAAGAGCACAGCAACCTGGAACGCTTCCCGCAACCGGCGCACCGCTTCACCTCGCGGTTCCCGTTCGCCGCGGGCCCATTTGCCCACGGCCTTTGGATCATCGATTCCGGTCGCCATGGCGGTTAACCGTTGGCCGACGAGCGCTTGGAGGAATGCTGCCGCCTCAGCCGTGCTCGACCGCACCGCCCGTGCATGGGCCTGCTCAATCAGGTCAGACGCCCACTCCTCGCTTGGGGTGTCGACATCCGGCATTGCCCTTGCTTCTGCAGCCATGTCCATCCAACCCCCGCGCATGCATTGTCCGGTCGAGACCTTCTACGCTACCCGAAACACCACCTCGAATACCACCGATCACACCCATCCTAACACATCCGGGCACGGCAAGACGCATTTTGAGTAAGCGACTCTTGCCGGCGGGTCGCCGGAACGAACCTACGGACTTCATTCCCGGCCAGGGAGGAAACGTGAGGAGGGATCACCACGTCGTCGATTCGCCCCTCGGCGTGGCGGTCGAGCGGCGTCCCCACACGCGGAACTGGAGTCGAACCCCCTCGCCCGCGCTCCGGGCGAGGGGACCGGCCATCAGACCGGACTCAGTACACCATTCCTTCGAGCCTCATCCGCAACAGCGTCCGCTCGAACGCTTCGATCGTGAAGTCGACGTCGTCCTCGCTGTGCGCGACGCTCATCAAGCCGCCGGCGTTGAAAAGGTCGACGCCTTCCAGAAGCATGCCGAGACTGAGCGGCGTGGCCAGACCGGCCTTGCCGCTCGACTTCAACGTTGCCGGCGCGATCCCTTCGGGCGTGTGGAGATCGCCCGCCGTGCGGTTTGTGCACTGCTCGCCGACGATGACGTGGAAAGCCGAACTCTCGCCCCAGGCGCAGCCGTTGACGCCGTGTTGCTCCATCACCGTGTTGAGACCGGTCCGCAAACGGGCGGCCAGCGCGTCGGCGCGCTGCTGGATCGCGGGATCCTCGCACCGCTTCAGGCAGGTGTAACCGGCGGTGGCGGCCAGCGGGTTGGCGTTGTAGGTACCGGGATGGATCACCTTCTTCTTGGCGTTCCAGCCCGGCTCGTCCTTGAATTCGAGGTGCGCCATGATCGCGGCCCGCCCGGCGACCGCGCCACCGGGCATCCCACCGGCGACGATCTTCGCCATGCTCGTCATGTCTGGGGTGATGCCGAAGCGGGCCTGGGCGCCGCCGGGCGACCAGCGGAACCCGGTAATCACCTCGTCGAAGATCAGGACGGCGCCGTGCTTCGTCGCCAGATCACGCAGACCGGCCAGAAAACCCTCCGGCAGCGGGATCATCGACCAAGACGCGCCGCTCGGTTCGACGATCACCGCGGCGACGTCACCTTGAACCAACCGCTCCTCGACCGCCCCGAGGTCGTCGGACGGAAGCACGGCGACGGTGCGCAGCACGTCGTCGGGAACGCCCGGCACGGAGGCGCCCTCGAACGGCGGTTTTTCGCCTTTGACCAGGTAGTCGCTCCAACCGTGGAAGTGTCCGTCAAATTTGAGGATCGTGTTGCGACCGGTGTAGGCGCGGGCGAGGCGCATCGCCAGCAGATTCGCTTCGGTGCCGGAGCCGACGAACCGGACCAGGTCCGCAGAGGGGATCAGCTTTTGCACCTGTTCGGCCCAGCGAATCTCCCCCTCGTGACCGGCGCCGTAGTGCGTGCCGCGGTGCAACTGCGCCGCCATCGCCTCGGTCACCGAAGGGTCGTTGTGGCCGAGGATGAGGGAACCGTGACCCATCGCGTAGTCGATCAGCTTGTGACCGTCGACGTCCCACTTGTAGGGCCCGTCGGCATGATCGACATAAATCGGGAAGGGTTTGATGTAGCGGCCGTCGTGGGCGATACCGCCGGCAAGGGCGGCGCGGGCCCGGTCGTAGAGGCGTTGCGAGCCGGCGAACCGCTCTTCGAACTCGGCGAGGATACCTTGTCTAACCGGGGCTTGAACCATCGAAATTCCTCCATGGAACGACCATCGAATCGGCGTGCCGCGAGTATAGAACCGCCCGCGGCGACGGTCTACGGGAGTTGTGGGCGACGGTCCGGCGTGGTAGCGTCCCGGCAACGCACCCGGCCACCCGGTTTGTGCCGCGCGTACGAAACGAGGAGCGTCATGCGCCTGGCGAGTTTCCCGCGCTTTCCCCTCACGACCACGCCGACGCCGCTGAACCGTGCCCGCAACCTCGAACTGGCCCTCGGTCCGGGTTGCCCCCGTCTCTACCTGAAACGCGACGACCTGACCGGACTCGCGTTCGGCGGGAACAAGGCCCGCAAGCTCGAATACGTCCTCGCCGACGCCATCGGCCGCGGCGCCACCGTCCTCATCACCGAAGGGGCCGCCCAATCGAACCACGCGCGACTGACCGCCGCAGCGGCAACAGCGGCCGGTCTCAAAGCCGTTCTTGTCCTCGACGCGCGGCACGGCGCCGACGTTCAAGGCAATCTCTTCCTCGACCGACTCATGAACGTCGACGTCCGCATCGTTCCGGCACCCCCAGAGCGTGCCGCGGCGATAGCAGCCGTGCTCGAGGAGCTGAAGGCGGCCGGCGAAGTCCCGTATGCCATTCCGACCGGCGCCAGCATCCCGCTCGGAGCACTCGGGTACGTGGCGTTCGTGCTGGAGTTGACGAGCCAGTTGCTTTCCGTCGGTGAGTCGCCGAGCCGCCTGTACTTCGCGTCCGGTTCCGGCGGAACGCAAGCCGGGATCGTGGTCGGAACCCGCGCCTTCAACGCGCCGTTCGTGCCGGTCGGCGTTTCGGACGGGGACCCTGCCGCCGTCCTCC
>DATBFX010000191.1:0-3527 GCA_036558305.1 Thermomicrobiales bacterium | reverse complement strand
GGCAACGCCGGCGTCACCCGCGGTTGGCGGGTTGCCCGGCGCACCGTGCGATCGTCGCGGCCATCGAGGCATCGCAAGACTCCGCGAGACGGCGAAGCGAGCGCAACGACGCGGACGTCCAGACGAGGCGTCTGCCTGCCGCGCGCACGAATGACCGTTCGCTTAAGAGACGATGCAACGTGACCGCATCTTACACCGCGGAGTCAGGGATCGCCGCGTCAGGGGATGATCCGGTATGGCCGGCATTCCGTACCTGGTTTCGGTTCGGAAGAGTGCGACGCGCGGCGTCGCCGGACAGATCAGCGAAGGAGAACGTTCCCGTGATTCATGCATTCTTGTCGGGCATCAAACGGTTCGGCCGGGCATCGCTGGTGGCGACGCTGGCGGTGGTGCTGATGGCGTCGTTCGTCGGTCTGAGCGGTCGACCGGCGGCAGCGAGCGCAGCCGATTGCCAGACCTCGTTCCTCGTCTTCACCGACCCGAACAACGTCGGCACCATCTCGACCCACGGCGACATCGTCAGGATCAGGAAGAGCGGGATCATCGGCCAGTACACGAGCGGTCGCTTCGAGGACTTCGCGATCTCGGGTCTGCAGGAGATCACGCTCAACCAGGCGACCGGCAAGGCGACGATCGTCGGCTCCTTCGTCGCCACCAGCCCGGACCAGCAGTCGTCGTTCACCCTCCGCTACACCGGCCGCGCCGATCTGGTCGCCAACACCGCCAGCGGCCGCTTCCACGCCCTCAACGGCACCGGCGACCTCAAGGGACTGCGCGCCGCCGGCACGATCGCGGCCGACTACCTCGGCAACTTCACCTTCTCCGGAGCGGACATCGGTCTGTGCTGATGCGCTCTGCCTTTCACGCGGCGGGCGGCTTACCAGTCGGCGGCCATCCCGCGGTTCATCTCTTCATGCGCTGTTACCAAATCGTCGTGAGGGCGGACCGCCGTGTCCGCCCTGCTCCATACGCGACGACGTCGCCCGGCGGCAGACGGCCGGCACGGGACGCGTTTCTCGAAGCAGAACCCCGCGGTCACGTGGCCGGGCGGACACGGCGGTCCGCCCCTACAAGCGGTCGTCCCTAATCGCGATCCAACAACTCCAGCACCCGTCCGAACGCCTCAACCCCGGCCACGCCCTGGATCCGCGGCGTCACCTGGACGTGCGTGATCCCTTCGCGCGCGAATGCGTGCATGTGCTCGGCGAGCTCTTCGGGGGTGCCGGTGAGAAAGCTCGCCGGGCTGGAGATGTAGCTCGCGGTACCGGGCACGTGCGCCGGCGGCGCGGAGGGAGGGCGCTGATCGACGCCGATGCCGAGGGTGCGCACCAGCGTCGCGGGATCGCGGCCGACGCCCGCGCAGGCGGTGTCGACCGCCGTCCGGAGCGGCGGAACCTCGTCGGGGTGGCTGCGGGCGTGGAGGAGCCAACCGTTCCACCAATCGGCGTGCTTGGCGACCAACCCGAGCATGCGCGGTTTCGAGGCGAGGGCGCCGATCATGATCGGGGGACCGCTCGGGCGCGGGCCGCGGGGGCGGAGCTCGCACTCGCGGGCGCTGTAGTAGGTGCCTTCGTGGTCGATCTTGCCCTCGCGGAGCAGGGTCTTGATGATGGTGCAGGCTTCGTCGAAGCGCGCGAAGCGGTGATCGAAGGGGTAACCGAAGGCTTCGTATTCCGGTTTGTGCCAGCCCGCGCCCAATCCCAGCACCAACCGCCCGCCGCTGATCTCGTCGACCGTGTCGGCCATCTTCGCGAGCAGCGCGGGATTGCGGAAGCCGACGCAGGTGACGGCCGTCCCGAGTTCGAGCCGGGACGTCGACGCCGCGAGCGCCGCCAGCAACGACCAGCACTCCCACGGTCCGTGCGGCGCCTCCCCCTCGTTTTTGAAGATCAGATGGTCGGGGAGCCAGAACGAGTCGAAGCCGACCGCTTCGGCCGTCTCCGCCATCGCCCGCAGATCGCGCCAGCGCAACGCCCCGTCCCGCATGCCGCCGGCGATCGCGCTGATGAAGATACCGAGTTTCAACGGGCGCTGACGGTTTGACGAGTGACTCACGGCGACCTCCTGTGACGAAGGGCGGAAGGCGGGAGGCGGAAGGCGGGGAGAACGATATCGTGCTCCATCCGCCTGCCGCCTCCCACCTCCCGCCTTACCCCTGGTCGAGCAGTTCAAGAACCGGTGTGAACGCGGCGATCCCTTCGGCCGTGTTCGGGTCGAGCAAGATCTGGGCGTGCGCGACACCGGCACGGGCGAAGGCGCGCAGCGTTTCGGCCAGTGCTTCCGATGATCCCCGCAACCACGGCGCCCTGGGGTTGTCGGGTTCGGTGCCGCCGGGGAGTTGGACGAAGACGGCGACGGTGCGGGCGATCTCGGCGGGGTCGCGACCGGTGGCGGCGCAGGCGGCGTCGACCTGGGCGTGGAGCGGGGCCATCCCCTCCGGGCGGTTGCCGTTCCAGACGGCCCAGGCGTTCCAGTAGTCGACGTACGGCGCCGTTTTCCTGAGGATCTGGTCGCCGCGGGAACCGATCAGCAAGGGCGGGCCGGCCGGGCGCGGACCGCGCGGACGCAACTCGCAGTCGCGGACGGTGTAGTGCTTCCCCTGGAAGTCGATCGCACCGTCGCGGAGGAGGGTGCGGATGATCGTGAACGCCTCGAAAAAGCGGCCGACGCGCGGTTCGTAGGGAAACCCGAAGGCGCGGTATTCCGGTTCGTGCCAACCGGCACCCAGTCCGAGGATCAGCCGGCCGCCGCTGATCTCGTCGACGGTGTCGGCCATCTTGGCGATCAGGGCGGGGTTGCGGAAATTGGTGCAGAGCACGAGCGGGCCGATCTCGACGCGATGGGTCACCGCGGCGACGGCCGAGAGGATCGACCAGCATTCCCAGGGCCCCTTCGGTTCCTGGCCCGGAGCATGGTAGACGAGGTGATCGGGCACCCAGATCGAATCGAACCCGACCTCTTCGGCCAACCGGCACATCGCGGCCAGATCGCACCACGGCGCGATCCGTTCCGTCTCCGGCAGGTGTAACCCAACCTTCAGCGGTCGCACACGCATCCTCCCCTTGTTGAGTTGTCGATGATACCGCAGGCGCGGGCGGAGGGAGGGGACAATTCGGTATAAGCTTTAGGCGAGGGAGGGAACCGGCACGTTCGGGCTCCCCGCCTTCCGCCTTCCGCCTTCCGCCCGCCTTGGGGAGCATCGTGACTTCGCAGGATGTCGAGTTTGAGCCCGAGACGGTGCCGGTGACGCCGCTGTGGCGGCGTTGGGGACGGCCGGTGGTCAACGGGCACCTCCCGGACGAGGAGGATGCGCGGCGGGCGGGATCGTGGGTGCCGGCAGCGCTGCTGGCGCTGGTCGTCGCGGCGTTCCTGATCCGGTTGTCGACGGCGGAGCACCTCTCGTCGCACGTCGACGAGGCGGCCAGCATCATGGCGGCGCGGGCGGTGGCGCACAAAGGGGCGCCGGTGTTTCCGTCCGGCACCCTCTACCTGCAGGGCGGCACCCTCTCCTACGTCCTGGCGCCGTT
>DATBFX010000190.1:0-20690 GCA_036558305.1 Thermomicrobiales bacterium | reverse complement strand
GCTCCGCGAACGGAGCACCGATGCCGATCCTGTTTGGCACCCAGTAACGGGTCACAGTCTGGCCCTTCCTACGGCAGGCCTACCCCGCCGGTCCGTAGACTACGTGACCGAAGGGCACCTGTCAATGGGTTCGCCGCCGTCAATTCGAAGGACAATCGGTGGGGGTCCTTCAAAGGAGTCGAGTCACCCCTACGATGACTTCTTTTTCTTCTTGGGGGTCTTCTTTTTCTTGGTCGAACCGGCAGACGTCGCCGAGACGGAACGAGTGTGCGCGCCGCTGTTCGCATCGCCGCCATCGCCGCCGGTGGCGTTGCCGCTCTTCGCGTTGCCGCCGTTGCCGCCGTTGCCGCCGGGACCGCCGTCGCCGCCCGCTCCATTACCGCCGGTGGAGGTCCCACCATTGCCGCCGGTACCGTTTGCCCCCTGGCCTTGGGCACCGGTGGCACTGCCGCCGTTCCCGCCCGTGTGGCCGCCCCCGATCGTGTCACCGCCGGTGGTGTCGCCCGTCGAGGCGCTGCCTCCCGTGGCCGGTCCGCCGACGCCGGCGCCTCCCGTGCTGTCCCCGCCCGTCGTGCTGTCACCCGTGCCGTTGCCACCGGTATTCCCGCCGCCGACCGCGCCGGCAAGCGCCGAGCGCAATCCGCGCGGCGACACCGCGGCTACGATCGCCGCCGCGACCAGGCCTGCTCCGCGCAACGCGTCGCGACGACTGAAACGATCGCCGAGTCGTTTATCGCGCTCATCTGCCGACATCGCAGCCTCCTTGTCGTAGGTCCGCGGATCCAGCTCCATGACGCGATGGCAGAAATGGCGCGGCCGGGGCATCAATTGCCCCGGCCGCCGCGAATCCGAATGCTATTGGGCTTCGACACCGAGTCCGACGCGGCTGAAGCGAAGGCGCAGGCGCCTCAGCTTCCGTTCGGCGTGCGAATCCGATTCGGTCGAGCCGCCCGAACCGCCGGAACTGCTCGACGACGAACCGCCCCCGCTGCCCGCGGACGAGATCTCGATGTCGCCGGTACCACCGTCGACCGACTCGCCACCGCCGCTGCCGGCCGATGCTGCACCACCGCCGCCGCCGGTCGCCTCGGCGTCGCCGCCCCCGCCACCGCCGGAATCGGCACCTGCAGACGCGTCACCACCGTTGCCGCCGACGGCGTCGCCGCTCTGGGCGCCGCCACCAGAACCGGCGTCGCCGCCGTCACCACCGGCGCCACCGGCACCGGCACCGCCTTCGGCATCGCCGCCGTCGGCGCCAACACCGTCACCGCCGCTGCCGCCGCCGCCGCCGGCGCTCCCGCCGTCGCCGCCCGCGTTGTTGCCGCCGGTGGCGTCTCCGCCATCGGTGCCGCCGGACGAGGCCCCGCCACCGCTGCCGCTGCCGCCGTTGCCGTCGCCGCCCTGCGAGTCGCCGCCGGTGGCGTTGCCGCCTTCGGAGGCGCCGCCCTGGTTGTCGCCGCCGTCCGTACCATCTTGGGCGAGCACCGAATGCAAACCGACCGGAGCCAGGGTACCGGCAAGGAGCGCCACGATCGCCGCGGAGCGTTTCAATACGGCACGACGGTTTAACAGGTCCTCTATCTCGTCATGTGTCATGAACGTGTCCCCCTACCCGGTCCTCGTCGCGCGCCGTGCCGGCATTGCCGGCATGCCCATCGGACGGGTCACTCAGGTTCCGTCGAGCCACCCTATCATCTCGCCGGCCCCAGCGCAAGACTGCACGGGCTGCGTTTCTTCGTGGTTTCGGTATTTGGGACAACCGGTAGGCTGGAGCCGGTTCGGTCAGTCCGGACCGTCTGCCCGTCCCAACCGGGCGAGTTCGTGCAATTCCTGTTTCGCGTTCTCGTACAGGCGGCGATAGACGCCGTAGTACGGTTCGTACGCCGCGTGGCGCGCGATCTCGGGTTCCAGGCGCGTCGCGATCTTGACCCAGTCGCGTCGCAGTGAGGAGCGATCGGGCACGATCCCGGTGGCGAGTCCGGCGAGAAAGGCGTCGCCGTACGACGCGCCGACGGTTCGCTCCGGGACGTCCTGGGCAAGGCCGGTCGCATCGGTGACGATTTGCAACCAGACCGGATTCTTCGCCCCGCCGCCGACCGCCACCAACCGCCGCGGCTCCGCGCCCATCTCGCGCATCGCCTCCAGATTGTGGCGAACGCCGAACGCGGTTCCTTCGAGAACGGCGCGGTACAGGTGACCGCGGGTATGCGAGAGCGTCAGACCCGCAAAGATGCCGCGGGCGAGCGGATCGTTGAGCGGCGTCCGCTCTCCGCTAAAGTACGGCAGGCAGACGACGCCTCCGGCGCCGACCGGCGCCGTAGCAGCGAGCTCGGCCAGCGCCGCGTAGGCGTTCGGGCCGCCCTCGCGTTCGTGCGCCAGCTCGGCCGTCCCAAATTGATCGCGGAACCAGCGGGTCAAGGCGCCCGAGGTCGCCATGCCGCCGGCCACGTCGTAGAGACCGGGGAAGCAGAAGGCCGTCGCCCACATCCGCCGGTCGGGTACCGGTTGGTCGGTCACCAGGATGAAGAACATCGTCGTGCCGTACATCACCATCATGTCGCCCGGTTCGACGACCCCGACGCTGACGGCCTCTGCGGCCGCGTCGACCGTTCCCGCGGTGACCGGTGTACCGCCCCGCAGCCCGGTTTCGGCGGCGGCACGAGCCCCGACCGTCCCCGCGATCTCGTCGGACCACATCAAGCGCGGCAGCCGGTCCAGGTCGACGATCGGTTCGGCGAAGCGGCCGTCCCATTCGAGACGATGGATGTCGACGAGGGGATTGAAATACGAACCGGTGTGGCGATCGATCACGTACTCGCCGGTCAGACGATATACCAGATACGAGCCGGCGGTGAGGATTTTGTGGGTGCGGGCAAAGACCTCCGGTTCGTGGCGGCGCAGCCACAGGATCTTCGGCCCGATCGCCTGACTGGTCAGCGCCATCCCGGCCAGATCGAACATGGCCTCCTCACCGAACCGCTCGTTGAGCCAGGCGATCTCCTCCGCGGATCTGGTGTCGATGCCGTAGAGGACGCTGGGCCGGAGCGGGCGCCCATCGCGATCGACGGGCAGCATGCACGCGCCGATCGCGCTGACCGCCACGGCGCCGACGTCGTCGCCCGCGTAGCGCCTACCCAACAGCCGGCGACAGATCTGGACGAAGTCGCTCCACCAGACCGCGTCCGCGTCGTGTTCCGCCCAACCCGGCCGCGGCAGACTCAATCCGTGCTCCACCGTCTCCGCCGCGAGCACCTCGCCATCGGGCGCGCAGAGGACACCCTTTGAGCTGTAGGTTCCGACATCGATCCCCAAGAGGAGCTCACCGGCCATCTCATCGCCCTCCCCGCACCATGCCACCCGTGCGGCGCGCGATGATACGGCATGGCGCACCGCGGCGGGATTCGTGGCAAACTCCGGTCCGACCAGAATCGGATCGAACCATGCGTAGACATGCGTCGAGGAGCATTGCATTGACTGAGACACCGGGGCGGGTCATCAACCGGGTTGCCGTCGTCGGCGCGGGAACGATGGGAGCGCAGATCGCGTCGCTGGCGGCATTCGGCGGTCGGCACGTCGCCCTGTTTGACGCCGTTCCAAACGCGCTTCAGCGCGGCCGTGAACGGGCCGAGCGCGAGATCCTGCCGGCGATCGCGGCCGCCGAAATGGCGGACGGAGATGTCGCGGGGGCGCTTGCTCGACTCCGTCTGGCCGAATCGTTGCAAGATGCCGTGTCCGATGCCGACCTCGTCATCGAGGCGGTCCGGGAAGACCTCGATACCAAACGCGCCGTCTTCGTGGACCTTTCACGATTCGCTCAATCCGACACCATCCTGGCAACCAACAGCTCCTCCTTGCCCTCTGCCCCGCTCGCGGAAGTCGTCGAGCGACCAGATCGCCTGCTCAACATGCACTTCTTCGCACCGGTCTGGGTGCGCTCGATGCTGGAACTGATGACCTGCGGTCAGACCAGCGACGAAGTTCTGGCGAGCACCAGGCGGTTCGGCCGATCTTTGGGGCTGGTCACGGCCGTCGTTCGCGGCCAAAGCAAAGGGTTCATCATCAATCGGATCTGGCGCGCGGTAAAGCGCGAATCGTTGCGCGTGGTCGACGAGGGCGTGGCCGATCCCGAAGACGTGGACCGCCTCTGGATGCTCTTTTTCCAGACGCAATACGCCCCGTTCGGCATCATGGACATGGTCGGTCTCGACGTCGTGGCCGACATCGAAGCTTCCTACCACGCGGTCTCACCCGACCCGACCGACCTCCCCTCGCAAACCCTCCACCGTCTCATCACCGAAGGCAAACTCGGCGAGAAGTCCGGACAAGGCTTCTACACCCACCCAAACCCCGAATACGCCCGGCCCGACTTCTTGCTGGGCATGGACGACGACTGAGTGCGAAAGGAGCACGCGGCGTGTTCACCGTCGTCTTCCTCGTCAAGAAGAAAGCGTCCTTGTCCCAAGAGGAGTTCACGCGCTATTGGATCGAAGCGCACACGCCGCTCACCGCGAAGGTGCCCGGCGTCCGCTTCTACCGTTGCTACCCGATGACTGGGCACCCAGAGGAACCGCCACCGTTCGACGCCGTCGCCGTTCTCGGTTTCGACGACGAGGAGTCCTGGCGGCGCGCCGAAACCAGCCCGGAGTTCGCCGCCGCGATCGGCGACGCGCCGATTTTCCAGGATACGGAGGCGACAATGGCGTTCTTTGCGGATGAGCAGGTGATCGTCTGAGGGGAGAGATGGTACCGGCGACGGAGAGGTCCTTCGCTGCGCTCAGGATGTTCAGATTTGGTCCAATCCCTCAATTGAACATCCTGAGCGCAGCGAAGGACCTCCCTACGCTTTACGATCAGAGCTTGTTCGTCACCAACTTGCAGACCGCCCGCAGAGTTTCGAAGACGCCGGCGCCGTTGACCGCGGTCGCTTCGAAGCGGGGAACGCGGATGGTGTTCAGGTAGCGATCGAGGACCGGCACCGGCAGTGAGTTCGGTAGGTCCATCTTGTTGTATTGCATCACCAGCGGGAAGTCGAGGAAGCGCTTGCCCTGCGCCGACACGTTCTGGGCGAGCTCGCGCAGACTCTGCAGGTTGTCCTGCAACCTCTCACGCTGGGCGTCCGCGACGAAGACAACGCCGTCCGCCCCGTTCAGCACCGCAATCCGCGTCCGCTCGTACAGCACCTGTCCGGGGACGGTGTAGAGGTGGAAACGGATCGTGAACCCGTGGACCTTGCCGAGATCGAGCGGCAAGAAATCGAAAAAGAGCGTGCGCTCGGTTTCGGTCGCGATCGAGAGGAGATCACCCTTGGTGCCCGTGGGGATCTTGCCGTGGATGTATTGCAGGTTAGTCGTTTTGCCGCAGAGACCCGGACCGTAGTAAACGATCTTGCCGTGGATCTCCCGGGCGGCGACATTGATGAGCGCCATAGGTCCTTTCCCTCAGCCCATCACTTCTCGGAATCGTCCCGGAAGATGAGGTCGATCGTATCGTTCGCGATGCGCATCAGTCCGGCATCGCGGAGTTTGGGTCGGGCCTTGCTCCGTTCGACCGTGCGCGCCAGGATCTGCACCAGGTCGACGGTCGCCCGGCTGCAGAGCACTTTGACGAGTCCAAGGTGGGTGTGGCGACCGAAGATCACGGAGACCAACCATTGGTCGCCGACCGCTTCGGTAAAGATCTTCTCCTTGGCGCCTTCTTGCAAGAGCGTGCGGAACCCGCTCTCCTCCAGGATGCGCGCCACCTCCCGCGTCGAGGCATAGGTGCCGGCGATCAGCGCGCCGAGTTGCATCCGCGCGCCTTCGTAACCGCTGCCGTCCCAGACGATGATCTGACCCGCCCGGTCGAGCACCATGCCGCTCGTCGCCTGGCTGTCTTTGATCAACTGCCGCAACACCAGGGTGATCGACGTCGACGTCTCCTCGTCGATGATGAGCTGAGTCAGGTGCGGATCGAAATGTCCGAGCATCGGAGCGACGGGGATTCCCGTTGCGGGGCCGCTTGGCGGGTTAGCCATCAGCGTTCCCGCCTTCCGTTAACCCCCGTACCCGCCGCCCGTCTTCGCCGGCCTCAACCACCCTGCCGACGATGCGTCCGGTGGAAAGCTCGCCGAGCACCGTCGCGGAGTCACCCGGCGCGATCGCCAACACGAAGCCAAGACCCATGTTCAGCGCCCGGTAGCGCTCCTCCGGCGAGAGTCGACCCGCCTCGACGAGGTAAGTGAAAATCGGATTGACCGACCAGGTCGCCCGATCGAACTCGGCGGCCAATCCTTCTGGAAGCATCCGCGGCACGTTGTCGAGCAAACCACCGCCCGTGATGTGGGCCATACCGTGGATCAGACCCCGTTCGACGAGCGGCAGCACCGACGGCAAGTACGTCAGGTGCGGGGCCATCAACCAGTCTTCGATCGTTTCGCCGTCGGCACCCGGTAGTCTACGGTCAAGCAGGCGTCGATCGGTCTCGGCGTCTCCGGTGAGCCCAACGATCCGCCGCGCCAGGCTGTAGCCGTTGGTGTGCAATCCGGCACTCGGGAGACCGACGAGCAGATCGCCCGCGCAAACGGCGCTCCCATCGACGAAGGCGTCGGGTGCGACCGTACCGACGATGAAACCGGCGGCGTCGTACTCGCCCTCCGCGTAGAGCCCCGGCATCTCTGCCGTCTCGCCGCCGATCAGGGCCAGCCCATTCGTGCGGCAGGCATCGGCCATGCCGGACACGAGCGATTCCAGGACGTCGCCGTCGAGACGACCCATCGCGACATAGTCGAGGAAAAAGAGCGGCCGGGCGCCGCAGGCCAGGATGTCGTTGACGCAGTGATTGACGAGATCGCCGCCGACGAGATAGTGGGCGAGCGGGCCGAGCAAAAAGGCAAGTATGAGTTTGGTCCCGATCCCGTCGGCGCTGGCGACCAGCAATCGGTCAGGACCCGCCTCCAGACGGTAGACGCCGCCGAAGTGGCCGATCGGAGCCGCGGCGCCCGAGGAGCCGAAGGTGGCATGGGCGTGACGTTTCAGGCGATCGACCGCGCTGGTCGCCGCGTCGATGTCGACGCCGGCGTCGCGGTACGTGACCGCTGCTCGCGCCTGCCGACCCGAGTCCGATTCGGTTCTCTGAACGACCTGGCTTGTTCCGTCAGCAGTCACCGACCCGGTGCCTTCTCCGCGCGTCTGCACGGACGCCCATCGGTACCTCGTCGTCCCGAGTATAGCGGAGGGTCCTGAGCCGCCGGAACTGGCCAAACGTCCGCGCTGAGGCTTTTCCTACGATAGTCCTAAGACCCGATCCTAGGCCGCGGACTCGGGAACGGCCGCCGAGACCGGCGGCTTGGGTCCGCCGCCTCTCACCGTCAAGTACGGCGAAAACGCGCCGAGCGCGTATTCCGGCAGCGATCCGTGCACCGTCGTCCCCCGTTCGTCGTGGGATGTACCCTCGACACGGCCAAGACGGTGGAATCGCTCGACGAGGTCGGATCGATCGTAAGGAATCGACAGCGTCACCGTGAGGAATTGCCGTTCGCGTTCGAGCAGGTTTTCGACTTTGCCGAGCAGTTCGTCCAGACCCACCCGTTCTCTTGCCGAAATAGCGACGACGTCGGCTGGCAATGCCAAATCCCGCGTCAGGTCGTCGAGCGCATCCTGCCCATCCGACGCCAAGGCATCGATCTTGTTGAGCGCCATCACCACCGGTTTGTCGTCGGCGCCCAGTTCTTCCAGGACCTTGGTGACGGTGTCGGCTTGCTCGGCCGCGTTCGGATGGGTGATGTCGAGCACGTGGACGATGACCGCCGCCTCGTTGATCTCCTCCAGGGTGGCGCGGAACGCGGCAATCAGCATCGTCGGCAGGTTGTTGATGAACCCGACCGTGTCGGTGACCAGCACGTCTCGCCCGCTCGGCAGCGACGTCCGCCGGGTCGTCGGGTCGAGCGTCGCGAAGAGTTGATCTTCGGCGAGCACATCGGCCCCGGTCAACGCGTTGAGCAAGGTGCTCTTCCCCGCGTTGGTGTACCCGACCAGGGCAACCACCGGCGCCTGCCGCTCTCGCCGCCGATCCCGATAGAGTTGCCGGTGCCGATGAACCTCGCTCAACTCGCCTTTGATGAACGTGATCCGCTTGCCGGCTTCGCGGCGGTCCGCCTCCAACTGGGTCTCGCCGGGTCCGCGCAGACCGACGCCGCCGACCCCTTGCCGGGAGAGGTGCGTCCACATCCCCGTCAACCGCGGCAACCGGTATTCCAGTTGCGCCAGCTCGACCTGGAGTCTCCCCTCGTGCGTCTGCGCGCGGCGTGCGAACACGTCCAAAATCAAGGCCGTGCGATCGAGAATCTTGACATCGAGGGCTTTTTCCAGATTCCGCTGTTGGGCCGGCGTCAACTCGTCGTCGACAATGACGAGGTCGTATTCGAGCGATTCCCGAAGTGCCTCGATCTCTTCGAGCTTGCCCTTGCCGACGTACGTTCCCGACATCGGATGGGACAGCTTCTGGGTGACCGAGCCGACGACCTCGACCCCGGCCGTCTCGGCGAGCCGCGCGAGTTCTTCGAGCGAGTCGGCGGCCTCCCAGGTTGCGCCGTATCTGTCGACGGCGACGAGAAGAGCGTGCTCTCGTGGCTTATTGGTACTGAGCGCCGTGCGTGCGATGGCTGACTACCCTATCCAGAACCGCCTTAGCGCGGTCACAAAACCGATCAGACCGATGTCTCGACCGGTACCATTATACGCCGACGACCCACGTTGACCATTCGCACGGCGCTTCGCATTCACCGGATTGCCAGACCGTGAATCGAACGGATCGCCTGACCGGCATCATCCTCGCCCTGCAAGACCGTCGCCAGACCGCGGCCCAGCTTGCCGTGCGCTTCGAAGTCTCGCGACGAACGATCTTGCGCGACGTCGACGCCCTCTCGCAAATCGGCGTGCCGATCGTCGCCATCCCGGGCGCGGGCGGCGGCCTGGGTCTCGCCGAAGACTACTGGCTCAAACCCGTCCACCTGACGACCGCGGAAGCGAGTGCCCTGCTGGTGGCCGCCCGGTCGCTGTCGGCACATCCGAATGGTCCGATGTCGGCGTCCGCGCGCACCGCGGCGGAGAAGTTGCGCGCCGCGCTCCGACCCGAAGTCCTGTCGGCTGCGGAGCAAGTCATCGGCCGCGTTCAATTGGCGCCTCCCCGCCACGCCGACCGCCTCGGTTCGTTCCAGATCGTCGACGACGCCATCGCCGCCGAGACGTGGCTCCGCATCACCTACGGTTCGCTCAGACGCGTGGCATCGCACGCGATTTTTCCGATCTCTTTGATCGAGATCGACGGCTTCTGGCACTGCTCGGCGGTGT
Source organism: Thermomicrobiales bacterium (assembly GCA_036558305.1). Lineage (GTDB taxonomy): Bacteria > Chloroflexota > Chloroflexia > Thermomicrobiales > UBA6265 > DATBFX01. Next base: position 11,364 of record DATBFX010000190.1, on the reverse strand, counting down.
CGCATGAGGTGAGATCGGTGCGCCAATTCCGCCTCGATCGGATCATCTCCGTCGAGGCCACGCCGCCGCCGGCAAACGCGGACGACGTGAGGCGCCTGGCCGCGGCACCGGGTCCCGCCTACGACGATCCGAACCACCCCGAAATCGCGGTGACGCTCGACTACCGGGGAGCGCGGATGGCGGAGGACCTTCCGCGCCGCGGGGGAGTGCTACGGCAGATCGACGACTCGACCTGGGACCTGCGATTCCGCTGTCCCCCGAGCGAGTTGGACTATTGGGCGCGCACCTTCTTCGGGTTCGCGGACCACGCCCGCGTCCGCGCTCCCGCCGAATTGCGCGAGATGATCCTGGCACTCATCCGGGCGACTGCCAACAGATACGGCGAAGCACCGAAGTAACCTCATGGGTTTACCGTTAGCGAAGTCCGTTCACGCCGGAATTCGATCTGCGAGAACGTGCCCGAGTGCCCCGATCGCTTCGTCCGAATGACCGGCGGCGCGGAGCGGCTCGACGATGTCCCGGGTCAGGTCAGGCACATAGCAGACGATCAGATCGCCCTCTCCCTTCGGCACGATCTCGAATTCGCCGAGCGCAGCGGGGACCACGCACGACTCGGCGCGGCCCAGCGTTTCCTCTCCGCCTGCGTACTCGAGGCGGACGGTGTCCCCGAAGTTCGAGATCGTGAGGCAGCGATCCAAATGCACGGGCTCGAGGTGCGGCTCGCCCAACGTCCACCGCTCGAGCGCGAAGCGCGTCCAGGCGCAGCCGGCGCGATACCGATTCGCGCCGCTCGATCGTTCCAGACCGGGGTTCGGACGCGGAAGGTAGTCCGTCTTCAACTCGGCAAGGGTCGCTTCGATGTTGGCGTTCCACTCGTCTTCGGTCAAGCGGTGGCCATACAGGTCCTCCGGCATCACGTTCTGGCCCAGGTCCGAGGTCTGTTGGATCTCGAAGATGAGCGTATCCGGTCCGAACGAATGGAGGATGCCGCCGGGCACGTAGACGGTGTCGCCTGCCGAGATCGGGTACCGCGGCATGACGGCGTCGTAGTCTTGCGATTTGCAGGCCGAGACCAGTTGATCGCGCGAGACGCCGGGTTTGATCCCGGCCAGGATGCTCGCGTTCGGTGCCGCCCAGAGGATGTGCCACGCTTCGGTTTTGCCATTCGGTTCGCCGTGGACGCGCGCCGCCGTTTCGTCGTCGGCGTGGAGATGGACCGGCAGGCGGTGCGAGGCATCGAGGAATTTGGCGAGGAGCGGGAAGTGCGGGCCGCGCCAACCCTGCCCGACGATCTCGTCCGGATGCCGCAACGTCAACTCGTGGAACGGTTGCCCGGCCAATTCGCCGTTGGTGACGGTGGCCCGCGCCGCTCGGTAGTCGCTGACCTCCCATGTCTCCGCGACCACGCCATTCGGAACGCCCGACTTGCCAAGGCGCTCGGGGATGAGGCGTTCGCCGAACGCGTAGGTCCGTACGTGGTAGGTCGGTTTCAGCGGATACCATGACGGCACGACGGTTTTCCCCCTCCCCCGTTAGAGCGAGATTTTGACCTGACCGTCCTCCACCGTGACCGGATAGCGGCGTACGCGCAGTTTCGCCGAGGCGAGGCTGACGCCGGTCGTCAGGTCGAATTCGATCCCGTGCCAGGGGCACGTCAAGATCTCGCCGTTGCGAAGCCAGGCGTGCTGCCAATTCGTCTCGGCATTGCAGACCATCGTGCCGTTGACGGTGCCGGTGCAAAGCGGTCCGAACTGGTGCGGGCAGACGTTCGGCAGCGCGTAAAGCGTGCCGTCCACGTTGAAAATGCCGATCTGGACGTTTCTGACGGTGACGACGCGGTGCGATCCGGGAGGAAAGTCGGCCAACGGACCGACGAGGTGATCCGCCACGGCTACGCCCCCGCCGCGACGCCCGCGGCAACCGGCGCCGGGATGCGGGTGAAGAGGCTGAGGGCGTTCTCGCTCATGATCTTCCGCTTCGTCTCGATCGGCATCGGCAGTTTCATGATCGCCTTCGGGTGGTCGAAGTCGTGGTGCGGCCAGTCGGAGGCGAAGACGATCCGGTCCTCGCCGACGTGACGGATCGTTTCCACCAGGTGCATCGGATCGTCCGGTTCTTCGATCGGCTGGGTCGACACCCACACCTGATCGCGGATGTATTCGCTGGGGCGGCGTTCCAGCACCGGCACCATCCTCCTGTACTCGTGGTGGTATTTGTCCATCCGCCAGGCCATGTACGGCGCCCAGGAGATCCCCGCTTCGGTAAAGACGATCCGCAGGTTGGGGTAACGGGCGGGGACACCCGTGTGCATCATGCTGACGAGGTTGGCCATCATCGCGAAGGCGTGCGAGACCGTTTGCCGCCCGAAGTGATTCTCGAACTGGTCGATCTGGTAAGGGAAGTTCGGCGTGACGATCGTGACGCTGTGCAGCGCAACCGGGAGATCGGCCGCCTCCGCCGCGGCGAAGATCGGATCGTACCTGCGGTGTCCCCAAAGCGGGTTGACACCGGCCGTCGGCAGGTAGACGGCGGCGATGCGGTCTTCTCCGGCATACCGCTCGATCTCACGGGCCGCGTCCTCGGGATTTTGCGGCGCCGCGACGATCGCGCCGTAGAGTCCGTTCGCCCGCGTCAACCAGCGATCGACGAGCCAACGGTTGTAGGCGCGGGCGAGCGCGGTCGCGTATTCGATGTTGGGGAGCGCAGCGAAGAGCAGCAACTGATCGGGGAACAAGATACCGACGTCGATGTCCAGCGCGTCGAGTCCGTCGCGCATCTCTTCGGCGTTGTTCACCGACCGGTTGGCGTGCATACCGGGGATGGGCGGATCAAGGCGAAGATTCGGCGAGTAGCCCGGTATCTGGAGATACGGGTAATTGGCGCCGTCGAGTTCTTCGAGCGACAGCCGCCAGGGCATGTCGCAGTAGGGCGCCAAGGCGCCCGGCGTGTCGTTGACGTGGATGTCGCAGTCGACGATGAACACGGTTCCCTCTCGTCGCTGAATGCCACCGGCCGCGATCGAAATCGATCGGCAGGATACACTAGCCGGAGTCTCCGATCATCGGTCTCGGCGAGTCAGGAGAAGTGGCGTGACGCGAGAAGTCGTCCTCGGCGTCGATTCGAGTACGCAGTCGACGAAGGTGCTGGCGGTCGATCTCGAAACCGGCGCGATCCTCGGCGAAGGCCGCGCCCCCCACACCGGCGAAGACATCCAGGATCCCGACGATTGGTGGCAGGCCCTGCGAACGGCGATCGGCGAATTGTCCGTCGGCGACGCCTCCGTCCGCGGTATCGCCGTCGCGGGGCAGCAGCACGGTTGCGTGACGATCGACGGGGCAGGGAAGCCGGTTCGCCCGGCACCGCTCTGGAACAACGTCGCCTCGGCGGCCGACGCCGATCGCCTCAACACGCTGGCAGATTTCGCGACCGAAGTGGGGACGCGATTGGTTGCCTCCTTCACCATCGCGAAACTCGCTCACCTCGCGCGCACGGCGCCGGACGATCTCGCCCGAACCGCCGCCGTCGGACTTCCTCACGATTGGCTCAATTTCAATCTGACCGGGCAGTTAGCGACGGATCGTGGTGAGGCGTCCGGTTCTGGTTGGTGGTCGCCGGCCGAAGGAAGAAACCGTCGCGATCTCCTGGCACTCGCGGTCGGTGCAGAACACGCGGCCCGCCTGGATCTGCCCGTCGTGCGTGGCCCCGAGGAACCCGCCGGAACGCTGTCGGGTGCCGCGGCGGCCGAGTTGGGGCTCCCGGCAGGGATCGTCGTTGGACCCGGCACCGGCGACAACATGGGGTCGGCCATCGGTGTCGGCGCCACGCCCGCGGAGTACGTGATCAGCCTCGGCACGAGCGGGACCGCCTTTGCGGTCAGTGAACAGCCGACCCGCGACCCGACCGGCAACATCTGCGGGTACGCGGATGCCACCGGTCGGTTCATGCCGCTTGCTTGCATGCTCAACTGCACCCGCGTCTTCGACACGATGGCGAATCTCCTCGGCATCGTGCGAACCGAGGCCCTCGACCGCGCCGGCGCGATCGCGCCGGGAGCGGGTGGTCTGCTGCTGGTCCCCTACTTTGCCGGCGAACGCACACCCAACTTGCCCGCCGCGACCGGGAGGATCTACGGACTGAACGCGGAGTCCGCCGTCCCCGACATTCTCCTCCGCGCTGCCGTCGACGGTGTGGCGGCGGGTCTGGCCTACTGTCTCGCCGCCTTGCAGCGCCTCGGCGTCTCCGCTCCGGTGGTGACGCTCGTCGGCGGCGGCTCGGCGCACCGGACCTGGCAGCAAGCCATCGCCGACGCGACCGGATTGCCGGTCGTCGTCCGCGCCGGCGGCGAGCATTGCGCGCGCGGTGCCGCCACCCAGATCGCCGCGATCGTTCGTGGCGAACCCGTCGCCGATCTCGCCCGCACCTGGCGCCCCGACGTCATCGCCGAGGTCGAACCTCACCCTGGCCGACAAGAGGCGTTCGCACTCGATTGCCGCGACCGCTTGATCGAGGAAATGCGACACGGTTCGTAGGGGCGGACCTCCGTGTCCGCCCGGCTGAAAGGCACGGACACCGCCTTGAGGAACCGGGTGGTCCGCCGTGCCCGCCCCTACGAACCTCCCGCCATGTCGGCCAATGCGCGGAAGTCCCCACGGTGCTTGACATAAGCCTCCCGAAAGATCGGCAAGAGGCGTTGGTAGCGTTCGTGCGCCGCCGGGTCGGGCAGCACCGCGTCCCCATAGTGCGCCCAGGCAAGGGCGGTCGTCGCCAAATCGAACAGGCCGATACCCACGCCGGCCAGCAGAGCGGCGCCGAGCGCCGAGCCGTCGACGTCGGCGAGCGGCCGGATCGGAACCCCGAAGACATCGGCCACGATCTGACGCCAGACGGCGCTCCTGGCTCCGCCACCGGCCAGAACCGTGCGTCGCGGCGCGGCGCCGTTGTCGCCGAGCACGCCGTACGCATCGTAGAGCGCGAGTGTCGCTCCCTCCATCACCGCCCGTGTCAGATGCGATCGGTCGTGCGCCGTTGTCAGCCCCAGGAAGAGACCGCGCGCATACGGGTCCATCAGGGGAGTGCGCTCGCCGGCGAGATAGGGCAGGAAGATCAACCCGTCGGCACCGACCGGCGCCCGTGCTGCCCAGTTCGTCATGTCGTCGTAGGCATCTGCATCGCGCAGTCCGAAGACGTTTTCCTGGAGCCACCGCAAAGCCAGGCCGGAGACCATCGTTGCTCCCATCTGGTACCAGCCGGCGCCGGTGGGACCGGGCCGGAGATCGCCTGCCGGCGGTTCGAAGCAGCTACACCAGGTGTGCATCCGCCCCTGCCGATCGACGCGGACCTCATCCGTCGGCACGATCACTTGCGATCCGGAACTGATCGTCAGCAGCATCGCGTCCGGTTCGATGACGCCGGCCGCGAGCGCCGCGAGCGGCGCGTCCGCACCGCCCCCGACGACCGGAATGCGCCCTCGGAGGCCGAGTTCGGCCGCAGCGGCGTCGGAGAGGTACCCACGGATCGCGGTCGACGCATCGACGGTAGGCAGTTGGCCCCGGCGCAGGTCGAGCGCGCTCAGGATCTCCTCCGACCAGTCGCGCGTTCGCACGTCGAACAAGAGCGTGCCCGACGCGTCGCTCGGTTCCGTTGCAGAGACGTGGGTCAGTCGCCAGCCCAGGTAGTCCTTTGGCAGCAGAACCGTGGTGACCTGATCCCATCGGTCGGGCTGGTTCGGCTGTATCCAGCGAATGGTCCCGGCCTGGAATCCGACCGCCAGCGGGCTGCCGGTCAGGTCGACGAGACGCTCGGCGCCGATCCGATTTGTCAGGTCCGCGACTTGTTCGGCGCTCCTGGTGTCGGCCCAGATGATGGCCGGTCCGATCGCCCTTCCCTGGCCGTCGAGCAGCACCGTCCCGTGCATCTGTCCGGACAGACCGACGGCGAGAACGTCGACTTCTCCCGTCTGGACCCGCGCCGCCCGGACCGCCTTGACGGTGCCTCGCCACCAATCCTCGGGCTCTTGTTCGGCCCACCCCGGTCGGGTTTGTCGGATCGAATAGCCGGCGCTGCCTCGACCGAGGACGCGGCCGTCCGGCGCGACGATGACGGCCTTGACCGACCCGGTCCCAAGGTCGATGCCGAGAAGAGCCGACATCAGACGTTCGGTCCGGGCGCGTCGCCCACGCTTAGCCGATGGATCAGGTGATTCGACGAACGCAGCGCCTCGTAGAGATGCTGGTAGACATCGCAGAAGTAGGCGTCGTAGGAGGCTGCGGCGGTTGGGTCGGGATCCACGAGTTCGGATCGCATCCGAACGGTGCCAAGGGCGTGGCCGACGTCGCGGAAGATGCCGGCGCCGAGACCGCCCAGGATCGCCGCACCGAAGGCGGTGGCCTCCTCGACGTCGAGGAGGCGCAGCGTCGTTTTCATCACGGAGGCTTTGATGCGGACGAGGAGGTCGTTCTTGGCGCTCCCGCCGATGACCGAGATTGCCGGCATCTCCGCCAACCCGGCATAACCGAGCAACGGCTCCAATGTCGCCCGTCCCTCGTACGCGAGTCCTTCCAATATCGCGCGGGCAAGGGTGCCCCGGTTCGCGTCGCTGGTGAGACCGACGAATGCCGCTCTGGCGCGGGCATCGGGGTGGGGCGCGTTCGCCAGGCGAAGGTGGGGGAGGAACGTGCTGCCCAGGCTGCCGACCGGTGTCGCCTCCGCCTCGCGGATCAACGTCTCCCGGTCGATCTCGCCGAGCACCGACCGGAACCACTCGACGCTCGCTCCCGACGTGTAGATACCGCCGTTGACGTAATAGGCACCCGGCGCGACGTGCGCCCCTTGCGTGTACCCGATGCGGCCGAGTTCCGGGTTCGCGAGCGGGGCATCCAGCGCGACGAACAGCGCCTCGGCGGTCCCCATCGAATCGAGGATTTGACCCGGTCCGACGATCCCAGCCGCGAGAGCGCCGCAGACGTGGTCGTGACCACCGGCGGCGACGGCCATTCCCGCCGGGAGTCCGGTCTCCTCGGCCGACTTCTTGCCGACCGAACCGATCCGGGTGCCGCTCGCCACCGCCGGCGCCAGCATCGCACGCGGTACCGCCGCGGCGTCCAGGATGTCGGTCGCCCAGTCCCGTTTCCGAATGTCGAACGCCAGGGTGCGCGACGCGAGCGACCAATCGGTTGCCGCTTCGCCGGAGAGTTTGAAGGCGATGAAATCCGCGATGTTGAGCCAGCGGACCGTGCGAGCCCAAACGTCCGGTTCGTTCTGCTTGATCCAGAGGAGCTTGCACAGACTCCAGATGGGCTGCAACGACAGACCGGTACGGTCAAACAGCGTCTCTTCGCCGATCTCGTGCCCGAGCCAGTCGCGCTGGGGGATGGTGCGACGGTCGAACCAGGCGATCGCGTCGTAGGTCGGTTCGCCGTGGCGGTCGAGCGGCACGCCTGCCTCGGCGACGCTGGCAACGGCGACCCCGGCGAGACGTCTTGGATCGTCGAGGGTAGCGGTGACCCGCCGGAGCACCTCAACCGCCCTAGTCCACAATTCGTCCGGCCGGTAGTGCGCCCAGGTTGGCCGCGGATAATGGGTGACGGTTGGAACGCTGGCGGAGGCAACGGTGGTGCCTTCGGGAGTGAAGACAACGGCCTTGACATTGGTGGATCCGATGTCGAGACCGACGAGCAGCGGGACATCACGCTGCGATGCCATGTTTGAAGACCTCAACCTGGACTTGGATTCTACTGCTGATTCCGACTTCACCTTTTCGGCTTTCTCACGTGTGCGGGCGTTGCCGTCGGCAGAGACTGCCTCAACACGGTGTTGCGCGGACCATCTCGGCACGACGTTTTGTCCCGCCGTGGGGAATCGATGGCCAAGCGTCAACAACGTCGTGGTCCCCGCGGAACCTCATCCAATGGAACGAAACGGATGCTTCATTGCAAACGATGGTGAGGCGAGGGATTCAGTTGTCGGTCACCTGTTCTCCCGCCATCGCCCCCGTCATGATCGCAACGGCGTCGGACATGCTGAAGTTGCGCGGTTCGACGACGGCAATTCGACGTCCCAGTCGCTGGATATGCACACGGTCGGCCACTTCGAACACCTGAGGCATGTTGTGGCTGATCAGGATCACCGGGAGACCCTTGTCCCGGACCTTGCGAATCAGATCGAGCACCATGTGCGATTCTTTGACACCCAGGGCCGCCGTTGGTTCGTCCATGATGACGACGTGGCGCGCGAACGCCGCACTCCGCGCTACCGCCACGCCCTGTCGTTGGCCGCCGGAGAGGGTTTCGACCGCCTGCCGCATCGAGCGGATGCCGATCTTGAGATCGCGCATGTGGCCCGCGGCTTCTCGACGCATGCGCGGCTTGTCGACCATGCGCAAGATCGACCCAAGTGGTCCTCGGCGGTAGACCTCACGCCCCAAGAATATGTTTTCGGCAACATCAAGCGCCGGAGCGACCGCGAGGTCCTGATAGACGGTCTCGATTCCTTGACGGCGAGCGTCGAGCGGACCACGAAATCGGATCTGATGCCCGTCCAGGAATATCTCGCCCTCGTCGGGCACCAGCGCGCCCGACAGCGCCTTTATCAGCGTCGACTTCCCTGCCCCGTTATCTCCGATCACGGCGAGAATCTCACCGGGATAGAGTTCAAAGTCGGCGCCGTCCAGCGCCGTCACGTGGCCGTAACGTTTGACCAGACCACGTGCCTGCAGGACCGGCGTCGGCATCGCAGCATCGTCCATCACAGCCGTCTCCGCCGGGCAAGTTGATCGACGGTGACGGCAAGAATCACCAACACTCCAGTGATGAGGACTTGGTAGACCGATTGGACACCGGTCAATTGCAAGCCGTTGCGAATCACGCCGACGATCAGCACGCCCACGAGTGTGCCCAAAACGGTGCCGCGCCCGCCGAAGAGGCTGGTGCCGCCCAGCACGACGGCGGTGATGCTACTGAGATTTTCCGTTTGCCCGGCATTGGGATCGCCGACCCCGGTGCGGCCGACTAACACTAACGCGGCGACGCCGTACAGCAGTCCCGCGGTGGTGTAAACCAGCAACAGGAGTCGTGGCGTGTTGATACCCGATAGGCGTGCCGCCTCTGGATTATTGCCCACAGCAAAGATGTGGCGACCAGAGGCAGTCTGTCGTAGCACGTACCAGGCCAGGAGGAAGAGGAGGAACATCAAGACGGACCCATAGGTGATCGAGGTCCCGTGAACCTGAAAGGTGTTCCCGAGCCACGTCAATTGACTCGGTACGTCGACAATCGTCTCATCGTGCGAATAGATATGGGTGATTGCGAACGCGATGTTCAATGTGCCAAGTGTCACGATAAAAGGCGGCAACTGGATCCTCGTGATCAGGAGGCCGTTGACGATGCCGAACAGCGTGCACGTCAGGAGGCCGAGCAAGAGCGCGAGGAGCGGGTCCAAGCCATGCACGGCCGCCTGCCGCGTCATCACCATTCCGCCCAAAGCCATGACCGCGCCACACGAGAGGTCGATACCGGCGGTGAGAATGACCAATGTCTGTCCGATTGCAAGCACACCAACGACCATCGACTGCTGGACCACGAGCGACAGATTGGGTCCGGTCAAGAAACGATCTGACTTGGTCGCGAAGTAGGCACCAGCCAACAGGAGCGCGAGTAGCGGGCCCAGATTCGACAGTGTCGACATCGAAATGTACGGGGAGCGTCTTTCAGGTGCCGCGTCGGTCGCCTGCGGCTCCGCCGTCGCCGCGGTTTCCATTCTGAGTCCTTGCGGCTGCTAGGAACCGGATCCGGCGTCCGCCGGATCCGGTCCTACGATCAGCGACCGATACCGGTTAACCCCAGCAGTTGGCGAGACCGAAGGTTGTGTCTTGCGAGTCGATGCCGGGCTGCGGCTTGTCGGTAATTAGCGTCACGCCCGTGTCGGTGTAGCCAGACGGCTTCTCACCGGTCTGCGCGAACTTGACCACCGCATCGACACCGAGTTGCGCCATCTTCAGCGGGTACTGTTGCGAGGTTGCGGCAATCTGCCCGTCTTTGACTGCCTGCACGCCGGTACAACCGCCGTCGACGGAGACGATCAGGACATCGTTCTCCTTCCCCGCCGCCTTGAGGGCCGTGTAGGCACCGCGGGCGGTCGGCTCATTGATCGTATAGAGCAGGTTGATGTCGCCGCTCTTCTGGAGACAGTTTTCCATCGCCGTCTGACTCTTCGCCTGGTCACCGTCTGCATTCTGACTGCAAACGACTCGCGAATCGGTGGCGAACTCGCTCATCGATGCCTCGGGCGTGGCAGCGCTCGCATCGGCTGGCCCGAATCCCGCCAGGAATCCGTTGTGCCGAAGGACGCTGACGGACGCGCCGATGGCCCCGTCGATCGTGGCGATGACCGGGGTCTTGTCGCCGAACACGGCCTTCGCATATTGGCCGTCGAGGTACCCGGCTTTGAAGTTGTCGGTCGCAAAAAGCGCGTCGGTTGCGTCCACTGGCTCCGTCGGCGTGTCGAGCGCAATCACCAGGACGCCGGCATCGCGCGCTTTCTTGATCGCCGGGACGATTGCCTTCGTGTTACTGGGTGTGATGAGAATGCCCTTGGCACCGGCGTTGACCATGTTCTCGATCGCGGTGGCTTGGCCCTCGTTGTCGCCATCGAACGCACCGGCCGCCGTGATCAACTTGACGCCTGCCGCGTCGGCGGCCTTTTGGGCGCCCTCCTTCATCTTGACGAAGAAGGGATTGGTCTCGGTCTTCGTTATCAGTCCCACGACAATCTGGTCTTGAGCGGTTGCGGGTCGAGATGACGCGAGCACGATAGGGGATAGAGCCGCTACCAGAAGCACCGCGGCTACCAAGGTCCGAACGATCCCCGCGTGCGGAAACCGGCGATGGGACACGACGTTACCGCGCATACGTCCCTCCTTCCGTGTGCGTCTCGCCGACCCCGTGCCAGCGAAAACGCTTTGTGCGGACCGTGAGACTATAGGAGTTCGGAATGTGCTCGTCAACAGCGAATGTGAGCCCAGCGCCCTAGCTTTCGCACTCGGCCAACCGAGCGCAAGATACATGTCGAAACGTAGGCAATGCTTGCCGCTCACCTTGCTATCCTGGCAAGGAAGCGGTTCCATGAATGATCTCCCGGAGCTGTCGAGAAATCCCGATCACGTCGTCGGTTTGCCAGACATTGCGACCGTAAATCACGCCCTTCGCGCCCGCGGCCATCGCGTCTCTCGTGGCGGAGAGGATCGCATCGGGCGAACCCGATTTGGCACCGCCCAGGACCAGCACGGGCGCGGGGCAGCCGTCGATGACGCGACGCATCGACCCGATGTCGCCGGTGTACTCCGTCTTGATCGCGTCGGCGCCGATCTCG
>DATBFX010000189.1:0-5756 GCA_036558305.1 Thermomicrobiales bacterium | reverse complement strand
CCCGCACTTCGGGGCGCCGGGGAGCGAGGGCAACGTGGTGATGGCCGGGCACGTCGACTGGTGGGGCTACGGCCCGACCGTCTTCGCCGACCTCGGGCTGCTGGGACCGGGGGACGAGGTGGTGATCACCGGGGAAGACGGCAGTGAGTTCGACTACGTGGTGACCGAGACCTGGACGGTCGACGCGACGAGCTCGAAGGACGACGTGCGCCGGGTGCTCGACCCGGGCACGGGCGAATGGCTGACCTTGATCACCTGCGCCGGGGACTTCGACGGGGAGGGTTACGACGCCCGCCTGGTCGTCCGGGCCAAACCGGCGCCACCCGCCTGACCGCCCCGCGCCGGCGTAGGTCGCGCGCCACAAGGGTACCGAGCGCCTGACGAGTGCTCGAATGCATGGGCGTCGGTATTTTCGGGACGCGGCGTGCCTCCCCCGATGCTCCGACGCGGCAAAAACGTTGACGCACGCCGCGTCCCGATCGACACATTGACAGCCCGTACAAGGTTATCTAGGATTGAGAGGCGTCTGATATATCACACGCATACGGGTTGATGGAATGCCGCTCGAAACCCTCGCTCCTCCAATCGGGTTCGCCGATGCGTCGGCCGCCGATGTCGCCTACCAGCGACTGAAGCGGTTGATCGTCACGGTCGAGATCCCCCCTGGGACCGCCCTCAGCGAGCCGGCGCTCGTCGCCCGCCTCGGCATCGGTCGCACTCCCGTGCGCGAGGCGCTCCGTCGCCTCGCCGGCGAGCGCCTCGTCGTCATCTTCCCCCGGCGCGGTCTCGTCGTCGCCCAACTCGGGTTGCAGGAGGTGCAGCAGCTCTTTGAAGCACGCCTCGCCGTCGAGGGAGAAACCGCCCGCTTCGCCGCCCGCCGCGCCGACGAACCGGCCGTGGCATCGCTCACCGCGCTCAATCGCGCGGTCCACGCCGCCGAGGACGACGGTTCCTTCGCCGCCTTCCTCGACGTCGATCAACGACTCCACCGCGAGATCGCCCGGATCGCCCGCAACACCTTCCTGGCCGAGTCCGCCGATCGGATCCTCACCCTCACCGCCTGGCTCTGGCACGCCCACATGACCCGCTACGGGATCGAACCGTCCGACTATGCCTCGCACGACCGCATCGTCGCCGCGATCGCGGACCGGGACGCTGGCGCGGCGCGGCAAGCGATGGTCGATCACATCGAACGGTCGCGGGAGTTACTCCGGGTGACGTTGTAACTTTCGGAAAGGAGGTCTACCCTCACACGACACGCGTACCTCGCGCAGAGCTCTTCGACGCGCTATCCGATACCCCGCGGTCGCCGTCTTGCAGAGACGGCGGCACAGGAGGAGATCCCGATGCGACGTCAGATCGAACTCGTCGAGGACTTCAAGGCCGGCCGGATCAGCCGGCGCGACTTCGTCAAGCGAGCAGCGGCGATCGGCATGACCGCACCGGCCATCGCCTCGATCGTCATGGCGAGCCCGGCGATGGCCGGACCCGCAACCCGGACACCCGGCCTTCGGACGCGAGCGCAGGGACAGCCGGGCGGCACGTTCGTCTTCGGCGCCTGGCAGGACCCCGATACCCTCGATCCGCAGACGACCGGTCTCGCCGCCACGAGCCGGATCCTGATCCACATCTACGACCCTCTCCTCTGGCGCAACCCGGCCGACGGCAAGTTCTATCCCGGTCTCGCCTCCTCCTGGGACATCTCCCCCGACGGCAAGGAGTACACGTTCCACCTCCGCAACGATGTCGCCTTCCACAACGGCGAGCCCTTTACCGCCAACTCCGTCAAATTCACCTTCGATCGCATCGCCGACCCCGCCACCAAGTCGATCGGACGCAGCCTGATCGGTCCCTACGACCACACCGAGGTCGTCGACGACTATACGGCCAAGATCGTCATGACCGCGCCCTTCTCGCCCTTCCTCACCTACATCGGGGTCACCGCCATCCCCCGCCCCGTCTCGCCCAAGGCGTACCAGGACCTCGGCGCCGATATCAACAACCACCCCGTCGGCACCGGTCCCTTCATGTACAAGGAATACGTCAAGCAGGACCACTTCACGATGGTCCGCAACCCCGACTACAAGTGGGGCGCCTCCTACTTCGCCCACCAGGACGCCGCCTACCTCGACGAAATCGACTGGAAGATCATCCCCGAACCGTCGACCCGCGTCTCGGCCCTCGACAACGGCGAAGTGATGGCGATCGAGGAGGTCCGGCCGCAGGACGTCGTCCGCTACCAGGACGACGACAACTACCAGGTCCTCCAGTCGGGGACACCCGGGCAGCCGCGGATGATCCTCGTCAACACGCAGAAGCCACCGACCGACGACGTGGCGGTGCGGCAGGCTTGCCTGCTCGCAACCGACCAGGACACGATCGTCACCACCCTCTACAAGGGCGTCTACAAACCGTCCCATTCCTTGCTCGACCCGCTCACGCCCTGCTACGACGCCGATCTCGACGGCTACGTCAAGTTCGACCTCGACAAGGCGAACCAGACGCTCGATGCGGCGGGCTGGACGAAGAACGGCGACTTCCGGGAGAAGAATGGCCAGAAACTGCAGATCCTCTTCCTTTCCAACACCTCCAACGACTTCAAAGACATCGCGCAGTTGATGCAGGCGACCTACAAGCAGGTCGGCATCGACATGCAGATCCAGTTCGAAAGCCAACCGAGTATCTTCAGCACCTACCAGAAGGGACCGCAAAACTTCGCCGACTTCTTCTTCTGGAGCCCCGACCCGGACCAGCTTTCGTCGACCTACCATTCCCGCAATATCGAGTCCGGGTTCAACTGGTCGCATTTCAACAATCCGGACTTTGACTCGCTGGTCGATCAGGCCGCGCAAGAAGGGGACGAGGCGAAGCGCTGCGACCTCTACCACCAGGCACAGGTCATCCTCTGGGACCAGGCCGCGGCGATCCCGATCCAGCAGAAAGTCGCCCTGATCGTCGCCCAGAAGAAACTTCAGGGCATCGTCTTCGACGCCAACGCCTACCCGTACTACTACGACACGACGATTTCCTAGATTACCCTCACCCCGGCCCCTCTCCCGGTGCGCGGGAGAGGGGAGGATTGCCGGGGGCATGTTGTCCCGTGTGGCAAGTAGCCCTATGGAAACACACCCCTCTCCCGCGCACCGGGAGAGGGGCCGGGGGTGAGGGTCCTTGCTTCGCTTCCTAACCCAACGGCTCGTCAGCGCGATCCCGGTGCTGATCGGGGTCACGCTGGCGGTGTTCATGATGGTCCACCTGCTGCCGGGGGACCCGGCGACGATCATGCTGCAGGGGGCGCCCGCGTCCGCCGAGGACATCGCCAACCTGCGGCACGAACTCGGTCTGGATCGACCGCTCTACGTCCAGTACGCCGACTACATGGGGCGCGTCCTCCGCGGCGACTTCGGCACCTCGATCCACACCCGGCGCCCGGTTTCGAAGGAGATCATCGCCGTCTTCCCGTCCACCCTTCGCCTCGCCTTCGCGGCAATGGGGATGGCTGTCGCCCTCGGGGTGACGCTCGGCGTCATCGCCGCCGTGCGTCAGAACACCTGGCTCGATAGTCTCAGTATGGGGACCGCCCTCTTCGGTGTCTCGATGCCCGACTTCTGGATCGGTCTGCTGCTGATCCTGATCTTCTCCGTCCGCCTCGGCTGGTTCCCGGCGACCGGGATCGGCGACTGGCGACACATCTTTCTACCGGCCCTCGCCCTCGGCGCCAACTTCGCGGCGATCATCGCCCGCCTCGTTCGCTCCAGCCTGCTAGAGGTGATGCGCCAGGATTACGTGCTGACCGCCCGCGCCAAGGGTTTGCACCAGCGAACCGTGATCCTCCGGCACGCGCTGCGCAACGCGCTGATCCCGGTCGTCACGATCATGGGTCTGCAATTCGGCAACCTGCTGGGCGGTGCGGTCGTGATCGAAACCGTCTTTGCCCGCCAGGGGTTCGGTCGCCTCGCCATCACCGCGATCCTCGCCAAAGATTTTCCGCTCATCCAGGGCGTCGTCCTCTTCGGTGCCGTCATCTACGTCGTCCTCAACATCCTCGTCGATCTCTCCTACGCCTGGCTCGACCCACGCATCAAGTACGAGTCGTTGGTCTGAACGGAGTCGTCAGTCGTCAGTCGTTAGTCGTTAGTTGTGACGAACAGACAGATAGACGGACGGCTCCCCTGTCGTTCTGACGACTGACGACTGAGGACTGACGACTCACAGGAACGGCAGATGGAGGCGCAGGCGCTTACGAGGCCACAGGTCGCGCTCACCGAGGCGGCAAGCCGGGCGCATCGGACGTGGTTTCAGGAGACGCTGTCCCGGCTGTTCAAGAACAAGGGCGCGACTGCCGGGCTGGTCGTGCTGCTCGTGGTCGGGGTGATCGTGATCCTCGCCCCGGTGATCACGCCGTACGACCCGATCGCCGTCGATACGACCAACACCGACGGCCCTCCGACCTGGAGCCACCCGTTCGGCACCGACACGATCGGCCGCGACATCTTGAGCCGGATCATGCTGGGCGGCCGTCTGACCGTCCTCGTCGGCATCGTCGCGATCGCCATCGCCGCCGGCGCCGGTCTCCCGCTCGGGATGCTCTCGGGCTACTACGGTGGCTGGACGGACCGTCTCATCTCGCGCTTTATGGACGTCATGCTCGCCTTCCCCGGCATCTTGCTCGCGCTCGGCGTCGTCGCCGTCCTCGGCAGCAGCGTCGTCAACGTCTCGATCGCGGTTGGGATCTCGCTAATCCCTGGGTTCGTCCGTCTCGTCCGCGGTTCCTACTTGGCGGCGCGCGACCAAGCGTACGTCGAAGCCGCCCGCGTCATCGGTACCGGCAACGGCCGGATCATCGTCCGACACATCCTGCCCAACGTCGTCGCCCCGGTGATGGTCCTCGCCACCGTCGCGATGGGGTGGGCGATCATCATCGGCGCCGCCCTCAGTTTCCTTGGGCTCGGCGCCCAGGCACCAACCCCCGAGTGGGGCAGCGACCTCGCCTCCGGGCGCGAATGGATCCGCACCGCCTGGTGGATGAGCACCTTCCCCGGTCTCGCGATCACGGTCGTCGTGATCGCGGTGAACATGGTCGGTGACGGGTTGCGCGACGCGCTCGATCCGCGTCTGAGAACGCGGTGATCGTCTGCTACCGCGCGGGCGCAAGCCGCTCCCATCTGTGCGGACGATACTTGACAGCGACTGGTATAGTGACATTGGCGTCCCATTGAAGGGACATTGGAGTGGCTAATCGCATGGGGAAGGGTCGCCATGGAGAGACCAGCGGCCAATCTGTTGAACGAGCAGGTCCATCGACAGGCAACGCTTGCCCCCGTCAGCGAAGTCGCCGGCCTGTTGCAGGAACTCCTCTCGCGGCGACTGACCGCGTTTATCGCCGGCGTCAACGACGGCAAGACGGTGACCCGCTGGGCGAACGGCGAAGTGGAGACCATTCGCGACCACGAGATGGAGCAGCGTCTGCGCACGACCTACGAGATCGCGCGACTCCTCATGACCGGAGATGCTCCCCGAACGGTGAAGGCTTGGTTCATCGGTCTGAATCCGCAACTCGGCGACACCTCACCCGCCGAGGCGATCCGAGAAGGGAGACTGCGGGAGGCGCTGGCGGCGGCGCGAGCATTCTCTGTGGGAGGGTAGGGTGCGGCCTGGGCCATGGTTGGTTGTGGTCGCGCCTTCACTGGCCGGCATCTACTGCGCCCAGATGGGTCACAGCCAACGCAGGCGTCGTGGTTCCGTAGGGGCGGACC
>DATBFX010000188.1:0-29852 GCA_036558305.1 Thermomicrobiales bacterium | reverse complement strand
TGCCGACGGAGCCGTTCGACGGCAACAGCGTCGAACTCGACCTGCCGGCCGACCGCGAGTACGACTGCGAAACCCGCACCCTGTCGCTGGGCGACGACACGGGCGGCGGGAGCGACGAGGCCGTGACGGGGACGGTCACCGCGACCTTTTACGCCTGCCCCGACGGTATGACCTTCGAGACCCTCGACACCAGCCAGTGCGACGTGATCACCGACGGGTTCGACTTCGGCTTCCAGGGCGACGTCAACGTCCACCTGAGCGATGCGACGCCGAGCGGCGACGGGTACGTCTGGAGCGGTCTCGATTCGATCTACGCAGACAACGGCGATCCGGTGACCTGGTCGCACATCGTCTACAGCTACCCCGCCGGCTACGACTGGATCGCCTACAGCTACGACGGCGGTCCCGTCATGGAGCCGCACGCGGGCGGCTTCACGTTCACGGCGGACCAGCCGGAGCACACGGTCGACGTCTACTTCATTCAGCACTAAGAATCGGCCCGAACGCAACCGAGGGGGGCGGCGCCGATCGGCGCCGCCTCCGGCGCCTTTGTGTTAGACGGTCACCAGGTTGATCGAGCGCAACCCGGGACTCGCGATCAGGGCGTCGATGACGCCGCGTTGGTTCGGGACGATGTGGTCGTAGGCGGCCTGTTCGGCCGCGCGCGGATCGCGGATCTTCAGGGCGTCGATGATGCGCTGGTGTTCGGTGAAGGTGGCATCCACCCGATCCCAGACGACGCCCACCTGCTTCAGGTAGAGCACCCGGTCCAGTTCGTCCAGCACCCGATTGGCGATCTCCGCCAACCGATCGTTCCCCGATATCCGCGCAACCGCCACATGGAAAGCCTTGTTGGCCTCACGGAGCGCCGCGAGGTCTTCCCGACCGGGAACGTGCGCGCTCGCCTCGTTTAGGCGTTCGAGGTCGGCGACGACCGCGTTGTCGGCGCGGGTCGCCGCCAGCCGGGCAGTGGCGGGCTCGACGATCAGGCGGACGCCGAAGAGGTCCTGGACGTTCTTGAAGGTGATCGGGGCGATCGCGTAGCCGCGGCGGGGGATCGCCTGGACGAGACCGTCGTGACTCAAGCGCGTCAACGCGGCCCGCACCGCGGCGCGGCCAAAACCGTAGCTGCCGGCGAGTTGCACCTCGCTGACCTGCTCGCCGGGCCCAAGGTCGCATTGGAGAATGGCCCGCCGGATCGCCCGGTAGGCCACCTCGGCTTGCGCGTGGTTGTTCGTTTGGTCGCCCTCGAGGTTCACCAAGCTTCTCCTCGGTCCGCACGTCGCCGCCCAGCCGGTCGGGTTGAAACAGCACAGACACCCCAAGACGTGTCCGTAACATATCACAATCCATGCGTTGCCAGCGAACCTTGACTTGGATGAGGGTCGTGATATGCTACTCCGCGACATCTCCCTTGCGCGAAGGCGACCGATTGAGGAGGACGCTGACCATGGCGCTGCGAGACGAACGGCCGGACCACGAGCACCTCCAGGCGTTGTTGCGCGTCGCCGCCAGCCGGCGCGACTTTGGGCGGTTCGTCGCCGTCGCGGCCGGCTTGACCGGGCTCGTGCCGACGTTGCCGGCCGCCGCCGCGGGCGTTCCGGGGCACCGCAGTGAGACGCGGGCCGCGGCCCAGGGCGATGCGCCGAAGCAGGGTGGACAGATTGTGGTCGGCCGCGCCGGCGACGCCGACACCCTCGACCCCCACCACACCCTGGCCTCGGTTTCGTGGCAGACCTACTCCAACATCTTCGATCCGTTGGTCGCCTGGACGCTCGATCGGCAGTACGAGGGGATCCTGGCCGAAAGCTGGGAGTTTTCCGCCGACGGGCTGGAGCTCACCTTCCACCTGCGCCAGGGGATCACGTTCCACGACGGCACCGACTTCAACGCCGACGCCGTGAAGTTCACCTTCGACCGCATCCTCGACCCCGCCACCCAATCGCCGCTGGTCGGTTTCCTCGGCACCGACACGGTCGGGATGAAAGGGACCGAGGTCGTCGATCCCTCTACCGTCAAAATCACCCTCAAAGGACCGTTCTCGCCCCTGCTGAACAGTCTCAGCCTCGCCAACTTCGGTATCCTCTCGCCGACCGCGGTCCAAACGCTCGGCGACGACTTCGGCAAGAAACCGGTCGGGACCGGACCGTTCAAGTTCAAGGAGTGGGTCGCCGGCGAGTCGATCACCCTCGAACGCAACCCCGACTACCAGAACTTCCACTCCTACGACACCAACAAAGGCGCCCCCAACGTCGACGCGCTCGTTTTCCGGAACCTGCCCGAAGAGCAGACGCGGCTGGCCGCCTTCGAGACCGGGGAGATCAACCTGCTGCCGGGCGTCCCCGCGCACCAGGTGGCCGGCTACAAGGACAATCCAGACGTCGAACTCTTCACGGCGCCCGGCACCGACATCGCCTTCCTCGAATTCGCGATGTCGCCGCCCGACGCCACGAACGGCGCCATTTTCAAACCGCCCTTCGACGACATCCGCGTCCGCCAGGCGGTCGCCCAGGCGATCGACGTCGACACGATCATCGCCCGCGTGCTCGAAGGGCTGGCGGTCCGCAACTACGGACCACTGCCG
Organism: Thermomicrobiales bacterium; assembly: GCA_036558305.1. Classification (GTDB taxonomy): domain Bacteria; phylum Chloroflexota; class Chloroflexia; order Thermomicrobiales; family UBA6265; genus DATBFX01. Next base: position 27,268 of record DATBFX010000188.1, on the reverse strand, counting down.
GCCGGAAACGCCGGTTACAACCCCGACGTCGAGCAGTTCGGCTACCACTACGACGCCGATGCGGCGAACAAGCTTCTCGACGACGCCGGGTGGGTCAAGGGCGACGGCGGCGTCCGTAGCAAGAACGGGGAAACCCTCAAGGTCGTCTTCTGGACGTGGAGCGGTGGGAACGAGGAGCGGGCGGCGCAGGTCATCCAGAACGACCTGACGAAGGTCGGGTTCGACGTCAAATTCGAGACGATGGAGGTCGCGACGTTCCTGTCCCGGCTGGTGGAACCGGACAGTCCGTGCACGCTCGACCTCGACGAATGGGGGTGGCCGGAACCGGATCTGCTCTTCCTGATGTCGACCGTCAACGCCGCGTTCGGCTACTATCACCAACCGGACTACTACAAGCTGATCTCCGACGCCCGCGCCGTCAGCGATCTCGACCGGCGGGTGCAGATGTACTTCGAGGCGATGAAGCTGATGCTGCAAGACGCGGCGATGGTCCCCCTTTGGACGACGACGCAGGTGACCGCGGCGCGGAAAGAGGTCACGGGCTTCAAACTCGGCCCGCTGGCGGAGATTCTGGATTACCAGGACGTGTCGATCGAGGGGTGATCCGTCGTAGGGGCGGACCTCCGTGTCCGCCCTCTTACGTTCGCACCGATCGACAGGGCGGACACGGAGGTCCGCCCCTACGACACGCGATGCGTGCGGCAGGGGCAGTCGGAAGCACCGGGCGATGGCGAAATACATCCTCTATCGACTGGTCGCGGCCGTGCCGGTGGTCTTCGGCGTGACGTTGCTGGTCTTCGTGATGGTGCGGTTGGTTCCCGGTGATCCGGTGAGTTTGATGTTCGCCAACGTGGCGCCGCCGACGCCGGAGGAACGGGCGTCGATCCGCCACCAATGGGGATTGGACCGGCCGATCTACGAGCAGTACCTCCGCTTCCTCGCCAACGCCGCCCACGGCGACCTCGGCCAGTCGTACCGAAGTCGCCAACCGGTGCGGGAGGAGATCGCCTCGCGCTTCCCCAACACGGTCAAGTTGACGATGGCGAGTCTGGCGATCGCCCTCGTCATCGGCGTCGCCGCCGGCATCCTCGCCGCCGCCTTCAAGGGGACCTGGATCGACGGTGCCAGCATGCTGGTCGCGGTCTTCGGCGTGTCGATCCCCGGTTTCTGGCTCGGTCTGATGTTCATCCTGCTCTTCGCGGTCCGGCTGGGTTGGTTCCCGGTCGCCGGCGCGGGCGGCTGGCGCCACCTCGTCTTGCCGGCGGCGACCCTCGGCGTGCTCTCCTCGGCCGTCCTTGCTCGGTTGACCCGGTCGAGCATGCTCGAAGCGCTGTCCAATGATTACGTGCGCACCGCGCGCGCGAAGGGACTGGCCGAGTCGGTCGTCGTCCTGCGCCACGCCTTGCGCAACGCCCTGATCCCGATCGTGACGATCGTCGGGTTGCAAATCGGTGGTCTCCTCTCCGGCGCGTTCATCATCGAAGCCGTCTTCGGCTATCCGGGGATCGGCCTGCTCGCGGTCAAGGCCCTCCAGACCCGCGATTTCCCGGTGATCCAGGGCGTCGTCCTGTTGGTCGCGCTGATCTACGTCGGCGTCAACCTCCTGGTCGACGTCCTCTACGGGTTGATCGACCCGCGGATCGGAAGTGCCGAGTGACGGGCTTCGAGCTTCGAGCTTCGAGCTTGGAGTGCGCGCCGGGGGTGCCGGATCGATGTCGGCGGGTGGGCTTGCGATCGAACCAGCGACCGGCGAGGACGGCGTCATGAGCCGGCGAGAGGGAGCGGGGCGAATGGTCAACTACGCGCCGCCCAAGCTCGAAGCCCGAAGCCCGAAGCTCGAAGCTCAAGGCTCGAAGCTCGTCTCTCGTCGGGCGCTGTTCCTGCGCCGGCTGCGGGCCAACCGGCTGGCGGTGGCTGGAGCGGTCATCATCGGGCTGCTGGTCGCGATGGCGGTGGCGGCGCCGGTGATCGCGCCCGAGGGCGAGGGGGAGATGCCGCTGGAGGAGCAGTATTTGCCGCCGAGTCTGAGTCACCCGTTCGGCACCGACGATTTTGGGCGGGACATCCTGAGCCGGATCATCCTCGGGGCGCGGATTTCGTTGCGGGTCGGGTTCGTCGCCATCGGCATCGCGGTCCTGGCCGGTTCGACGATCGGTCTGCTCGCCGGATACTACGGGGGCTGGATCGACCTCGTCAGCGGTTGGCTGGTCGACGTCATGCTCGCGTTTCCCGGTCTGCTGCTGGCGCTCGGGGTGATCGCCGTCCTCGGGTCGAGTTTGACCAACGTCATGATCGCCGTCGGCGTCGGGGCGTCACCGGCCTACGCCCGCCTGATGCGGGGGCAGGTCCTTTCGCTCCGACGGACCGAATACGTGGAGTCGGCCGTCGCGATCGGCGCCGGCGGCGGGCGCATCCTGCTCCGGCACATCCTGCCCAACGCGCTCTCGCCGCTGATCGTTTTGGCGTCGCTGGGGATCGCCGACGCGATCCTGGCGGCGGCGGCGCTCAGTTTCATCGGGCTCGGCGCGCAACCGCCGACGCCGGAGTGGGGGGCGATGTTGAGTGCCGGTCGCGCCTACCTGCGGGAGGAGTGGTGGATCGCCACCTTTCCCGGCATCGCGATTGCGGTCACGGTCCTGGGATTCAATCTGCTCGGCGACGGGTTGCGCGATGCGCTCGACCCGCACGCGACGAGTCGACTCGTGTAACGAGGGGAGAGGTGACGGGTGAGCGAAACGCAGGGGGCGCCGGTGGGCCTGGACGACGTCGCGCGGCGGGAACTGGCGCGGTGGAAGGTGCCGGGGTTGGCCGTCGCGGTCTTGCGCGACGGCGCGGTCGACGCGCGCGCCTACGGCATCACGAGTCTGGAGACGCGCCAGCCGGTCACGCCGGAGACGCTGTTCCAGATCGGGTCGGTCTCCAAGGTGTTCACGGCGACGCTGGTCATGCGTCTGGTCGAGGAAGGCTTGCTCGACCTCGACCAGCCCGTTGCCACCTACCTCCCCGACTTGAGATTGGCCGACGAAACGGCGCCGCAGACGATCACCCTGCGCCACCTCCTGACCCACAGCAGCGGGATCGAGGGGGATCGCTTCGAGAACCTCTACGGGGTCGGCGACGACGCGCTGGCGAAGGCCGTCGCCGAATTCCAGACGCTACGCCAGGTGACCACGCCGGGATCGCTCTGGACCTACAGCAACAATGCCTTCTCGCTCGCCGGTGCGATCGTCGAGCGCGTGTTGGGAACGCCGTTCGAAACGGCGATGAGCGAGCGCATCTTCGCGCCGTTGAAGATGATCCGCTCCTTCTACTTCGCCCACGAGGCGATCACCTATCCGGTCGCGGTTGGGCACACCCAACCGCCCGACGCCGACCCCGAGATCGCCCGCAACTACCCGCTGCCGCGCTACGTCAATCCCGCCGGCGGCATCATCTCGCCGGTCGGCGATCTGCTGCGTTTCGCCACCTTCCATCTCGGCGACGGTACCGCCGAGGAGACTCGGCTGCTGTCCCAAGCCGCGCTTCGGGCGATGCAGACGCCGCAGATTCCGGCCGCGAATTTCGCGACGGCCTACGGGCTGGGCTGGGCGATCTACCGGGACGACGAGGCGAAGGTGCTCGGCCACGGCGGTTCGACCAACGGATTTCAGGCGCAGTTGACCCTGGTGCCGGCCCAGGGCTTTGCCATCGCCCAACTCACGAACAGCGACCGCGGCAGCAAGGTCATCCGGGGAATCGAGGACTGGGCGCTCCACCGCTATTGCGGCTTGCAGCGCCACGATCCCGCGACGATCTCCATGTCGACCGCCGATCTGGCGCGCTTCGCCGGCCGGTACCGCACGCGCTACACCGAGTCGGTCGTGACGCCGGAGGACGGCGGGTTGCGCCTCGACTTCTCCGCGCGGAGTGTGCTGGCGAATACGGTGACGACGTACCCGCCGATGACGGTCAAACCGATCAGCAACCGGGAATTCATCGGCACCGAAGGCGAGGCACGGTCGATGCGCATCGACTTCATCGGCGAGGCGGGCGACCCACCGCGCCGCCTCCGTGCCGGCGGCCGGATCGCCGAGCGGGTTGACGATTCGGTCGGTCCGCTGTGACGGAACACGCCGTGTGCCGGCGTCGTGCGAGAGGAACCCTTGACGAACCTTGGCACCAACGACGTGATCTTCCGCGAAGAGCAGCGTCTTCGCCAATGGTGGATTCTGCTGATCGCGCTCGCGCTTGCCGTCCTCGGCTGGGCCGCCTTCGTCGAGCAGATCGTCCGCAACCGGCCCTTCGGCAACAACCCGGCACCCGATTGGGCGGTCTGGCTCATCTGGTTGGCGCTGGGTATCGGTGCACCCGCGTTCTTCCTCCTGGCCCGGATGGTCGTCGAGGTGCGACTTGACCGGGTCACCATTCGGTGGATTCCCATCACCACACGCGAGATTCGCCTGGCGGACGTGACGGGCGTCGAGGTCCGAACCTATCGTGCGTTGCGCGAGTACGGCGGCTGGGGGATCAAGGGGTGGTCGCGTCGCCGGACCGCTTACAGCGTCAGCGGCAATCGCGGCGTCGAGTTGGAACTGTCGGACGGCCGTCACGTGCTCATCGGCTCCAACCGTGCCGACGAACTCGCCGCCGTGGTCGCGGGTGCGATCGGCCGGGGGATTGCCGGACGAAGGCGCCCGGATGACTGACGCTATACTTGATCGCATGAAGCAAGGGGCGCTCTCTTTGCCCGACGATCTGGTCGCCGACCTGGACCGGTTCGGGCGAAGTCAAGAACCGCCGCGCGATCCGGGCGAAATCGTCCAGACCGCCGTGCGCGACTATCTCGCGGCGCACGGCTACCAACGGCCCACCCGTGCGCTGACCATCACCCCGGCCGAGCGGGGCAGCGGCGTGACCGACCTCAGCCTCCAGCACGATCGGTACTTCGCCGAATGATGCGCGCGGTCGTCGCCGATACCGGACCCCTCTACGCCGCGGTCGATCCCGACGATCTCTGCCACCGCCGCAGCCGCGCCGACCTCGCGCGCTTGGCCGGCGAGGAGTACGGCGTGGTCGTCGTCGGTTCGACCCTGCTGGAGTGCTACACGCTGATCGTGCAGCGACTCGGTCCGACCGTCGCCAACCGCTGGCTCGGCGAGATCGAGGCGGGAGCGACGGTCGTGCAACCGACGCTGGACGACCTCACGGCAGCGGCCACGTTGGCTCGCCGCTCTCGCGATCCGCTGCTCACCATGTTCGACGCCGTTCTGGCCGTCGTCGGCCGGCGGCTCGATCTCCCCGTCTGGACGTTCGACCACCGATTCGCGGCTCTCCACGCCCCGATCTGGCGCTGAACCATGCCTCAACGTCGCCGCCAAAGATTCAACACAGTAATCTGCGCGTCAGGAGCGCCTGCGCCACGGGGAGGGGCATCGCGACGACGCTAAAGCGAAACCCCAGGGCCATCGCCGCCCGAAGGCAGCCAGTGGGTCCTGGGGAATTACGCGCGTAGTGTACTACGCGTGTAGTACCGGGTGTCAAGCAATGTCAATAAGTATCATTAAATACCTCGCGGAGATCGAAGCCGCCTTGTCTTCGGGCCGTCTTGCTCCCTATCGACCACCCGGCGGCGACGACATGGCCATGATCACGACCTATTTCTGGAACATGGAGCTGTGCCAGGCACTCTACACCTGTCTTGGGTCTCTCGAGGTCATCATGCAGAACGGCATCCACGCGGCGTTGGCAATCTACGCGGGGCGACCGGATTGGTACGATGCTGGTCTGCTCCTCGGGTTCGAGCAAGACGCCATCGACGAAGCAAAACGCGAGATTCGTAAGGCAAAGCGAGCGGAGATCGCCCGGGGCATCGATCCCGTCACTCCGGGGAGGGTGGTCGCGGCCCTGCGCTTCGGCTTTTGGACGAGCATCCTCGACGCCGGCTATGGCAATAGCCCGAAGGGGCCGCAATTTTGGACATCGACAAATGGCCTCCTGGCGACTGCCTTTCCCCACGCGCCGATGTACTACTCGCAACACCGAGGTCGACTGCACCACCGTGTCAACAACTTGCGCCTCCTGCGCAATCGCGTCTTTCACTACGAGCCGATTTGGAACGGTGTGCTCTTGCCTTCTTCCCAGTCGGGGCAGCCGGCACAGATCGTCCCCCTGGCACAATTACATACCGAAATCATCGAAGTCATCGGGTGGGTAAATCCCGTCGCGCAGCGAACGGCCAGCGCGTTGGACCCTTTTCCGCACGTCATTCGCTATGGTCGCCGTGACGTTCGCAGGAAGCTTAGGAAGCACCTCAAGAGCCTGGGGATCATCTAGAGCGAGACGACCGACCGGCGTGCCCCAACAGCTATCGAGGTGTCGAAGTGAGACGTGCTGTGGTCGTTACGTCGAGTTAGCTCGCTGCTCTGAGCGACCTACACAATCCGACTGTTTCGTCCTGCCGCGCGTTCGGATAGAGTAGCGCCCTCCAAATCCGATGTCCGGCCGGGGCGACCAGCCGGCCGGTTCGCCGTGCGACGAGGAAGGGCCATGTCCGCCGCCACCGAATACCGCTACAACCGCCTCACCTGGGCCGAGCTCGACGAGGCGATCGGCATGCAGAAGGTCGTCATCCTCCCCACCGGTTCGACCGAGCAGCACGGTCGTCACCTGCCGCTGGACGTGGACGTCTTTCTGACCGAATCGATCTGCCTTGAAGTCGGCAAGCGCGCACCCGAAAAGGTGCTCGTCCTGCCGCCGATCTCCTACGGGCTGAACCTCCACCACATCGACTTCCCCGGGACGATCCACATCGAACCGGAGGTCTTTATTGCCTTTTGCCTCAACGTCACCAAGAGCGTCGCCTATCACGGGTTCGAGAAGATCCTCATCGTCAACGGGCACGGTTCGAACGTGCCGCTGGTCGATCTGATCGCCCGCCGCACGACGCTGGAGACGAACTCCCTGGCCGCCGCCTGCCACTACTTTTCGCTCTGCTGGGAGGAGTTCGACAAGATCAAAGACACGGCGGTCGCCGCCCACGCCGACGAATTCGAAACGTCCCTCTACCTCCATCTCGCGCCCGATCGCGTCCAGATGGACAAGGCCGGCGCCGGCGACGACGTGATGGGGCGCTACCTCTCCTCCGATAGCACCTCGCCCTACGTCCGCTTCAACGACTACTGGTCGCGCTGGACCGACCTCGGCGTCCACGGCGACGCCCGCACCGCCACCGCCGAGAAGGGACGCGTCATCTTCGAAACGGCCGTCACCCGCATGCTGGAACTCGTCGACGAATGGCGTGCCTGGCCGATCGCGGAACGGCGGGATTTCCACACCGGGCCGGTGCAGAAGCAGATTCGATGGTGAACGGCGTTGTCGCGGCGCGGAACGCCGGATCGAGCGCAACTGGGTGAGAGGAGGGTGAATCCCGATGCGTATCCTGATCGCCGAGTGCCGACAAGAAGTCTCGACGTTCAATCCCGACCCCAGCCACTACGACGACTTCGTCACGACGTGGGATGACGACGCCGTTGCGTTCCACGACGGGCTGCGGACCGAACCCGGCGGCGCGATTACGGTCTTCAAGGAGGCGGGTGCGGAATTGTTCGGCGCCTACAGCGCGCGGGCGATCACCTCGAACGGCACCCTCGCCGCCGATGGCTGGGACCGGATCGCCGGCGAGTTCTTGACGGCGATCCGCAACGCCCCACCGATCGACGCCGTGTTCTTCGCGATGCACGGCGCGATGTGCGCCGCCAACGAGGTCGACCCCGAGGGGTACCTGCTGCGGGAAAGCCGCACGATCCTCGGCGAAGCGATCCCGATCGTCCTCACCCTCGATCTCCACGGGATCGTCACCGACCGGATGCTCCGGCACACCGATGCCGTCGTCGTCTACCACACCTATCCCCACAACGACTTCTTCGAAACGGGCGCCCGCGGCGCCAGACTCCTCCTCCGCATTGCCCGGCGCGAGGTCAAGCCCGTCACGGCGATGGTCCGTATCCCGGCCCTCGTTCGCGGCGACGAGCTGATCACCGAAACCGGTCTCATCGGCAACCGCATCCGGGAATGCCAGGCGATCGAGCGCAGTCCCGGCGGTCTCTCGGCCGCGATGTTTTGGGGCAATCCGTTCACCGACGTCCCCGATCTCTGCTCCAACAGCCTCGTCGTCACCGACGGCGACGAGGCCCGTGCCCGCCGCGAGGCGATCGCCCTCGCCGAACGCTTTTGGGACGACCGCGCCGCCATGCAGGCGCCGTTGGTCTCCCTCGACGAGGCGGTCCGCCAAGCCAGGGAGATCACCGGCGGCACCGTCGTCTTCGTCGATGCCGCCGATGCCCCCAGCTCCGGCGCCTCCGGCGACAGCAACGCCATCCTCCGCGCCCTGATCGACGGCGGTTACGCCGGGCGCACCCTCATCCCGATCGTCGATGCCCCCGCCGTCGCGGCCGCGTTCCAGGCCGGGATCGGCGGCACCGTCGAAACCACCCTCGGCGGGACGCTCGATTCCGGTCGGTTCACCCCGCTTCCGGTCCGGGCGAAGGTTCGTCTCCTCTCCGATGGCCGCTTCGTCAACGAATCGCACGGCACCGAGTGGTACGCCGGCAACACCGCCGTCCTGGAGATCGACAACCACACCGTCGTCGCCACCAGCCGCGCCGTCAGTCTCTACGACCGCTCCCTCTTCGTCGCCCACGGCCAGGACCCGCACCGCTTCGACCTCGTCGTCCAGAAATCGCCCCACTGCCAGCACCGCTTTTTCGCCGCCTGGGCCGCCAAACTGATCGGCGTCGACGCGCCGGGTTCGACCAGCGCCAACCTCCCCTCCCTCGGCCACACCGTCTGCCGCCGCCCGATGTACCCGATGGAACCGGAGACGACGTTTTCGCCGGAGGTGTTGGTGTTTCGACGAGCGCGCGCGAATGCGGAGAAGTAAGCCCAGCGGCGTCACTATTGCCCGAGCACTTCGGATCGGTCCAGGTATCGCGAACGATGACCTACGCGAGGTCGTCGGCGCGATTGAACGCGTCCACGGTGACGGCGACTTACCTGCCATTCGACTTTCGTTGGCGACCGACATCATTGATCCGATGGGACGGACACTCGACGGGCTCTTTGCGGCCGAAAGAGACCGACACGGTGAGTTGTTCCCGCGCTCGATCCGGATTCGGATCAACGCTCCTCATCGAGGTTTCGTCGTGCTGCACGAGATTGGCCACTTTGTCGATGCTGCGGGGCTGCCGGGCGCAGGCTATTCGTCCGAGTGGCATAGGGCATTGACTCCCTGGCGTCGAGCAATCCGGCGCAGCCAGGCCTTTCGTGAGTTGGCCCGGCTGGGTGCTGCCGTGGATCCCGTGACGGCGGCGCGCGCAACTTCCCTCCTGGAGCCAACCGAATTGTGGGCGCGAAGCTACGCACAGTTTGTTGCCGGCCGCAGTGACAGCATGATCCTCGCCGAGAGCCTGGCAACGTTTCGGCGGCAGATCGGAAGCAGCGTATACTTGCCACGTCAATGGGACGACGACGATTTTGGCGCCATCGACACCGCCATCGAAATCCTTTTCCGAGACCTTGGGTGGATGATCTGATGACGACCGAGGACATCGAGCGCGAGATTCGAGCAACGATGCGTGAGCGCGGCATCGATTACGATGAGGCTGAAGTCTTCGTCGGCATGAAGTATGGTGAACTCCACAACGATCTTCTCTACATGGGTCGCCTCACCGACGAACAACGTCGTCGGCACCGGCGTACGCTTCTCGAGGTGATGGCAGAACTGGGCGAACTGGAGGATGAACCCGATGGATTCGCTGAAGCTGAGGCAACCGTGTCGCATCGACGCGAGCTGCCAACGGACTAGCTCGCTTCAATGCCTCCTCGGCACGCTTGCGTGATCCAGGCACACGGCAAAGGGAGAGGGCCGCGTCCAAGTCAAAGTATGTTCGGGCGGTCCCCACCTCGGAGACCCAATGGCCACGAGACGCGAGGACGCACTTCGCCAGCGCGCCGACTATACCCATAAGTTCAATCTGCAATCGGGCCGGCATGGTTGGCTGCGGCTGACCCCCGCCTACTCCCTCAAGATCGTCGAAGAACTGCTCGGCCACCTCGATCGCCCGCGCCGCATCCTCGATCCCTTCGCCGGCACGGCCACGACCGCCCTGAGTGCCGCCTACCACGGTCACGACGCGATCGCGATCGACATCAATCCGTTCCTGGTCTGGTTCGGCCAGACCAAGACGGCCCATTTCGGCGACGACGCCCTCGCCGCGACCCTGACCGCCGCCGAACGGACGATCGAGGCGGTCGAAGACCATGCGGTTGCGCCGGTCCCACCGCCGCCCATCCACAACATCGACCGCTGGTGGCAGCCGACTGCTCTCCTGTTCCTCCGTCGCTTGCGGGCGGCCATCGACGCCGCGACCGCGCCGGACTCGCCCCGGCGGTCCCTCCTCCTGGTCGCCTTTTGCCAGACGCTGATCAAGCTCTCCAATGCCGCCTTCGATCACCAGTCGATGTCGTTCAACGATGGCGTCCCACCTGCCTCGTTGGAGGACTTCGAGTTGGTCGAGGCATTCCAGCACGATCTGCGCTTCGTGCTTCGCGGCGCGGCCGAGAATCCCGCCGGCGACGCACGCGTCGTCCTCGGCGATGCGCGCAATCCGGCCGTGAGTGTGCGAGGACCATTTGACCTCGTTATCACCTCACCGCCCTACGCCAACCGGATGTCCTACATCCGCGAACTCCGGCCCTACATGTACTGGCTCGGCTATCTCAATCAAGCGCGGGACGCCGCCGAACTCGATTGGTCGGCGATCGGCGGCACCTGGGGCGCCGCCACCAGCCGCCTCGCCGATTGGCGGGGCGGTGAAGACGGATTCACCGACGACCGCCTCCAAAGCCTCGTCGAACGGATCGCCGAGCACCCGAACAAGAGCGGCCGCATCCTCGCCAACTACGTCGCCAGGTACTTCGACGACGTCTGGGTGCACCTCACCAACCTGCGCCCAGTCCTCGCACCGGGGGCCGAACTGCACTACGTCGTCGGCAATTCGACCTTCTACGGCGTCCTCCTCCCGGTCGAGCAGTTCTACGCCGAGATGTTCCGGCGCCTCGGATTCGACGGGGTTGCCTGGACGCCGATCCGCAAGCGGAACTCGAAAAAGGAACTCGTCGAATTCGACGTGACCGCCCGCTGGCCCGGCTGAGGGGAGATCGACGGCCTCGTCCGCCCGAACTCACTCCTCGGCGGTCGTCAGTTTGACGACCGTCATCAGCGGATCGTGATACGCATCCGGCAGTCGAACGCGCAGCACACCCTGTTCGAGTTCGCCACGGTGCTGATCGAATTCGAGCGGAGCGCCGGTCGCCAGGATCGAGGCCGCAACGACCCGCCGCCGCCCGAGCCCGCGGACGATCACCTCCTCGCCGCCGGGACGTCCCAGGACGTGGAGGTAGACGGCGGCGTCGCTCCCGGTCGTCGGGCCACCGTAGAACGCGCCCGGTGCCAATCCCCATCCCTGGGCGAAGATCGCTTCGCGATTCCCCTCCAGCCAGTGCCCGATCGTGCGGAGCCGAGAGGAAAACTCGGGCGGGATCGTCCCTTCGGGGGTCGGGCCGACGTTCAAGAGCAGGTTGCCGCCTTTCGAGGCGACCTCGGCCAGCGTCGTGACCAGTTCGCGGCTCGACTTGTAGGCACGGTCGTGCGGGTTGTACGCCCACGTCTCGTTGATCGTCAGGCACGTTTCCCACGGCGTCTCCGGGGGGTCGACCGGAACGAAGAGCTCCGGGGTCCCGTAGTCGCCGAGACCGGGGTCGAACGAACCGAATCCGCCGAGCCGGTTATTGACGATCGCGCCCGGTTGCAACGCCCGGATCATCGCGACTAACTCGGCCGAGCGCCACTCCGCCGCGGTGTGCTCCCAATCCCCGTCGAACCAGAAGAGGTCGATCTCGCCGTAGTTTTCGCACAACTCGCGGACCTGACCGTGCGTGAAGGCGAGATAGCGTTCCCAACGGGCGGGATCGCTCGCGATCGACCGCGGCGCGTTCGGCGTTTGCCCGGACGGCGGACGCCAATGCCGCTGCTGCGGCTCGACGATCTCGATCGGGTAGTCGGGATGGTGCCAATCGGAGAGCGAAAAGTAGAACCCGACCAGGATCCCCGCCGCCCGAAATGCGTCGACGTAGCCGCGGACGAGGTCGCGACCGGCGGCGCGCTGCACGCTGGAGTAGTCGCTCAGTTTGGTATCGAACATCGCGAACCCGTCGTGGTGCTTCGACGTGAGGACGGCATAGCGCACGCCGGTCGCCTTCGCCAGCGCCGCCCACGCCACCGGATCGTATGCCGCCGGGTTGAATCGATCGGCCAGCGCGTGGTAGTCGTCCCAGCCGATCGTGCCGCGCACCAGCGGCCACGACGCCTCGAACCCCGCCACGCTGTAGGTGCCCCAGTGGATAAAGAGCCCGAACCGCGCCTCGCGAAACTTCGTCGCCCGATCGACCATACCCTTCGCATGCCTTTCGTTGACGAGCCCTTGACCGCTCGGTTTGTGAGTTGGCGCGAGATGGCGTCATCTCCAACGCTTTGTGTCACCGATCTTCAGTGCATGGCGGCGTCGCATCTTCGAGATGGTCCAGACGGTTGACCGACGGCGGTAGTATGGCGTTGGCGTTGGGATGCCGTTCCTCGGCTGACCTGACCGCCGTACCCCATCAGTAGTGCGCTACGGACGACCGGCGGGCGATCACCGTGGCGACGGATCGCTGAGGCGGGAGGGACGATGACCGCGTCCGATGCGCTCGCGCATGGCCGGGAATCCTTCGAGCGACGGGGCTGGGGGGACGCGTGCGTCCAACTGTCGGCGGCGGATCGCGAGGCCGCGCTCGCACGAGAGGACCTCGAGCGGCTCGCCGTGGCCGCTCACCTCGTCGGCAAGTACGACGACAGCGCCGACGCCTGGGAACGAGCGCATCGCGAGAGCCTGCACCTCGGCGATGCCCCACGCGCCGCCCGGTGCGCGTTTTGGCTGGCCTTCGGCCTCATTAACCGCGGCGAGGTCGCCCGCGCCAGCGGCTGGCTCGCCCGCGCCCAGCGCGTCCTCGACGACGGAGCACATGACTGTGTCGAGCGCGGCTACCTGCTGATGCCCGTCGGGGTCCAGCGTTTCGCTGCAGGCGACGCCGCGGCCGCGTACGCCACCTTCGACCACGTCATCCAGGTTGGTGATCGCTTCGGTGATTCGGACCTGCGGAGTATGGGTCGGCTGGGTCGTGGGCGCGCGCTGGTCCACCTTGGGCAGATCGCGGAGGGAGTGGCGCTGCTCGACGAGGTCATGGTCGCGGTCACGACCGGGGAGGTCTCACCGATCGTCGTCGGAGACGTCTACTGCGGGGTGATCGAGGCCTGCCAGGAGCTCTGCGACCTGCGCCGGGCGCGCGAGTGGACGGCGGCACTCGCCAACTGGTGCGCCTCGCAGCCGGACCTCGTCCCCTACCGCGGAAGGTGCCTGGTGTACCGCACCGAAATCATGCAACTCCGCGGCGCGTGGCTCGACGCCCTGCACGAAGCGCGGCGCGCGTGCGAATGGCTCACCTCTCCGTCCGACCAGCCCGTCGCCGGTCAAGCCTTCTATCACCTGGCCGAGCTCCACCGGCTCCGAGGCGAGTTCGGGAAGGCGGAGGAGGCATATCGCCAGGCCAACCAGCTTGGACGGAGCCCGCAGCCCGGCCTCGCGCTGCTGCGACTGGCTCGGGGTCAGGTCGATGCCGCGGAGTCGGCCATTCGTCGCCTCGTGGAGGAGAGACACGACCGCGTCACCCGCGCCAACGTGCTCGTGGCACACGCCGAGATCATGCTCGCGACGGGCGACGTCCCGGCGGCACGCGCCGCCGCCGACGAGCTGTCCGCGATCGCCCGTGATCTCGACGCGCCGTTCATGCGGGCGGTTGCCGCCCACGCCGAGGGAGCCGTCTTTCTCGGTGAGGGGAACGCCCGAGACGCGCTCACCGCGCTGCGCCGCGCATGGACGATCTGGCAGGAGCTCGACGCACCGTACGAGGCGGCGCGCGTCCGGGCCCTGATCGGGTGCGCCTGCCGGGAGCTCCGGGACCACGACACGGCCACCATGGAGTTCGACGCGGCGCGGCGGGTCTTCCAACAACTCGGTGCCACGCCAGACCTCGTCCGGGTGGAGGCGCTGCTGCGAACGCCGGCACCCAAGGTCGCCGGCGGGCTGACGGCGCGCGAGGTGGAGGTCCTCCGCCTCGTGGCGGAGGGCAAAACCAATCGGGCCATCGCCGCCGAGCTGTTCCTCAGCGAGAAGACGGTGGATCGCCACGTCAGCAACATCTTCACCAAGCTGGGCGTGTCGTCCCGCGCCGCGGCCACCGCGTACGCCTACGAGCACGATCCCATCTAGCGGCGGTACAGGGAAGTACCCACGCCACCCCGGCATGGCAGAATGGGTACTTCCCTCGATGCGGCGAGCACCGGCCCGCGCCTAGCATCCTTAGGCGGCAACCGACATCGTGGTTGCGGCGGTACCCCACCTTCAACGGAGGTGCAGGATGAACGGCGTGCGCGAGCCGGAATACGTCCAAACCCTCGTCGTCGGCGGCGGCCAGGCGGGATTGGCGGTCGGCTACCACCTGGCCCGGCGCGGCCTCCCTTTCGTGATCCTGGACGCCAACGAGCGGATCGGTGATTCCTGGCGCAAACGGTGGGACTCGCTGCGCTTGTTCACCCCCGCCCGCTACGACGGGCTGCCCGGTATGCCCTTCCCGGCTCCGGGCCACGCGTTCCCCACGAAGGACGAGGTGGCCGATTACCTCGAGGCCTACGCGGCGCGCTCCTCGTTGCCGATCCAGACGGGTGTCAAGGTGGACCACCTCTCGCGGCAGGGTGGTCGGTTCGTCCTGACGGCCGGCGACCGGCGATTCGCGTCCGAGCACGTCGTGGTGGCGATGGCGAATTGGCAGCGCCCGTGGCGGCCGCCGTTCGCCCACGCGCTCGACCCCGACATCGTCCAGTTGCATGCCGGCGACTACCGCAACCCGTCTCAGCTCCGAGACGGCGGCGTCCTCGTCGTCGGAGCAGGCAACTCGGGTGCCGAGATCGCCCGCGAGGCGGCGCAGGATCACCCCACCTGGCTCTCGGGGCGGGACAACGGTCAACTCCCGTTCGACATCGATGGAGCGGCGGCACGCTTGCTGTTGCTGCCCCTGGTGCTCCGTCTGCTGTTCCACCACGTCCTCATCGTGGATGCGCCATGGGGTCGGAAGGTGCGCGCAAAGGTCCTGTCCCACGGCATGCCGCGTCTCCGGATCAAGCACGGGGAGCTGATCGCGGCCGGCATCGAGCGCGTCGGCAAGACCATAGGTGTCCGAGACGGACGGCCTCTGTTGGAGGACGGTCGTGTGCTCGACGTGGCGAACGTCGTCTGGTGCACGGGGTTCCGTCCCGACTTCTCGTGGATCGGGTTGCCCGTGATCGGGCAGGACGGTGGGCCGATCCATGAGCGCGGCGTCGTTGCCGGCCAACCAGGGCTGTATTTCGTCGGCCTGCTCTTCCTCTACGCCCCGTCGTCGGCGATGTTGCATGGCGTCGGAAGGGACGCCGCGTATGTCGTCGACGCCATTGCCTCCAGGGTGCGTGCTGCCCGGTCGGCGGTAGCGGGGCACCCCGGCAGATCCTCGGGTGTTGCTCTTCGGTAGAATGGCGCCCGACCGTGATCGGCGAAGGAGGATTGGGTGAAGATCGTGCGCGCCGAGGCATACCTCGTCGACCTGGAACCCGAGGTCGTCCGGACGGATGCGATCCAGGCCTTCGTCAAGCAGGAGACGATCTTCGTCGAACTCGAAACCGACGACGGCGGGACCGGCACGGGTTACAGCTACACCATCGGCACCGGCGGCCGGGCGGTCCTGGCACTCCTGCGCGAAGACCTCCTGCACCGGTTGATCGGCGAGGACGCCCGCGCGATCGAGGCGCTCTGGCAAAAACTCTTCTGGGCCACCCACGGCACCGCCGTCGGTGCGATCACCAGTTTGGCGCTCGCCGCGGTCGACGTCGCCCTCTGGGACCTGCGCTGCCGCGCGGCCGGTCAACCGCTCTGGGTACTGGCGGGCGGTGCGCGGGAGCGGGTGCCGCTCTACGACACCGAGGGCGGCTGGCTCCAACTCTCGATCGACGAGTTGGTCGCCGGGGCGCGGGCATCGGTCGCCAAGGGCTGGCCCGGTGTCAAGATCAAGGTCGGCAAAGCGGACGCCCACGAGGACATCGAGCGACTGCGCGCGGTGCGGGCGGCGATCGGTCCGACGACGCACCTGATGGTCGATGCCAACCAATCGCTGACGGCGGCGGAGGCGAAGCGTCGGGCGAGGTTGTTCGAGGAGTTGGACCTCTTCTGGTTCGAGGAACCCTTGCCGGCCGAGGACATCGGCGGCCACGCCCTGCTCGCCGCCTCGACGAGTCTGCCGATCGCCGTCGGCGAGAGCATTTACGCGGTCAGCCATTTCCGGGAATACCTGGCGGCGGGCGCCTGCGGCATCGTCCAGGTCGACGTGGCGCGGATCGGCGGGATCACCCCCTGGCTGAAGACGGCGCACCTGGCCGAAGCCTTCAACGTCAAAGTCGCGCCGCACTTTCTGATGGAGATCCACGTCAGTCTCGCCGCCGCGGTGCCCAACTCTCTTTGTGTCGAATACATCCCGCAACTCCGCCGCCTGACGAAGCGCGAAGTCGAGATCGTCGCCGGGCAGGCGGTCGCGCCGTCGGAGCCGGGCGTCGGGATCGACTGGGATCGGGACGCGATTGACAACCTGAGGGTCGCGTAGTCAGCGAGTCCGCGATTGTCGCCGGCGTTGGCGTTTCCTTCATCTCGGAGCTTCATCCTCATCGGCAAGCGATTGCCAGGTTCCCGAGGCCTCGTCGAGTGCGATGCGATTGGCGCGTTTGAGATGCTGCTGAGCCGTGCGGACTTGATGCTTCCAGAGTTTGCCGTACCTGACGCCGTCGATGACACGGTCCATCGTGTCGTCGCAAAGATCTGGATGGATACCGCGGATGCGTTCGTGAAGCTGTTTCGTGGTTAGTGGCTCTCTGCGCAGTAAGTATTCAATGGTTCGACTGAAAATCGCATTGATAGACGTACCCCCGATACGGACCCGGATTAGGTCGTCTTCCGTCTCACGTCGAATTTTCTCGGAGGCTCTTCGCATCTTCTCGCTGATGCTTCGTTGCTCCTCGTCGACGGATTGGCGAAGACTACCGGCGATCTCTCTGATCGTGGCAAGCTGCCTCGGCGTTACGATGCCGCCCAGGTTGGCGTATGCCTCGATGTCCGTCCGAATCCGTTGAACCTGCTGAGAGGCATAGATGCAGGCGACGTATTCAAAATTTCGCGAGATGCCTCCGGCCGTAAAGTTGGCCGAACCTACTATCGCCATCCTCTTGTCGGCCAGGTAGACCTTGGCGTGGACCCGCGGCAAGTACACAATCCTGGTGCTCACGATCGCCGTTTGCAGTTCGGCCAAGGCATCTCTGTCAGTCGCACCTTGAACGAGCGTCTTGAGCGAAATGTCGGTCACTACGAGCAATTCGAGGTGCTGTTCGATTTGTTTTTGTGCGACTGCCGAGACGAGTTGTCTGACGGGTTCGCGGCCGACGTACGGCGAACAAACGACACACGTGTGTTCGATAGAGGAGAGAAAATTCGAGAAGACGGATGTGAGAGGCGACGAGAAGAGTTCCATCACACGGTCGTGGCGCTTGCCATGAGTCGCTCACGTAGTAGGTCCGGAAGCGCATCAGGCGAAGTCTTGATGCGGTCCAGGTCATTCATGTCCAGTGCCAGAAACCGCGTGCCCGTCGTTGCATTCACCTGACTCGCGAACCGCCGCGCTGACGCCGTGATGCCGTGAGTTGCCGCGAAGAGGATGACGGTCGGCTTTGCGAGCATCGCGACGCCTAGGCAAGTAGCCAGATCGTCTTCGCCAGCGATTCGGTTGGAGACGCAGTGAATCCACCAGCGTTCAGGCATGAGGGAAGCTCGCTCCGCGATGATCGACGTGTGAGCAGGGTCGCTGAGGGCGAATTCTGGGAATTCATCCCATACATGTGCGTCGATCTCCGACGCCAGCATGTACACGACATCACGGCCCGACGATGCTGCTCCCACTGTTCGCCTCCGGTTCCGCCACCTGCGGAATGCATCAAGAGTTCATCAGGAGGTCACTCGGTCAACCAAGTATGACCGATCAGGGACGATAGCGTCATGCGGTCGACGAAGGGAGATCCGGCCCATCGTTAGCAGCGCCTCGACGAAGTCGACCGTTGGGAATTGGCCCGGATGGTGCCGACACATTGCAAGACGAGGCGCGTTCGACTCGGTAACGGACGCCCGGGTGATACACTGGTGGCCGCGGACGTCAGATGCGGATAGCGCCGGCGGGATGTCCCAGTGGTGTTCCGCAGATGCAGCGAAACGCGACACGGCAGTAGTTGGTGTAGATGAGCTTCCCGGCGTGGATCGCCGTCTTCTATGTCGACGCGGATGGCGATGAACCTGTGCGGGAGTTCTTGTCCGGCTTGGATCGGGTGACTCAGGCGCGCTTCGACTGGTCCATCGAGCAATTGCTGCTCCGCAACACGCAGGCGCGTGAACCGCTCGTCCGGCACCTGGAAGGCCGAATCTGGGAGCTACGCCGGGAGAGCGAGAAGAGCATCTATCGCTTGCTCTATTCCTTTCTTCAAGGCAGACGGATTCTCTTTTTGCACGGGTTTCAAAAGAAAACGCAGAAGACGCCGCGCCGCGAGGTTGAGGTCGCTCAGGCGCGACTGGCGGATTTTCTGCGACGCGAGGGAGATAAATAGGCGATGGCAGATTCGACCGAGCCGATGCCAGATCCGACGGCCGAGGGACAGGCGAGTTACGAAGGTTGGCGTGCCGGGTTGCGTGCTGACCCCACTTATAGTGCGATCCATGCCGAGGAGGCGGCCAAGAGCGAGCTATGGCTTCAACTCATCGAAGCCCGTCAGTCTGCTGGTCTTAGCCAGGCGGACCTCGCCAGGAAGCTCGGCATCTCTGAGGCACAAGTGAAGCGCATCGAGAACCGGGGATACGACCTTTGCTCGCTGACCACGCTTCGCCGGTATGTCACGGCTCTGGGGGCAGGATTTTCGCTCGTGGTTGAGGTGCGCCGCACCCAGCCGACCGCCGCCGCCAACCCCTGACGCACGAGCGATTGGCATCGGGATGCTGGTCAGCCGCTTCACCGATTCCCGCGATGTTGCCCTCTTCTTCGGGCCCAGACGGCAGTGGTGTTATACTGTGTGTGTGTTCGGCGGCGCGGTCGTCAGGCGCGGAAGGCGCCGGCGGGTTGCCGCCGTTCTCGTGTCCGGTGATCGACAATCACTCCGATTCGCTCGCAAATGCCTGCCATGCTTGCCCTTGCCACTCCTACCAATGAGTCCGCAACCGCCGAGCCCGATCTCGACCTCTTCCTGAGCGAGGAGAAGATCGGACCGCGCGACGGTGCGGGGAAAACCGTCGTCGTCGCCATGAGCGGTGGCGTCGACAGCGCCACGACCGCGCTGATCATGCGGGAGCGCGGCTACCGCGTCGTCGGAATGAACCTGCGCCTTTTCTCGCCGGCCGATCCCGAGCACGCGGTCAACCCCTGCTGCGGCATCCCCGCGATGGACGACGCGCGGGCGACCTGCGCCTTGATCGGGGTGCCGTTCTACGCCGTGAACATGGAGGCGGAATTCGGCGAGGCCGTCGTCGACCGCTTCGTCGACGAGTACGCCGCTGGGCGGACGCCGAATCCGTGTCTGGAGTGCAACCGCCACGTCAAGTTCCGCCACCTCGTCCACCGGGCGAAACTCCTCGACGCCGATTGCCTGGCGACGGGCCACTACGCGCGGATCGTCCCCGGCGATCCGGTTCTCGGCACACCGCACCGTCTCTACCGTGCGGTCGACGCCCGCAAGGACCAGAGCTACGTCCTCCACACGATGACCCAGGAGCAGCTCGGGTTCGTCCGCTTCCCGCTCGGCAACCTGACGAAGCCGGAGGTGCGCACCCTCGCGAAGGCGTTCGGGTTGCCGGTGGCGGACAAGGCGGAGAGCCAGGAGATCTGCTTCGTCGGCAAGGGGTCGTACGCCGACTTCGTCGCGCGACGGCGACCGGACGTGACCGTCCCGGGCGAGATCGTCGATACCGGCGGGACCGTCCTCGGCGAGCACCGCGGTCTGGTCCACCACACGATCGGGCAACGGAAGGGGATCGACGTCCCGCACCGCAAACCGCAGCCGCTCTACGTGCTGAAGCTGGAACCCGAGCGCAACCGGCTCGTGGTAGGATCGCGCGCCGAGGCGACCGCCCGCGCCCTCACGGCCGAGTCGGTCGCGCTGACCGACGGCTCGTGGCCGCCGGCGCCGTTTGCCTGCGATGCCGTCGTCCGCTATCGTGGCACACCGTTCCCGGCCGAAGTGACCCTTGGTCCGGCGGGCAGCGGCGAAGCGACGGTCGTCTTCACGAGCGAGGAGCGACCGATCGCGGCTCCCGGTCAGGCGGTCGTCTTCTACCGCGGTGATGAGGTCCTCGGCGGCGGCACGATCGGGCAGGTCACGCGAGAGCCGGTAGCCGGTAGCCGGTAGGAGTTCCGGTATTCGGCACGGTTGGTGCATCTGCTTTCGCCAGTGCTATGGGCAGCGCGACAAAATCCTATCGGCGACCGGCGACCGGCGACCGGCTCGAAACGGAGTAGACGATGGAGCAGAGCGAAGGCGGCGGTCGCTGGAAACTGTGGGCGATCCTCGGCGGGGTGGGGACGCTGATCGTCCTCGCCTTGATCGTCTGGGGGCTCTATTCCCTCGGCGGTGAGGACCAGTCCGCGCTCGAGCGGTTCCGCGACATCGCGATTATCTTCATCGTCCTCCTCTTCGCTTTGACCGTGGTGCTGCTCGCCGCCATCACGGCCGCGCTCGGTTACCTCATCTTCCAGATCAAGGACCGCGTCATCCCGCTCCTCGAAGAGATCAACGGGACCGTCAAGCGCTTCCACGGCACCGCCAACTTCGTCACCGAGGAAGCGGTCAAACCGATCATCACCGTCGCCGGTACCTACGCCCGGATGCGGGCGACGATGAAGACCGTCGCTGGGCGCAACGGGAAGAGGAAGTGAGGGCGTACGCCCTCGCGGTGTAGGCCGAGACCGCGGTTCAGACGAGGAGAGGTCCTTCGCTGGCGCTCAGGATGTTCGTTGAGGATTGTGCCCAAACCGAACATCCTGAACGAAGTGAAGGACCTCTCCTCGTCTGTGTCCTGATCCCCCTGTCGGCTCCGGGTCGCAGACGCTCTGAGCGGGACGCAAGCGGCACTCCCCCATCCCCTCTGGGGGTTATCCCTACCCCTCTTTCTGCGGTCCACCCCGATTCCCTATGAGCGGTTGGTTCCTATAATCGCTGTCGTGAACGAAGGTTTCGTGCAGCGGACAAGGCAGATGCTGAGTCAGGGATGGACGCGGGCGACGACCGCGTCCTGGTCGATCGATGCCGAATGGGTCAAGCGAGAGGCGCGGCGGCCGATCGGGCTGCTGAGATCCGACCGACCGTGGCGGCAGACGTGGTTCTTGGTGCTCAACCTGCTGCTGGGCATGCTCTGGTTCCTTATGGTGCCGTTGGTCCTGGCCGGGTTCGCGACGCTGCTCGTGTTGATCGGGTTTCCGATCCTGGCGCTGCTGATGACGATCTGGACCCGGGGGGCGCGGCGGCAGCGGCAGCGGATCGCGGCGATCTCCGGGTTGAGGATTCCCGACCCGTACCGGCCGCCGGTCGAGGGGTTCGTCGTGCGGCGGCTCTGGGTGCGGGGCAAGGACCCGGCGGTCTGGCGCGATCTGCTCTACCTGGTTTCGCTCCTTCCGTTGGGGGCGATCGAGGTTGGACTCGTTCTTGCCGTCGGTTCGGTGGCGGTCGAATACGCGGCGATGCCGCTGGTCTACTGGTGGTGGAGCGACGGGGTGCAGATCGGCCCCGATTGGACGATCGACACCTTCCCCAAGGCGGTCATCGTCTGCCTGATCGGTCTGCTGCTGGTCTGGTGCTGGCCGCTGCTGGTCGACGGTGTGACGCGGTTGCACGTGGCGTTCGCGCAGACGCTGCTCGGACCGTCGACCGCCGAATTGACGGAGCGCGTCGACGTGCTGACGAAGACCCGGTCCGGGGTCATGGAAGCGATGCTGCTGGAGCGGCGGCGGATCGAGCGCGATCTGCACGACGGCGCCCAGCAGCGGTTGGTGGCGCTGGCGATGGACCTCGGGATGGCGAAGGAGAAGATGCGGACCGATCCGGAGGCGGCGCAGCGCCTCGTCGAGACGTCGCACGAGGAGGCCAAGCGCGTGCTGAGCGACCTGCGCGACCTCGTGCGCGGCATCTACCCGGCGGTGCTGACCGACCGCGGGCTCGACGCCGCAATCTCGTCGGTGGCCGGCCGCAGTCCGGTGATGGTAACGGTCGACGTCGAGTTGCCGGGGCGGCCGCCGGAGGCGGTCGAGGCGACGGCGTACTTCGTCGTCGTCGAGGCGCTGACGAACGTCGCCAAACACAGCGGCGCGACGGAAGCGAAGGTCTGGGTGCGTCGCCGGCAGGATCGACTGGCGATCGAGGTCAGCGACAACGGTGCCGGCGGCGCCGATGCCAGGGGTGGCACCGGTCTCGGCGGCCTCGCCGAGCGAATCGCGGCGTTGGACGGGCAGTTGACCATCGACAGCCCGCCGGGTGGTCCGACCCGGGTGCGGGCGGAGATCCCGATCGGACCGTAATCGTCATTCGTCGATCGTAGGTCGCCCGAAGCCACGAAACGAGAAGGAAGGACCGATCGCCGCCGCGGCGCGCGCCCGGCGGCCAGCGATCGCTTTGTCTTGGATCGGCTGTGGTTGGCGAATTGTCCCGAAGGGAGGATGTGATGGCATTTGGGATTTCGACGAACGGTCTCGCGGAGGCGTGCTCACGCCATCCCTGGCGGGTGCTCGCGTTGTGGCTCCTGGTGATCGCCCTCGGCGTGATCCTGGCCTCCGGTCTCGACGGTAACCTGGCCAACGGCGACGACTTTACGAACAACCCCGACTCGCAACGGGCCGATCACTTGATCGACCAACGGATGGGCGATGATCCCGCCACCGAGACGGTCGTCGTCCACTCGGCGACGCTGACGGTCGACGATGCCGCGTTTCGGTCGGTCGTCGAGCAGACGACGACCGATCTGGCGGCGATGACGGAGGTCGTCGCCTCGGCCGACAACTATTACCGGGCGCAGGCAAGCGGCAATCCGGACGCCGTGCACCTCGTTTCGGCCGACAAGCACAGCTCGATCATTCCGGTCGTGCTTGCCACGGCCGACGACAGCTACGGTGAGTCGTTCGTGGCGACGGCGCAGGGTCACGCCGGCAACGGCATCGAGGTCTACGCCGTCGGCGATTTAAGCAGCGACTACGCTTACAACCACGTCGCCGACGAGGATTTGGCGAAGGCGGAAAAGGTCGGCCTGCCTGCTGCCTTGATCGTCCTGATCGTCGTCTTCGGGGCGCTGATCGCGGCGGGGTTGCCGGTTCTGCTGGGGATCGTCACGATCATCGTCGCGACGGGCTTGACGGCGGTCGCCGCGCACAAGATCGCGATCACCGAGGAGGCGACGGTCATGATCGGCATGATCGGGCTCGCGGTGGGGATCGACTACGCGCTCTTCGTGATCGAGCGCTACCGCGAGGAGCGGCGTCACGGCGTCGGCAAACACGAAGCGGTCGGGATCGCCGGCGGCACGGCCGGTAAGGCCGTCCTCTTCTCCGGCGGTACGGTCGTCCTGGCGCTGATGGGCATGTTCCTGATTCCGGTCGTTCCCTTCCACAGTCTGGCCGCGGGCGCGATCCTGGCGGTGCTCGTCGCCGTCTTCGCGACCCAGACACTGGTGCCGGCACTGGTCGGACTGCTCGGCGACAAGATCGACTGGCCGCGACGAAGGGGCGGAAGGCGGAAGGCGGAAGGCGGGGAAGGGCGGAAGAAGGCGGAAGAGGGCGGAGAGATCGTCTATCCTCAGTCCTCAGTCATCAGTCCTCCGTCCTTTTCTGGCTTCTGGGGCCGGATTACCCGCGTGGTCATGGGACGGCCGGTTGCGGCGCTCGTCGTCGCCCTCGTGATCCTGATCGGTTTGGCGCTGCCGGTCTTCGCCTTGCAGACGGGGCAACCGGGGATCGAGACGCTACCGCCGAGCGACGTCAAGAGCGGATTCCTGATCCTGGAGAAGGACTTTTACGCGGGGTCGGTCGCGCCGGTCGAGATCGCGGTCGACGGGCGGTCGGACGATCCGTGGGTGACGACCGGCGTCGCCAACCTCGTCGCCGCGCTGAAACAGGACCCGCTCTACGGACCCGCGACGATCGAAACGGCACCGAACGGGGACTTGACGGTCGTCTCCGTACCGCTCGGGGTCGATCCCGACTCGCAGAGAGCCTACGACGCGATCGCCGACCTGAGGGCCAACACGATCCCGACCGCGTTCGGATCGAGTGCGAGCCACGTGTTCGTGACCGGCGACTCTGCCGGGACGGCCGACTTCAACACCGCGCTCTCGGAGAGTTCGCCGAAGGTCTTCGCCTTCGTCCTCGGTCTCAGCTTCCTCTTGCTCTTGCTCGCCTTCCGCTCGATCGTCGTCCCCGCCAAGGCGATCGTGATGAACCTGCTCTCGGTCGGCGCCGCCTACGGGGTTCTGGTGCTGGTGTTCCAGAAGGGCGTCGGGGCGGATTTCCTCGGCATGCAACGGACGGAGAGCATCGCCGCCTGGGTGCCGATCTTCCTCTTCTGCGTCCTCTTCGGTCTCAGCATGGACTACCACGTCTTCCTGCTGAGCCGGGTGCGCGAGCACTTCGACCGCACGGGGCGGAACGAGGAAGCGGTCGCGGTCGGGTTGCAGGCGACCGGCAAGATCATCACCGGGGCGGCGCTGATCATGGTCGCGGTCTTCGGCGCCTTCGCCTCGGGTCGCCTCGTCGAGATCCAGCAGATGGGACTCGGGCTGGCCGTGGCCGTCTTCCTCGACGCCACCGTCGTCCGCTCGATCCTGGTGCCGGCGGCGATGCGGCTGCTGGGCGACCGCAACTGGTACCTGCCGCGGCTGCTGCGCTGGCTGCCCGACCTCCGCATCGACGGCACCACGCGCGGCCGGGCGACCGCCGGTTTGGCCGGTGCCGGTCACCGGCCGCGGTCGATCGCGGTTTCGCCGTTCGCAACGCGACGCTCGTCGCTGCCCGATTAGGCCAGGACCATCTCGACAGAGCGGGGACGGGTTCGGTGTCCTGCCTCCACGCCGAACCCGTCCGGCCCACGTCGTCATCCCGCCGGCGATTCCGGGCGCAGCTACCGCGTACGGTTAGGATTCGCGCGGCTCGATCCGCGTGCGCTCGACGAATGGCACGCACCCGAAGGCTTGCAGATATCGAGGAGTCGCAAACATGGTTCAAGGAAGTGACGACGTTCGCACCCCGGTTCCGTCGACCACGGCCATCGCGGGTTATACCTACGGCACAGACGATGTCCCCCGCTCCCCCGTCTCGCTCGACGAGTTGGATCTCCTGAAGCAGACCGCCCTGTTCGGTCCCGAGGACGAGCTCTGGTTGCGCCGCGCCGGCGAGATCCTGGACGACCAGGCGGAGGCATTGGTCGACTACTGGCGCGGGATCGTCGCCGCCCAACCGCACCTCGCGATCTACTCCGCCGGTCGGGATGGGGAGGCAAATCCGGCCTACGGTGCCGCCAGCAAACCACGCTTCGTCCAATGGGTGCGCGACGTCTGCCGGCGGCCGTACGACCAGGCCTGGCTCGACTATCAGCACGAAATCGGTCTGCGCCACACCCGGCTGAAAAAGAACCGTACCGACGGCGTCGAGTCGGCACCGCACATCCCTCTCCGCTACTTGCTGGCATTCACCGCGGTTGTTGTGACGACCACCAAACCGTTCCTCGCCGCCAGGGGGCACCCGGCCGCCGAGGTCGAGCGGATGCACGATGCGTGGTGCAAAGCGGTGATGCTCCACGCGACGCTCTGGACCAGACCGTATGCCACGCCCGAAGACTGGTAAGTCGCACCTTTCGATTCGGGCTGGGGAAGCGCGAGAGCGCGTGGTACGCTTCGGCCCTTGACGAGCGGCGATTGATAACCTGGACAAAACGGGGGCTAGGCTGAAGTTGTCTGATCGTGCATAATATTGCTACGTTGGGCTAACCTTTCGCCGCGACGTCCGAGGCCATTGGCGTGACGATCGTCCGCCACCGTCGGTGCGCGGTAGGCTGCCTGGATGCAGCAGAAATCGGGGACGACGTGGGTATGTTCGATCTGACCGACGAGGCGACGCTCGACCGGGCGTGCGACGCGCTCAAGTTCCTGAGCGACAAGAACCGGCTTCGCATCCTCTCGTCGTTGACCCGTGCCGAGACGTGCGTCGCCGACCTGATCGACGCGCTCGGGATCCCGCAGCCGCTGGTGTCGTACCACCTGGGCAAGCTGCGGAAGCTGGGACTGGTCCGGGCTCGACGCGATGCGCAGTGGGTCTACTACTCGCTCGATCCCGACGCCTGGACCCAGTTCATCGGGCCGCTGGCCGGGTTGCTCAACCTCGGTCAACTCCCGCCGACGGCGGCCTACGGCGCAGGGCGACGCGCCTCGCTCGATCGGGCCATGGCGGTGGCCGCACCCTGAAGCGGCTACCCCGCGCCCGTCCGGTCACGAGGGCAGGGACGGGCCGTCTGGTCGGGCCGCACGACCCTGATCGGGGCACGGTGAGCCCCCGCCGGCCGCCGGTCCCGATCGGGCCGTACGAAGCGTCGGAATACGTCGTCGTCGCCGGCGGGCGCGAGGTGGCGATCCGGATCGGCCGGACCTCGCCGGACCTCGACGCGCTGTTCGACGCGCGGGGGGCGGCATCCGGCACCTGCATCACGGCCGCGAATCCCTTTAGCGAGTGGCAGACGGACGCGGTCAACACGGCGGCGAACGAGCGACTGGCCGAACTGCTCCGCGGGGGCGGTTGGCGCACGTTGCCGCACGTCGGGCGGTCGCCGGACGGGACGTGGGTCGAAGCGGGATTCTTCGTCCTCGATCTGGACGAGGCGGCGGCGTTGGCGATCGCCGAGCGGTTCGGGCAGTTCGGGATCGTGGCGATCGCGCGCGGACGACCGGCCCGGTTGGTGCTGACGCGGTTGGCACAAGGCGAGGACGGGGAGGGTTTCTAATCC
>DATBFX010000187.1:0-1727 GCA_036558305.1 Thermomicrobiales bacterium | reverse complement strand
GAGATCGGTTCCCAGGATTGGCCCTCGTTGGTGGTTTTGAAGACGCGGTTGCCGCCGATGTAGATGGTGTTGGGGTCGTGGGGGGAGAAGACGATCGGGTAGGTCCAGTTGAAGCGGTACTTGTGCTCGGAGGCGCCGTGGCCGCGCATGTCCTCGGGCCAGTTGGTGACGAGGCGGATCTGGCGGGCTTTGTGGTCATAGCGTTGGAGGGAGTTGCCGCCGCCGGGGGAGGAGCCGATGCAGCCGACGAAGACGATGTCGGGGTTTTCGGGGTGGGGGGCGATGTAGCCGCTCTCGCCGGTGCCGGCGATGTAGCAGTCGCCCCAGGTGATGGCGGTGGCGGGGGCGCGGGAGGGGACGGCGATCGAGGAGTTGTCCTGCTGGGTGCCGTAGACGTAGTAGGGATCGCGGTTGTCGGTGGCGAGGTGGTAGAACTGGGCGGTCGGTTGGTTATAGATGGTGGACCAGGATTGGCCGCCGTTGAGGGAGATGTTGGCGCCGCCGTCGTTGCCCTGGATCAGCCGGCGGTTGTTCTTGGGATCGATCCAGAGGTCATGGTTGTCGCCGTGGGGGGTGGGGATCTGCTCGACGGTTTTGCCGCCGTCGGAGCTTTTGTAGAAGTCGAGGTTGTTGACGTAGACGGTGTCGGGATCGACGGGATCGGCCGTGAGGTGGGTGTAGTACCAGGCGCGGGAGAGGAGGTTCTGGTTGTCGGAGACCTTCTCCCAGGTGGCGCCCTCGTCGTCGGAGCGGTAGAGACCGCCTTCTTTGGTGTGCTCGATCAGGGCCCAGACGCGGCCGGGGCGGGCGGGGGAGGCGGCGACGGCGGATTTGCCCCAGGTGCCTGAGGGGAGACCCTGGCGGGCGGAGATGTCGGTCCAGGTTTCGCCGCCGTCGGTCGATTGCCAGAGACCGGAGTCGGGGCCGCCGGAGGAGAGCATCGAGAAGGACCGATACGCTTCCCAGATGGATGTGTAGAGGATGCGCGGATTCGTGCCGTAGGAGAGGTCGACGGCGCCGGCTTTGTCGGAGACGTGAAGGGTGTGGCGCCAGGTTTGGCCGCCGTCGGTCGACTTGAAGATGCCGCGGTCGGGGTTGGGACCGAAGGCGTGGCCGAGGGCGGCGACCCAGAGGGTGTCGGGGTCGGTGGGGTGGACGCGGATTTTGCCGATGTGGCGGGTCTCTTTGAGACCAAGGTTGGACCAGGTGCGACCGGCGTCGGTCGATTTGTAGACGCCGTCGCCGTGGGAGACGTCGATGCGGATGGTGGTCTCGCCGGTGCCGGCGTAGAGGACGTTGGAATCGGACGGGGCGACGGCGAGGGCGCCGATGGAGGAGGTGGTGAAGTAGCCGTCGGTGACGGGGCGCCAGAACGTGCCGGCGTCTTCGGTTTTCCAGACGCCGCCGGCGACGGCGCCGAAGTAGAAGGTGGCGGGGTCGTCGTAGCTACCGGCGACGGCGACGACGCGGCCGCCGCGGAAGGGGCCGATGCAGCGCCAGCGGAGAACGGAATCGAGGGTTTGCGGTTCCGGAGTGGTCACGGGTCCTCCCCTTCGGTGGGTTCGAGGTCGGGGTTCGAGGTTCGGGGTTCGCGGGTTGAGGGCGAACGAGAGCCTCGGGGCCCGGGCCTCGCGGATGACATGGGCGGGAGGATAACAGGGTTCGGCCCCCCTGGCCCCCCAATCCTGGGGGGAAACGAAGGAGGGCTGGCAAGGGCGGAAGGCGGA
>DATBFX010000186.1:0-7987 GCA_036558305.1 Thermomicrobiales bacterium | reverse complement strand
GAGCAGCAACTGCTGCTCGACGGCCTGGCCCGCCACCTCGCCGGCATCCTCGGCGCGACGCCGCTCTACGACTTCATGACCCAGCTCGCCGCCTTCGACTCGCCGATCGCCACCTTCCTGGTCGACGAGATTCGCGAGCTCAAGAACTACCCGATGGTCTGCCAGTCGCTGCAAGCGGTGTCCCGCTACCTCAAATTCGATTGGAATACCCCCGAGCCGTTTAGCGAACTTTTCCACTCCCGCCTCTTCGATCACGTCGGCCGCTTCCCCGACGGCGAGCGCCCCGAGCACGATGCCTCGCCCTGGTACACGGCCCGCTCCCGCTTCAACAGCCAGATCCCCCTCGAATACGCCTACGCCGCCTGGGGCGAGCTCGCACCGCCCGCCGACGGCGCGGCCGACGAATTCCGCGCCTATCGCCGAGTCACCCCCGAAATCCTGCATTCCTTCCAGGCGCGACGCCTCGAAGCGATGGAGTGGATCGCCAGGGATTTCTCGGGCAACCGTCTGACCGAAAAAGGTGCGTTCGATCTCCCCGACCTCGCCGCCTTTGGGGATAAGGGGCGCTCGTTGGCCCATGCCCTCGACGAGTTCGTCGTGATCGAGCGCCACGTCGACCTCGGCCAATGGAAAACGCTCCGGCACTTACCGCCGGAGCGGCGCGTCCTGGCGGGAGAAACCCTGATCGCCCGCTACGACGAAGCCGACCAGTCTCCCGACGTTCGCCTCCGCAACCGCGAGAACGTCCGCCTGCAACGGCTGCGCGACGACTTCGAGCGCGCTTTCCGTCGGGCAAATCCGGATGCGCCACGCGTCGAGCTCTCGAAGGAGCAGAAACAAGCGTGCAAGTGGTCGCAGGACGGAATGGTGTTCCGACTGCGACTGGACCTCTCCGAGACCGATTGCAACGCTACTGAAGCCTTGAACCTGACGACGCTCCGCGAGGACGACCGGGTCATCGTCTCCCGTCGCCTCGCCGTCGACGAGCGCGAATCCCCCGAAAGCCAGACGCCCTTCACGCCGACGCCGAAGCAGTTGCTGTACGGACCGAGGGCACAGATCCGCGCGATCGAGCCGGAGAAGGATGCGGCCGGCAACGTGGTCGGAGCGACGGTCGAGCTCGAAATGGTGCAATCGATGGGCAGCCTGAAGGGTTTCACCTTCGGCTCCTTTGCGAAACCCTTTCTTTCCGGCGAGCGATACACACTCGACCCCGATCCCAACAACATCTATGGCTACTGGTGTAAGAAGGTCACCGAGGGACTGGTCGAGGGTGGCGAAAACGGGCTCTACGGACGCCTCACCGGTTCCCCAACCCCTGCTCCAAACTGGTCGGCCGCGGCCGAAACCGGGCAGCAACGATTTTTGGCGGCGCTGGATGCCCTTCACGAAGCCGGGTTTCTCCACGGCTTCGAACCGTCGAAACGCGAGTTCATCGCCGGCCACGGTACGTCTCCGACGCTCCTCGTGCAGGGGCCGCCCGGCACCGGCAAGAGCTACACGACCGCCTTCGCCCTCTTCGCCCGCATCCAGGGAGCGATGGCCGTCGGCACCGAGTTCAGGGTCTTCGTCGCCTGCAAAACCCATTCGGCCACCGATGTCCTGCTTCGCAACATCGTCGACGTCCAGGACAAGCTCAGCCTCCTCGCGAAGCGGCATCCCGCCCTCGTCCGGGACTTGATCGACGAGCGGCTGTTCGACGTCCCCATCTTCCGCCTCAACCCAAGAGGCGATCCGCCCTACGGCACCACTCGCCTGGACTCGAAGACCAGGAAGGACGAACCGCGTTCCCTCGATCGACTGCTGTCACATCGCTGGTGCATCGCCGGGGCACCGCCCGGCGGCATCTACCGGCTCATCAACGACCGCTGGAACGGTGAACTCTTCGGCCATTTCGTCGGCGACTGCCTCGTCCTCGACGAAGCCTCGCAGATGAACCTGCCCGAGGCGGTCATGGCCGCCCTCCCGCTGAAACCCGATGGCCGGCTGATCGTCGTCGGCGACCACCGGCAGATGCCGCCGATCGTCAAGCACGACTGGCTCGGTGAACCGCGCCGCACCTTCAAAGAGTTCAAGTCGTACGCCTCTCTCTTCTCGGCGCTCCAGGACCTTCAGCCCCGCCCGCCGCTGATCCAGTTCGAACAGAGTTTCCGTCTCCACGCCGAGATGGCCGAGTTTCTGCGGCAAGAGGTCTACCGGCACGACGGCATCCACTACCACTCGCGCCGCCGCGACACCTTGCCGCCGATCGGATTTTCCGAACCCTTCGTTGCCGAGGTGCTCCGACCCGATTACCCGCTGGTCGTCGTCGTCCACGACGAGTCGGAGAGCCAGCACCGCAACCTGTTCGAGCGCGAACTGATGGCGCCCGTCCTGGCCGCGCTGACCGACGCCCGCCTCTACGGGGAAGACGACCGCGGCGGCTACGGCATCGTCGTCCCCCACCGTGCCCAGCGATCGGCGCTGAAGGAGGTTCTCGACGATCTCGCGCTTCGGTTCCCCGCGTCACCGGTCACCAGGATCGCCGCCGTCGACACCGTCGAGCGGTTCCAGGGCGACGAGCGCGCCGTGATCGTCATCAGCGCCACCGAGAGCGACCGCGAGTACCTGCTCGCGACCGGTGACTTCCTCCTCGATCCACGCCGCCTCACCGTCGCCCTCAGCCGTGCCAAGCAAAAACTGATCCTCGTCGCCGCCCGCTCCGTCTTCGAACTCTTCAGCGCCGACGAAGAGACGTTCGCCAACGCCCAACTCTGGAAGAACTTGCTGCGGCGCACGTGCACGGTCCAACTCTGGCGAGGAGAGCGGCTCGGGTACCCCGTGGAAGTCTGGGGCAACGCGCCGGCGGTGGCGATCGCCGGGGCCGGCAGGAGGTCGATCGTCTGGCGGCGCCGGTGTGCTGACCGCGTATCATTCGATCCGCTGAGGTCGTCGGGATCGGTGAGGAGAGTCGCGCCGTGGGCGAAAACGATCGGCCGGAAGAAGAGTCGGGATTCGACATTCTGACGCAGTGGCGGCTCGTCGAGGACGCCGAGGTCGTCGACGCCGTCGGCGAATCGATCGGGTCATTGCTCGCGTTCATTCCCGAAGATCCCGAGGACGGTCAACCCGACTTCGTCGTCGTCCAAAAGGGGCTGATCCACCGGCACCGCTTTTACGTGCCCGTCGATCGCATCGCGGATTACCGCGACGACAAACTCTTCCTCAGCGTCACCGAGGACGTGGTCCACCAAAGCGGTTGGGACAAACCGCCGGCGGACGTCGACACCACGGTTGGTTGATCGAGGGGAAGGTCGGGACCCGAACCCTATGTGCCCTCGCCCATCGGCACGTAATCCACGTCGAACCCAAAGTGCCGCGGTCCCCAGACCCGCAATGCCTGAGGCGTCCGCATGATCTCGGGGACCGAGACCGCCATCACCTTGACCCGCTGGCCGTACCGCAACTCCTCAGTCGTGATCGGTTCGGCCGTCTCGCCGTCGAGGACGCAGATCAGGTCGGGGACGATCGCCAGCATGCGCTCGCCGGCGCGGGCGATCAGGTTTTCGTTTTGGAATTCGATCTCGAGCACCTCGGGTTCGCGACCCGGCGGCACGTCCAACTCCTGGATGCGGACCGTCCCTTTCGCGAAGCCCTCGGAGGTGCGCCGGAACACCTCGACGATCTTGCCGGCGAAGATCGTTTTGGCCGGTCGGTAGCTCGTCTCGCCGAGCGTCGCGATCAGGTGGTCGAAGGGATCCAGGTGGTGTTGCCGCGCGTGGCGAATCGCCCGCCCGATCTTGAGACCGATCCCAATCGTCCCCGCGACCGAGACCCGCTTTGCCGTCGCGCCGTCCATCGGGTACTCGGCGATGTAGGCGACGCCCCCCATCCGGATCGTCAGACCGCGCGCCAACCACTCCATCATCTCGTTGTCGTGGGTCTCGACGACCGACTGGTCGTGGTGGTCGTTCGTGATCGCCAGAGGCGTGCCGGAGACGCCGTAGATGTGAAACGTCTCGTGCTGCAATTCCGGAAACGCCCGCCCCATGCCGTCGGCGTCCACGACCGGAATCCCGAGCCGGAGCGACACCACCAACGGGATCATCGAGTTGACGCCACCCGCCTCGATCGGCATCGTCGCGAAGGCCCGCTTGCCGAGATGCCGTTCCAACCGCCGAAACGAGGCGGCGGCCTCCATCCCCTCGGGCAGTTTCTCGACGATGCAGGTCGGCGCACCCATCATCGCCGTCGGGATCACCAGCGCGTCGTCGGGCAGATCGCCGAGATCCAGCAGGTCCAGTTCACGCCCCGTCTCGCGCATCGCCGACTCGACCATCAGGCGGCCGACGTACGGGTTACCGCCGCCGCCCGTCCCCAGGAACGCGGCACCCCTCGCCAGGTCCGGCAGATCGGAGACGGTCAGGCGGAGACTCATGCGACCGGCACCGTGGCGAACCGCTGCTCGACCGGGACGTATTCGACGTCGTAGCCCCAGTGGTGCGGTCCGGCCAGTTCGAGACCGGCAGGGGTCCGCCATTTGGCATCGCAGGGAATACCGACAACCGTGACCCGGAACCCATATCGAAGATTCTCGGTCGTGATCGGCTCACCCCGCTCCGTGTCGAGGATCGCGATCAGATCCGGGACCGAGATGATCACCTCGCCGCGCTCCATCGCCACCAGATGCTCGTTCTGAAAGCGCACCGTCATCTCGCGCCCGGCGTACTCGTCGAGCCCGGCGATCCGCGTTTCCCCGAGCGCCCAACCGCGCTCGGTGCGCCGGCTCACGTCGACGATGCGTCCGCCGAAGACGCGAAAACCGCCGGTGGTGGTCGTGACCGCTTTGACCGGATCGCGGTGCGCCCGTTGCGCCTCCCGGATCGCCGCGCCGATCCGCTCGACCAGCGTCACCGTCCCCAACACCGCCGCCTCGCGCAGTTCGCCGACCGTGATCGGGAAGCCGACGCCGCCCGAGATCGCCCCCATCTCGACCGCGACCGGGCGCGCGATCCGCTCCGCCCAGAAGTTGTCGATCGTGTCGACGATCGTGACGTTGCCGTGCTCGTCGGCGACCGCCAGCGGTGCCGCCTTGTGCCCGTACATCGTCAGCGTCACGAGTTGGATTTCGGGGAACGCGCGGCCCATGCAATCGCCGTCGATCACCGGCAAACCGAGGCGCGCGGCGACGGCGAACGGCACTACCGAGTTCATGCCGCCGATCTCGATCGACATCATCGCCCCGATCTCGCGGCCGAGGTAGCGCGTCATCGCCCGGTAGGCGTACATCACGTCGTCGTCGATCGTGATCCGCTCGAGGAACGGTACCGGCGACCCGATTCCGAACGGAAAGACGACCAGGGTCTCATCCGGCAAATCGTCCACGGTGACCAGCTTGAGCGGCCCGTACTCGTCGATCGCCCGCTGCGATGCCAATTTGCCGAGGTACGGATCGCCACCGCCGCCCGTCCCCAGCACCGCCGACCCGATCGCGACGTCTTCGATCTGTTGCTTGTCGAGCAGACGCACCGGTGTTCCTTTCGCGTTAGCCTGGGGACGACCCCGGATCGTGCCGACCGACCTCTTCCCAGAACGTCAAATCCCGCGTCGTGATCGGTTTCGGCGCGTTCGGGTTCAACCCCCGCTCCACCGGGCGCGGGTGCCCGATCATCAGGAGCAACTCGGGCTCTATCTGCTCCGGTAACCCCAACACCGTCGCGACCCCGGAATGGCTGTACGACGTCACCGGACAACTGCCGAGTCCGAGCGCGTGCGCCATGTTCATCATGTTCTGCGCCGACGTGCCGGTGTCGACCCAATGGATGTAGCTACCGTTGTGCAGGTTCCACCGCAATCGCTTCGCCGCGTCATGGTCCGTCAGAAGCACCACGATCGCCGGCGGCTCGACGAGCATACCGGGCGCAAAGGAGCGGATGAGGCGGATCTTCCGCGGGTCGCGCACGATCAAGAAGCGGTGCGGGTGCAGATTGCCGCCGTTCGCGGCCCACCGTCCCGCCTGTGCGATCTGCCAGAGATCGTCGTCGCTCACCGGTTCCTCGGTGAACGACCTGATCGCCCGCCGCGTCTTGAGCACCTCGAAAAAGGCTTCGGCAGTCATGCGGCCGCTCACGCCGACACCTCCCCGGCGACCTTCGCATCTTCTTCGGCCAGCCGCTTCGCCTCCGCCGCCACCAGCGCCGGCGCCGACCGCAGGAAGTCGAAAAACGCCTCTTCGTCCCACATCATCCAGACCTTCTTCCTGTCCACCTCTTCCTTGAACGCCCGCAAGAAGGCCCCGGTCCGCGGTGTCTCGTGCTCCAGCATGTACCCGATCAATCGGCTCGTCGCATCGATCAACCGAAAATTCGCATAATGCGTCGGTTCCGTCAGGGAAATCTCCGCCGACGACGCCAAAAACGCGATCAACTCCAACGCCTGTTCTTCGGTCAACACCCCGTTCGGTCGTGCATGTGATTTGCTCATCGTCCCTCCCGTCCGCGCGGCCATTGGTCGTAGGGGCGGACCGCCGTGTCCGCCCGGCCACGTTGGCGCACATGTAGGAGGGCGGACAGCGCCCAGAGGGCACCCGGTCCGCCCCTACAATCGATGCTTCTCCTCCACCGGCACGTACTCCGTCTCGTACCCAAAATACCCTGGTCCGACCAGCGCCAATCCCTCCGGCGTCCGCCATCTCGGGTCGCACGGAATGCCAAGGACAACCACGCGGAACCCGTACCGCAGCGTCTCGGTCGTGATCGGCTCACCCGTCTCGGCGTCCAACACCGTGATCAGATCGGGCGTCGAAACGACGGTTTCGTCGTCGGTTCGCGCGATCAAGAACTCGTTCTGGAAGGAAATGCGAAGCGTCTTGCCCTCGTACTCGCCGAGACCCGCGATCGACGCATCGCCACGGGCGAACCCCGTCTCGGTCCGCCGCGCCACGTCCGCGATCTTGCCGCGCCAGACGACGAAGCCGCTGGTCACCGCCCGTACCGCCTCGACCGGATCTTCGTGACGACGGTGCGCTTCGCGGATCGTCAGCCCGATTTGCTCGATCTTTGTGATCGTCCGCAGGACGCACGCCTTTTTCACCTGCTCCCCGCTCATCGCGTAGAGCGCGATCATCGCCGAGCAGCCCATGTCGACGGTGACCGTCCGCGCGAACGTCTCCGTCCACCGGTTGCTGATCGTGTTCAGGATCGCGCTGTTCCCCTTCTCGTCGGCGATCGCCATCGGCGTCGCCGTGACGCCGTACATCGTCGGCGTGCACATCTGGAGCTCCGGATACGCCCTCCCCATCATGTCCGCGTCAACCAACGGGATACCCAACTCCGCGGCGACGACGAACGGCGTCGTCGAATTGAGTCCGCCCGCCTCGCACGACATCGTCGCCGTCGCCGGTCGCCCCAAGAACGCCTGAATCGCCTCGAACGCGGTGACGATCTCCGTCCCCCGCGGCGTCTTCTCCAGCATCACCGTCGGCGCCCCCATCATCGCCGACGGGATCACCAGATCGTCGTCCCCGAGCTCGTCCGGATCGACCAACCGGACCGGTCCGTGTCGCCGCATCGCCTGCTGCGCCATCAATTTGCCGACGTACGGATCACCCCCGCCGCCGGTCCCCAACACCGCCGCCCCGAGGGCGATGTCTTCCAGTTGTTCGGCCGTGATTTCCCGCATCCGCAGTTCTCCAGGTACGAGCTTCGATCTCGCTGGTTCGTGGCCGGTCGGTCCCGCAGCGGCGGCGCTTTCGCCGCACCCTTCAAGCTCGAAGCTCGAAGCAGGCTACTTCGTCAACGTCAAATCGCCGACCGCCTTCACCCGGATTCGCGTCGCGTTGCCCGGCAGGTACGTCAACGGCACGTCCTCGACGTCGACGATCTGCACGGTCGACGCGTCCGCTCCCGCTTCGACCGCCTTCGCCGTCGCCTCGGCCTTCGCATCGTCGAGCGCATCGTCTCGCGTCCGCTTTTCCAGCGCGTAGACGCGATCGACTTCGCCCGAGATC
>DATBFX010000185.1:0-14318 GCA_036558305.1 Thermomicrobiales bacterium | reverse complement strand
CCGTGTCGTACGAATGCCGCCACCGGTACCCCATCGACCCCAACCGGTCCGCGTGCCCCGCGTAATACCGCGTGAACGAGAGCGGCATCGCCCCGCCCTCCACCGTCACGTCGGTCTCCGCCCAGCCAAAACTCCCCGTACTCGTGTCGATCCCCACCCCCACCGGCATGCTGAACGGTTCGCCCAACTGCTGCCGCGCCACGTTGTCGGCAATCGCGTAGATCCGCGCCCCGCCCGTCCCCTTGATCTTGTAGTACCCCGTCTGCACGTACGAATCGAGCAGCTTGAACCGCGCGTCCTTGAACGTCGTCGTCCCGTCCGTCGTCTTGTCGTAGACCTGGATCGGCGTCCCCGGCGTCCCCCCCGTCACCGGCACCCACCAGACCGTCACCCGACTCCCCGTCCCCCCGAACGCGTACGCGAACGAGACGCTCCGCGCGTCCGCCCGCGTCGTGTCGTCCACCACCCCCGCGCTCACCATCGACGAGGTGACCTCGTACGATCCCCCCGCCGCGTACGACGTCAGATACGTCCCGTTCGCGTCCTCCTCCACCGTGATCGCCCCGTACCCCGCCAGCGGCACCCACCCCGGCGCCACGTGCTCCAAAAACCCCGCGTCGTCGATCAGCGTCCGCCCCGAATTCGCCCGCAACCGCAACTTCACCGTCTGTCCCGCGTAGCTCCCGATCGCCACGTGGAACGTCGTCCACCCCGACGGGCTCGCCGCCACCGTCGAGGCCCCCCCGGCCAGATTGACCACCGTGCCAAACGTCGCACCGGTCAGCAACTCGATGTACACATTCGTATTGCTCGCCCCGTCCGCCTTCAGCTTCACCGACAACTGCTGCGCGTTCGCCGGCGGCGCGAACGCCCCGGACACCAGGTACTCCCCCCGCAGACTGACCGCCGATCCCCCCGTCGCCCCACCTCCGGCCATCGCCCCCACCGGCGCGGTCGGCCCCCAGGTCAGACTCGGGTTCGACAGCGTCCACCCCGGAAAATCCACCCGCTGGATCCCGACGTTGTCGATCCGGATCGTCCCGGTCGTACTCGTGAACTTCAGCTTCACCTGCTCCCCGTGGTGGTCGTACAGGGGAAACTGGTAGATCTGCGCCGTCGCCCCCAACTCCAGCGTCGCCAGCTTGGTCGACGACGCGAACGACGCCCCATACAACACGTAGACGTTGATGTACGGGTTGGACCCCGTCCCCCACGCCGTCACCCGGCCGTGCTGCACCGCGTCGTCCAGCGTGAACGCACTCGTCGTCGCGCTCCCGCTCACCCGCAGTTCCGCATTCCCTCCGCTCACGTCCCGCCCGAAGTCGCCGCTCAAAACGTACCCCGGCGCGATCACCTGCGCCCGCACCCGGTCGAACGCGGCGGTACCCGACCGCCGGTGGAACAACAACTCGACCGACTGCCCCTGATACCCCGTCGCGTCGAACGTCACCTCTCGCCACGCGCAATTCGAGACACAGCGAATGTCGCCGATCCCGATACTCGTCGTGTAGGTCGGACCGGGCAGGACGCTGACCTCGATCCACCCATTGTTCGTCGGCCAGTACCCATCCACCACGAACGACTGCACGTCGTTGCCGACCGTGAACGCCGCCGTCTTCAGATCGGCGGTGCCGCTCATCTGCGCGTAGTAGCCGTGCTCGGTGTCGCTCTGGATACTCGGCGACCCCGTTACCGTCCACCCCGTAAAATCGCCCGTCGCGAAGTCGTCATTCGTCGGCGTCCCGTCGGTCACCGGCGCCGTCTCCAGGTCGGAATTGGTCGGCGGCGTCCCCACCGCGTACCCCGCCGTCTCGAAGTCGAAGTTCGTCGGCGGCGTCCCGACCAGCATCGGCTCCGCATCGAACGTGCTATTCAACGGGTAATTCGCGAACGCCCCGGATGCCGTCGGCGCCGCCGCCTGGTGCCTCTCCCCCCGCGCCGGCAGCGCGTTCCGCCCCGGCGCCGCCATCGCCGCCGCCCGCCGTTGCGCCAACCGCTCCGCGTGCAACCGCAGCAGCGCCTCCGGCGTCCCCGGCAGCAGCAGCACCACCACGAGCAGCACGATCCCCCACCGCCGCCCGGCGGTCGCCCCCCTCCGTCCCATCCGCGCCCCTCCTCCCCACAGGCGGGCACGCAACCGCGGTCACGCACACTCAACCGCGGCCGCGCTCGGTTCGGCAACCCGGCGTCGATCTCTTCCCTGGTGAACGAACAACACGATCCTACCGCCGCGGTGCCTCCTTGTCAATACCGCGATCCTGCTCCGATCTTCCTATTCCATCCCCACTTCCGGCGACTTCCACTCCACGCCCTCCCCGAATCGCCCCGCCTCTGCCGCCCACTCACCGCGACGGCAACACCCACTCCAGTCGTAGCCCACGCTACTTGACAACAAGGATCATTTGTACTATATTCGTCCCCAAGTGGCACCTACGGGAACCGGTAGGCGGGCCTGGGCAGCGGAGAACCGTCCCAGGAATGGCCTCCTGAGCAGGGCAGCCAACGGCCCCGGCCGCACACGCCGGTTACCACGTGCCCCTCCCCGTCGCCGCGCAGCAGCCCAATCCCTGCCGCGTGCCGGCCCGCGCTCCGCCACCCGCCATCCCAAGTAAGCACATCGCGCTCCCCTCTCCCGCGCACCGGGAGAGGGGCCGGGGGTGAGGGTCCTTCGCCGGAGCCCCGGGGCCCCTCACCGCCCATCACAGCGGTCACGCTCGACCCGGAGGGTCCACGCCGCCTTCGACTTGCGCCCGTCTACTAACGACTAACGACTAACGACTAACGACTCAATCCGCCGCCCGCTCCCCCACCGTCGCCTTCACGAACACCCCGTCCAGGTGCTCGTCCGCCAGCACCGGCGCCTCCCGGAACAGGTAGCACGCCGCCACCCGCTCGCCGTCCGTCTGGAACAGCGGCGGGTGCCTCTCCAGGCACATCTCCATCGCGTACGGGCACCGGTTGGCGAACTTGCACCCGACCGCCGGATTCGCCCGCCGCCCCACCTCCGACGACTCCTGCTCCGGCACCCACCCGCGGTCCGGGTCCGGTTGCGGAATCGAGCCGATCAGCAGCCGCGTGTACGGATGCTCCGGCGCCTGCACGATCGGCTCCGCCCCGCCCGCCTCCGCCACCGAGCCCCGGTACAGCACCACGATGTTGTCGCTGATCTGGTACGCCGTGATCAGGTCGTGCGTGATGTAGATCAGCGACACCCCGAAATCGCGCGTCAAACTGCGCAGGCTATCCAAGATCGTCGCCCGCAACGACGCATCGACCATCGACACCGGTTCGTCCGCGATGATCAACCGCGGCCGCACGATCAACGCCCGCGCCACCATCACCCGCTGCCGCTGCCCCCCGCTCAATTGGTGCGGGTACCGCCCCAGCGTCTCCTCCGGCCGCAACCCCACCGCGCTCAACGCCTCGGCCATCAACTCCCGCGCCCGCGCCTTCGACTTCGCCAACCCGAACTTGTGGATCGGCGTCGCCAGCACGTGATCCACCTTATAAAACGGGTTGTAGACCTCGTACGGGTCCTGAAAAATCACCTGCACGTCGCGCCGGAACGCCCGCCGCTCCCGCCGCGACAGCGTCCTCACATCCTTCCCCTGATACCGAATCTCTCCCAACGTCGGCACCGTCTCCCCGAGCAGCACCCGCGCCAGCGTCGTCTTTCCGCTCCCGCTCTCCCCCACCACCGCCGTGATCACCGCCGGCTCCGTCTCGATCCGCAACGAAAAGTCGTCCAGGGCCACGGTCTCCTCCTTGTGCAGGAACCCGCTCCCATACACCTTGCTCACGTGGTCGGCCTCGAGAAACGCGGTCATGGCCGTGCCAGGGCGGAAGGCGGAAGGCGGAAAGCGAAAGCGGGCGGATGAGGGCGAAGCAAGGCGGCACCGGCGGCGAGCTCGTTCATGGCACCCCCGCCTTCCGCCTTCCGCCCTCCGCCTCCTCGTCGTACAGATGGCACGCCACCAATCGCCCCGCCCGTTTCCGTTCCAGCGGCGGCACCTCGGCGCGGCAGCGCTCCATCACCGATGGGCAGCGTGGGTGGAACGGGCATCCCGGCGGTGGGCTGAGCAGCGACGGCGGCAGACCGGCGATCCCGCGCAATGCTCCCTTCTGGTCCAGCGATGGCAGACTGGCGATCAGCAACTTGCTGTAGGGATGGAGCGGGTCCTTGAAGATGTCGCGGACGGGCGAGAGTTCGGCCAACTCGCCGGCGTACATCACACCCAGCCGGTCGACCGACTGCGCCATCAACCCCATGTCGTGCCCGATCAGGATGACCGCGGCGTTCAGGTCCTGCTGGACTCGGCGCAACGTCGCCATGATCTGCCGCTGGACGACGACGTCGAGGGCGCTCGTCGGCTCGTCGGCGATGATCACCTTCGGCCGCAGACTGATCGCGATCGCGATCACCGCCCGCTGCTTCATGCCGCCGCTCAGCTCGTGCGGGTACATCCGCGCCACCTCGGGTCGCAGTCCTACCCAGCTCAGCAGATCGGCGATCCGGTCGTCGGTTTCGGCCCGGCTCGGCCCGGCCGCGTGGTCCTTCCAACTGTCGACGATCTGATCCCGGATCCGCATCACCGGGTTGAGCGAATTCATCGCTCCCTGCGCCACCATCGCGATCTCGCCCAGGCGCACCAACCGCATCGCCTCTTCCGGCAGCGCCAGCAGATCGCGCCCGTCGAGCATCACCTCGCCCTGCTCGATCCGCCCCGGCGCTTTGATCAACCGCAGCAGCGACAGCGCGATCGTCGACTTGCCCGACCCCGACTCGCCGACCAGACCGAGCACCTCGCCCCGCGCCACCGAGAACGAGACGCCGTTGACCGCCTTCGCCGGCCCGCGCGACGTTTGGTAGTAGACGTGCAGATCGCGCACCTCGAGGACGGTTTCCCGCTCCTCCAGTCGGGTCGCCGCGTAACCGGTTCGGGGTTCGGGGTTCGGGGTTCGAGGAGACGAGTCCACTCCGAACTCCGAGCCCCGAACTGCGAACTGCGAACTGCGAATTTCGGTCACGTTCGGCTCCTCAACCGCGGATTGGCGATCTGATCGAGTCCGGCCGAGATCATGAACAATCCCATGAAGATCATGACGATGATGATGATCGGCGGCGCGAACCACCACCAGAGATTGCGCAGGATGGAGGTGTAGTACATGCTCCAGTAGATCGTCATCCCCAGGGTCGGCTCGTTCTGCGGTCCCAGGCCGAGCGCCTCCAACCCGATCGAGGCGAGGATCGCCGCCGAAACGGCGCCGACGAAACTCGCCGCCAGATACGGCAACAGGTTCGGTACGATCTCCTTGGTGATGATCTCCAGGCCGTTCATCCCCGAAAACCGGGCGAGTTGGACGTAGCTGCGCTCGCGGATACTCAGCACCTGGGAGCGGATCGTCCGCGTCGGGTACATCCAGGCCAACGCCGAGACGACGAGTGCCTGGGTGCTGACGCTGATTCCACCCTGAAACGTCGTCGCAATCACGACCAGCACCAGCAGACCGGGAACGGTCAGGAACGCATCGGCTGCCCCGCGCAGGACGCTATCCGAGATGCCGCCGTAGTAGCCGGAGATCAACCCGAACAGCGTTCCCACGACCAGACCGATCGCGCCCGCAATCAGCCCGACCTTCAGCGTCATCGGGGTGCCGTAGATGACGATCGCGAGCATCTGCCGGCCGACCGTATCGGTTCCCAACAGGTACTCGCGCGACGGCCGCTGATCGGGCAACGCATAGCCGACGTTGACGCGGTCCTTCTCGACGAAGTGCGGACCGATCAAACTCATCAAGACGATCGCCAGGATCAGCGACAGACCAACGGTCAGCATCGGATAGGCGCCGAGCGCGCGCACCACCCGGCCGATCCGTCCCCTTGG
Source organism: Thermomicrobiales bacterium (assembly GCA_036558305.1). GTDB lineage: Bacteria > Chloroflexota > Chloroflexia > Thermomicrobiales > UBA6265 > DATBFX01. The sequence continues at coordinate 8,433 of DATBFX010000185.1, read as the reverse complement.
TGTCCGCGTGATCTGCGTGGTCTGTGCGGTCGGTGCTGTCGCCGTCGCTGCCATCGTGACTCCCGGGATCGTTCGTTCTCCTAACGCCTAACGCCTAACGCCTCCGTCCTATCGCCGTTGGTACGAAATCCGCGGGTCCAGTTTCGGCAACAGCAGGTCGAGGATGAGGGTGGCGACGCCGATGGAGACGATGACGAGGTAGGTCAATCCGTAGATGACGGTGTAGTCGAAGGTGCGGATCGACGTGAAGAGGAGGTTGCCGACCCCCGGGTAGCCGAAAACGACCTCGACCAGCACGACCCCGGACGCCACCTGACCCAACGTCAGGGCCAGCGCCGTGATCTGCGGCAGCATCGCGTTGCGCACCGCATAGCGGAGGAAAATGCGCCGGGGTTTCAGGCCCTTCGCCTCGGCGAGGGTGACATAATCTTCACCCTGGACGGTCACCATCATCGCGCGCATGCTGAGCGCCCAAAATCCCATACTCGCCAGAACGATCGAGAGCGCCGGCAGGAGCGAGTGGCGGACGGCCTGACCGACGAAGCGGAGGCTCCAGGACGGCGTGGTCCCGATGTCGTACCCGCCGCCAAGCGGGAATGCCCGCCAGCGGAAGGCGAGAAAGTAGATGAGGGTCAGACCGAGCAGGTAGTACGGGATCGCCGAGAGGGTGAGAAGCGGTGGCGCGAGTGCGTGGATGAACCGCGGTGCGCGCGGCCACGCCAGCAGCGCGCCGATGAGACTGCCGAGGGCAAAGGCGATCAGCGTCGAAACGGTGACCAGGATGAGCGTCCAGGGAAGCGCGTTGAGGATCATCGACGAGACGCGCGTCGGGAAGCGGGTGATCGAGTAGCCAAAATTGAAGCGGGCCATGTCCCACAGGTAGCGCACGTACTGCTTCCAGAGCGGTTGGTCCAACCCGAACCGCTTCTCGTACGACTTGACCACCTCTTCCATCGACTGGGAACTCGATCCGCCCATGGCGACGGACCGAAGCATCTGCTCCCGAATCGGATCGGCCGAGGCGAGTCTGGGCACGGCGAAGTTGATCGTCGCCGCCGCCCAGACGATCAAGACGAATGCACCGAGTCTGCCCACGACGTAGCGGAGAGGCATGGCGGTTCAGTGGCAAGTGGCAAGTGGCAAGTGGCAAGTGGCAAGTGGTCGTCTCTCCTTGCCACTTGCCACTTGCCACTTGGAACTCGTTTACGATGCGACCGGTTCGAGCTTGAGGATCGTCTTCAGGAACTCCTGCTGCCAGGAGTGCGGGAAGCCGTACGGGTCGTCCTTGCTCGGCCAGCCGGTCCAGTGCTGCGTGCTCATCGGATAGCGGATGACGAGCTGGGCAACGTAGACGTCCGGCAGTTCGCGGATCCAGATGTCCATCGCTTGCGAGAAGAGGTCCGCCGTCTTCGGATCGTCGGCGTTGAGACTGTTCATCTGCTTGACGACGGCGTCGTAGTCCGCGTTTTGCCAGCGCGAGGTCGCCCACCAGATCGGGGCCGGTTGTCCGGTCGGCCGGAAGTACTGTGAGGTGTAGATCGAGAGCATGAAGTACGGATCCATGCCCTTCACCCCGGCCGGTCCCTTACACCCGAAGGAGAGTGCCTGCTCGCCGGAATCGGCCTTGGTCGCCAGACCCGGCGTGGTATCGAAACTGGCGTCGAACCCGGCGTCCTTGAGTTGCTGGACCAACGGCGGACCGTAGGCTTTCAACCAGTCGGGCACGAAGATGCTCATCTGCAGTGTCTGACCGTCTTTCGCCCAGAGTCCGTCGCCGTTCTTGGCGTAACCCTGCCCGGTCATGATCGATTCGACCTTGTCCGGGTGCGGTTTGGTGTCGAGGCCGTACTTCTCTTCGAGCGGTTTGAGCGCCTCGTCGAAGGGCGAGAACCACTGGTACGGCGTGAACTGGTGGAGGGCGGTGACGCCGGCGCCGCCTTCGGCGAGCGCGACCAGTTTCTCGCGGTCGAGGGCGTTGCTGATCGCCCACCGCAACTGGGCATTGTCCCACGGCGCCGCCGAGCAGTTGAAGTTGAGGTCGATCGGGCACCAGTCGAGGTAGCCGTAGGGCGGTTGCTGACCGCTGAAGGTGGTGACCTTCGGATTCTGCTGGAAGACGGTCTGCAGCGTCGGCACCGAGAGGATCTTGCTCATGTCGATCTGGCCGGTGATCAATTGCTGGGCGGCCAGCGTGTCGTCGGCGTTGGCGAGGTAGATGACCCGCTGCATCTTCGGCAGCGGTTTCCAGCCGGTCTTCGCACCCCACCAATCCTGGCGCAGATCGAAGATCTTTTGCTCCGGCGAGGTCGAGGTGAGTTTGAACGGACCGGTCCCGATCGGCAAGCCCTTCGCCGGATCGTAGTTCTTGAAGGTCAGGATGTCCTGCCCCTCCCAGATGTGCTTCGCCATCATCATCTCGACGACGCCGTGGTTGCTCGTCAGGGTCGTCGCCCACCAGCGCGGGTTTGGCTCGGTGAGGACGAACTTGACGGTCTTTGGATCGACGACCTGCGCCTCCTTGAGGAAGTTGATCTCGGCGGCGTTGGTCGCCTCCTTTTGCCGGTCGCGGACCGCGTTGAAGGTGAAGGCGACGTCGTCCGCGGTGAAGGGTTGACCGTCGCTCCACTCGATCCCGTCGCGCAGGGTCAGCGTCAGCTCGGTGAAGTCGGCGTTGTATTGCCAGTCCGATGCCAGCCAGTTTTCGTACTCGCCGGTGAGGACGTTGAACATGATCAGCGGTTCGTTGATGCACTGCAGCGGGCCCGAATGCCAACCGGCATCGGCGGCGGTGACCCAGAGGTTGAAGTTGTCGAAGGCGGGGTTCTGGCCGCTGTCGCCGCCCTGCATGACGATCAGCGTCTGCTCGCGCGGCACGTCGGATTGGTAGGCGGGGGTGAAGTTGCCGGCGGCGACGACCTCGTCCGCCAGCTTCGTCGCGAACGAGGCGCTCAGGCCCGCCGCCGCGGCGCCCTTGAGCAGATCGCGCCGGCTGACCCGGCCTCCCAACGCGTCGAACAGGACACGGCTTTCGAGGTTTGGATCTTCGCGCGTCATTGCACTCCTCCTCGGTCAACTGCCGCCGGCACCGCTGGTGCGGCCCACCCCGAAACGTTCCTCGGGACCCGATCGACTCACCGCACTAGCTGTGGCGGCATTGTATCGCAAGGCACGCGAGGGTGTAGCGGGCAGCAACCGGTGCCTTCGCCTGCCGCACGGCGCGGCATGATTGCGCGAATCTGCTCGTCGCCGGCGTGGGAGTCGCGTTGCCGACCGATCACCGGTGCGGTACGCTTTTTGGGCCAACCTCACAATGGCGCGGTGGAAACGACTCAGCGTAGAGGAGAATTCCGTGACCGACGATCGAATTGCGAAGATGCTCGAGGCGGCGGCCTGGTCGCCGACCCGACGCGATTTCATCAAACGCGGCGCCGCGCTCGGCCTCTCGGCGCCCGCCATCGCTGCGGCGATGGCGGCATTGGGCGGTTCCTCCGCGTTCGCCCAGGGGACACCGACCGCCGCCGGCACCGCCAACCCGCTCGGCGTCGATCCCAACGCACCGCTCGACGTCGTCATCTTCAAGGGCGGCTACGGCGATGACTACGCGATCAACGTCAACGACAACCTGTACAAGAAGCTCTACCCCAACGCGCAGATCACCTATGCCGGGATCATCCGCCTCGGCGAGCAACTCCAGCCGCGGTTCGTCTCGGGCAATCCGCCGGACATCATCGACAACTCCGGCGCCGGCAACCTCGACACCGCCGCCCTCGTCGCCGAAGGGCAACTGGCCGACCTCGCCGATCTGATGGCCGCCGCCGCCTACGATACCGAGGGCAAGACGTTTGCCGAGACGCTCGTGCCTGGGACCCAGACCACCGGCGTCTACGACGGTAAACAACTCGTCCTCAATTGGGCGCTGTCCGCCTACGCCATGTGGTACAGCGCCTCCTTCATGCAGTCCCACGGCTACGAGTATCCGAAGACGTGGAACGACATGATGGCCCTCTGCGAGGAAATCAAGGGGTCGGGGGTGGCGCCCTGGGAGTCGACCGGCGTCTACCCGCAGTACATGAAGAACTTCGTCTTCGACCAGATGCTCTACAAGCACGACCCGCAGGCGGCGATCAACATCGACAACCTGGAAGCCGACGCCTGGAAGCAACCCGCGGTCAAGGACGTCCTCGACGCCCTCTACATGCTCGCCGACAAGGGGTACATGGCGCCCGGCTGGGAGGGCTTGACCCACACCGAGTCCCAGGGCGAATGGCTCCAGGGCAAGTCGGTTTTCCTCCCCTGCGGCACCTGGCTCGAAAACGAGATGAAGGGGTTGGTTCCGGACGGGTTCGACATGACGATCGCCCCGACGCCGTCGCTCGACGGCGACAAGATGCCGTTCGAGGCGATCATGGCCGGCGCCGGTGAAGGCTTCATCGTCCCCGCGAAGGGCAAGAACGTCCAGGGCGGCAAGGAGTGGCTGCGGCTCCTCTTCTCCGTCGCGGGCGGTCGCTTCTTCTCCGAGAACACCAAGTCGCTCTCGGTCGTCATCGGTTCCGGCGAAGGGCTCGACCTCGGGACGGCCTTCGCATCGACCCAGGCCGCGCTTGCCGCCGCGGGGACCAATACCTTCCCCAGCTCCAGCTACTCGGGCTGGTACAAAGACCTCCAGGACGAAGCCAGCAGCCAGATGGGCGCACTGCTGCAGAAGCAGATCTCGATCGACGACTTCATCAGTTCCGTCCAGGACATGGCCGATCAGGTCAAGGACGACGACTCGGTGCCGAAGTACACGCGCGAGAAGTAGGACGATAAGCGGCAAGGCGGCAAGGCGGCAAGGAGAAGGACGACGACTCCCCCGCCTTCTCGCCTTCTCGCCTCTCTCGTCCTTGCCGCCTTGCCGCCTTGCCGCCTTGCCGCCTTGCCGCCTCGTCCAGGGTGCGCCGATGCACTACCACAAATACCGCTTGATCGTCCCCTTCATGTTGCCGGCGCTGCTTCTGTACGCCGTCTTCGTGCTGTGGCCGTACGCCCAGGCGATCTATCTCTCGTTCACGAGCTGGCGCGGGGTCTCGCCGAACAAACCGTGGGTCGGACTCGACAACTACCGCCGCCTGCTCGACGACCAGCGATTCAACGACGCGATCACCCGCAACGGCCAGGTCCTGATCGTCTTGCCGCTGGTGACGATCGCGATCGCGCTGACCTTCGCGGCGCTGTTCACGCAGGGCAACCAGGCGATCGCGGGAGCCGGTTTCTACCGGATCGTCTTCTTCTTCCCGCAGGTCATCTCCGCGGTCATCGTCGGTATGCTCTGGGGGTACGTCTACAACCCGAACATGGGGTTGCTCAACGGCGTGCTCGGCGCGGTCGGGCTCGACAGTCTGAAACACACCTGGCTCGGCGACCCCAAACTGATCCTCTGGGCGATCGTCGCCGTCGCCATCTGGTCGGGCGTCGGGTTCTACATGGTGATCTACATCGCCGGCATGCAGTCGATCCCGACCTCGTTCTACGAGGCGGCAATCCTCGACGGGGCGTCGCGCTTCACCTCGTTCAAGGACATCACGCTGCCGCTGATCTGGGAGACGATCCGCACCACGCTCATCTACCTGGGTATCGCCGCGCTCGATCTGTTCGTCCTCGTCCAGGTGATGACCGGCGGCGGGTCCGGTTCCGGCCGCAAGGCCGAAGTCACCGCCCTCTACCTCTACGACCAGGCGTTCAACAAGAGCCGGTGGGGTTACGCCTCGGCGATCGGCGTCGTCCTCCTGCTCGGCACCCTGCTCCTCTCCGTCGTCTTGATGCGCCTGACGCGGCGAGAGACGTACGAGTTTTAGGGGTCGGGGATCGGGGGACAGGGGTCAGGACGAGAGTTCTTCCCTGACCCCCGACCCCTGACCCTCGACCCCTCGACGAAAGGCACCCCGATGAGCGTCGAAGCGATCCAGACGGCCCAGGACGTGCCGAGACGTTCGCATCGGTTGGCGACGCGGTTCGGTCTGGGTGATTGGGCCTTCGCCGGGATCGCCCAGTTCCTGCTCGTGGTCTGGGCCATCATGGTCATCTTCCCCTTCCTCTGGATGATCATGACCTCTTTCAAGACCGATCCGGAGATCATCTTCAGCCCCTGGAAACTCCCGGCGAGTTTGCAATGGAACAACTTCTCGCGCGCGTGGACCCAGGCGCACATCGGGCGCTACTTCTTCAACACCCTGATCGTCCTCGCTGGGTCGCTCACCGGAACCCTCCTGATCTCGTCGATGGCCGCCTACGTGCTGGCGCGCTTCCAATTCCCCGGTCGCCAGTTCCTCTACTACCTGTTCATGGCCGGGTTGATGTTCCCCGTTTTCCTCGCCCTCGTCCCCCTCTTCTTCCTCGTCAATGATCTCCACATGATCGGTACGTTCCAGGGGTTGATCCTCGTCTACATCGCCTACTCGCTGCCGTTCACCGTTTTCTTTCTGACCGGATTCTTCAAAACGCTCCCGAGCGAGGTCGGCGAGGCGGCGATCGTCGACGGCGCCAGCCAATACCGCATCTTCTTCGACGTCATGCTGCCGATGGCGAAACCCGGGCTGATCGCGATGGGGATCTTCAACTTTCTCGGGCAGTGGAACCAATTCCTCCTCCCCCTCGTCCTGATGCCGAACGAGAATCACTATCTCCTCTCCCAGGGGCTCGCCTTCCTCGCCATTCAGCAGGGCTACCACAACGACTACAGCGCCCTCTTCGCCGCGATGACGATCACGATGATCCCGACCCTCGTCGTCTACGTCCTCTTCCAACGCCGCCTCGAATCGGGGTTGACGGCCGGCGCGCTCAAGGGATAATCGCGGTCGATTCTCGACCGGCTTCCGATCCTTACCAGGAAGGGGCGCCCCTGGCCGCGATGCAGACCACGGTCCGTCGTCCACCCGAACGCCACCGAACCTCCGTCCACCGCCCACCCGACTTCGACGCTTTCTGGCACGGCATCTTGACCGAGGCGGCGGCGATCCCGCTCAACCCGGCGATCGACCGCGTGCCGATGCGGTCCACCCCCGAGGTCGACGTCTTCGAAATCCACTACGACAGTCTCGACGGGCTCCGCATCGCCGGTTGGTACTGCGTGCCGACCGAGCGCCACCTGCCACCGCCCTATCCCGGTCTCCTGATCGTTCCCGGTTACATCTCGGAACCGACGCTGCCGAAGTCGTGGGCAAAAATGGGCTACGCCACGGTCGGCGTCGCCCCCCGCGGCAAACTCCGCTCCAACAACCGCTTCAACCCCGGCTATCCGGGGTTGCTCGTCCGCGACGTCGTCGATCGCCACACCTACGGCTACCGCGGGTTCTACGTCGACGCCTGCCGCGCCGTCGATTTCCTCCAGACGCGCCCGGAGGTCGATCACGACCGCATCGGCGTCCACGGCAGCAGCCAGGGCGGCGCCCTCACGATCGTCACCGCTGCCCTTCGCAACGACGCCATCTCCTGCGGTGCGGCGGGCGCACCGTACCTCTGCGGCTTCATGGACGCGGCCGGTTTCACCGAGTCGTACCCTTACGAAGAGATGAACGAGTACCTGCGCCAATACCCCGAACGGGAACCGGCGATGCGCGAAACCGTCGCCTACTTCGACGGCATCAACTTCGCGCCGCTGATCCGTTGCCCGATGCTCGTCTACGTCGGTCTCGGCGACGACGTCTGCCCGCCGGAAACGGGATACGATCTGCGCAAAGCCCTGACCTGCCCAACCAAGTTCGATGCCTACACCAGTTGCGCCCACGATGCCGGCGCCTATTGGGAAATGGCCAGGGTCGAGGCATTTCTGGCGCAGCACCTTCGACCGGCCGGGGTTGGACGATGACGACGCCCATGCCTCCCGCCGACTTCGCCGCCTACTGGGACGAGGTCGACCGCGAACTCGCCGAGTTCCCAGCCGCCGGCGGATTGGAGCCGTCCCCCCGCCGCTCGACCGCCTTCGCCGCCTCCTACAACCTGCGACTGACCAGTCTCGGCCCCTACCGCATCTTCGGCTACTACAGCGTGCCCCACGGCGACGGCCCGTTCCCGGCGCTCCTGCAAACACCGCGCTACGGCAGCGTCAACAACCCGCCCCACGGCAACGACCGCCGCCGCTACGCCGTCCTCACCCTGATGCATCGTGGTCAACGCCTGGCCGACCAACCCTTCGCCGCCGCCTACCCCGGTCTGCTTACCCACGGCATCGACAGCCCGCGCGGCTACGTCTACCGCGGCATCGTCGCCGATTGCCTGCGCGGCGTGGAGTGGCTGGCGAGTCGTCCGGAGGTCGATTCCGACCGCATCGCCATCGTCGGCGACGACCTCGCGCTCATCACGGCCGCCCGCCGTCCCGTCTTCGCGGCGCTGCTGGCGCAGACCCTGATGTTCTACCGGCTGATGGAAGCGCGCGAGCGAACCGAGGCGTATCCGACA
>DATBFX010000184.1:0-2631 GCA_036558305.1 Thermomicrobiales bacterium | reverse complement strand
AGTACCGCCAGGGTCGAGCGCCCCGCGGCAACACCCCGCTCACCTCACCCGTCCCCTCCGAAGCCGTAGACGCGCGCGGCGTGCTCCGGAGAGACGTAGCCGGCCGCCAAATCCGCCGCCACCGCTTGTCGGTCGCGCTGCCTGGGATCGCCGTAGCCGCCGCCGCCCGGCACGATCAGGATCAGCTTCTGGTGGGGGTGCACGAGGAAGGGCCCGCGGTGGTCGAAGGTCTCACCGTCGAGACCGAACCAACCGATCGCGCCGGGTTGACCGCCCGCCAGCCCAGGCGGGGGGAACCGGATCTTGTCGGGGCGGAGGGTGATACTGACGGGGCGGTCGTTCAGGGAGGCGATCACGATCTCCTGGCCCAAGCCGCCCCGGAAGGTACCCGGTCCGCCGGAGTCGGGCCGCAGTTGCCGGCGCTCGATCAAGAGGGGGGCGGTGTTTTCGTAGATCTCGACCGGCGTGATCGCCTTGTTGTGCGGGAACGCCGTCGTCGCCATGCCATCCCGATCGGGCAGCGCGCCCGTGCCGCCGTCGGGCAAAAGATGGTTGGCGAACCGCCGCCCGGCGTTGTCGACTCCGTGCGCCATCACCCCCCAGAACGAGGCGCTGCCCGCCTGGACCTGTTGTCCGAGCACGTGCTCCAGTGCCCCGTAGATCGCGTGGTGGGTCTGGACGTCGGTGTTTGAGCGCGCTTTTACCGGACTCGGGTGCCGGGTGTTGACGACGAGACCCTCGGGAGCGACGACCTTCACCGGCCGGAAGAGCCCGGTGTTGTTCGGCACGTCCGGTACCAGGCTGCATTTGAACGGGTAGATCGTGTCGGCGAAGGTGTTGTTGAGGACGCAGTTGATCGCGCCGACTTCGAACTCGGTCGATGAGCCGGTGAAGTCGACGACGACCTCGTCCCCGTCGATCCGGATCGCCACCTCGATCTCCAGGGGCCGGCCGGCGAACCCGTCGGCGGTCAGGTGGTAGCGATACTCGCCGTCCGGGAGGGCGGCGATCGCCCGCCGCATCGCCGTCTCGCTGGTCCGGTGGATGGTGTCGGCGAGGTCGTCGATGTCGGCCGACCCGTAGTCGTCGAGGAAGTCGTTGAGGCGGCGGGCGCCGAGCCATTGGGCGCCGACGAGGGCGCGCAGGTCGCCGACCACCATGTGCGAGACGCGGACGTTGTTGCGGATGATCTTGAACAGGTCGTCGTTGGGGACACCGGCCCGGTAGAGCTTGAGGGGCGGAATGCAGAGCCCCTCTTCGTAGACGTCGCGCGCATCGTAGTAGCCAAGACGGCCGCCGATGTCGGAGACGTGGGCGACGGTGCCCATGAACGCCACCACGCGGCCGCCCCGAAAGACCGGAGTCACGATCGAGACATCCGGGAGGTGTCCCGCCGCCAGCCACGGATTGTTGGTGATCAGAACGTCGCCCTCTTCGAGGGTCTCCCCTGGGTACTCGGCGAGCAGGTGACGGGCCGTCGTCGGCAGCGTGACGGTAAAGAGCGGTGTGCTGAAGGTCGACTGCGCCAGCGAATCGCCGCGGGCGTCGAGCATGATGCAGGCGAAGTCGCGCGACTCGCCGACGATGGTGGAGAAGGAGGTCCGCACGACGGCGGCGTCGACCTCGTCCATGATCGTGATCAGGCGTTGCCATTGGATCTCGAGCGTGATCGGGTCGATCCCGACCGTCGCCGTCGCCGATCCACCTCGCTCAAACACCGACACCGTCCCGTCTCCGGGTTCGACCCGTTCGCGGCGGCCGCGCGGCCGCCTTCCCGTCATCCAATCGATCGCACATTGGCCAACGCGGCAGGCACATCGCCGTTGAGGTCCGCCGCGCCCATGCCGTCGAGGAGCCGGCGAAGATCGTCGAGCGCGTGCTGATCGGGCACGTGGGAGAGCTCGATCGCCAGGGCGTTCCGCGGCAGGAGGGGACGGATCCGTTCGCGGATGCCCATCGAGTAGATCACGACGTCGACCCGGTGCAGGAGTTCCAACACCTTGTCTCGCTCGTCCATGGAGACGACGGGCGCGGACGCGGACCCAGGGTGATAGATCGCGACGACGTTGCGCATCGACTGCTTGAATGCCGGTTCCGTCACGACCATACCGACGGTACCGGTATCCGGCAGATGCGCCAACTGCTCCCGCGTCGCTTGACCCAGACTCAGCGGCAGACCGAAAACGGCGGTGCCGTTCCCGACGATCCGGCGCACCTCGGCGAAGCGGAGCGGGACCGCGATCACGACGTCGACCGACGCGGCGGGGGCCTCGGTGCTCGCGATCCGATCGGTCAGGTCCTGGACCAGTATGGGTTCGACCGACAGGTGGTAATCGGACAGGCTCTCCGCGACCATCGCCGCCAGCAGCGGCGTGTCGTCGACGTAGTTGCCGACGAAGAGGGCATGCCGGGCGAGGCGGCCGGCGTCGACGCCGGGGAAGACGCGGTCCCAGAGCGCCCGCGCGAACTGTCGCTCGGAGATCCCGTGCCGGTTGGCGTCTTCGATGCTTCGCGCCACGACCTCGGCCAGGTTCGCCCGCCGCGACTGCGCGAGGACGTCCGGATGGAGATCGACGACGAACGAGCCGACGCCGGGCCGCGACTCGACGAGACCGTCCTTCTCCAATTCGC
>DATBFX010000183.1:0-3448 GCA_036558305.1 Thermomicrobiales bacterium | reverse complement strand
CGCCGTCTACTCCCCCACCCACGAGATCGCCGTCGACCGCCAGGACGACACCCACTTCGCCGCCGGCTGGGAAGACAGCGGCGTCATCCCGAACACCGACTTCGAGCTGATCTACACCGTCAGCGCCGACGCCATCGGCGCCAACCTCCTCAGCTACTGGGACCCCGTCGCCCAGGAGGGCACCTTCCTCCTCCTCGCCGCCCCCGGCATCGGCGCCGAGCAAGCCGCCGTCGCCAAGGACGTCATCGTCGTCCTCGACACCTCCGGCAGCATGGAAGGCGAGAAGATCGAGCAGGCCAAAACCGCCCTCACCTACGTCCTCCAACACCTGAACTCCGAGGACCGCTTCAACGTCGTCGAATTCAGCACCGGCGTCCGCGTCTACGCTTCCGACCTCCAACCCGCCGCCGCCGCCCCCGACGCCGTCAACTGGGTCGGACGCCTCGAAGCCACCGGTGGCACCGACATCAACCGCGCCCTCCTCGAAGCGATGGCGATGGCCAAACCCGAGCGTCCCACCTACGTCCTCTTCCTCACCGACGGGCTCCCCACCGAGGGCGAAACCGACATCCCCGCCATCCTCAACAACGTCGACCAATCTTCACCCGACAACGTCCGCCTCTTCGCCTTCGGCGTCGGCGACGACGTCGACACCGTCCTCCTCGACTCCCTCGTCCAGGACCACCACGGCAGCAGCGCCTACGTCCGCCCCGGCGAGCGCCTGGACGAAGCCGTCTCCGCCTTCTACGCCCGCGTCTCCACCCCCGTCCTCACCGACGTCAACCTGAAGGTGGACGGCGTCGCCATCGACGAGATCTACCCGCAACCGCTGCCCGACATCTTCGCCGGCACCCAGCTCGTCGTCGTCGGTAAATACCGCACCGGCGGCCCCGCCAAACTTACCCTCACCGGCAACGTCAATGGCCAGGCCCAAACCTACGTCTACGACGACCGCTCCTTCACCACCAGCGGCGGCGACGAATTCCTTCCCCGCCTCTGGGCCACCCGCAAAATCGGCTACCTCCTCAACCAGATCCGCCTCCACGGCGAGAACGACGAATGGATCCAGGCCATCGTCGACCTCTCCGTCCGCTACGGGATCGTCACCCCCTACACCTCCTACCTCATCACCGACGACGACATCCTGACCCAGGAAGGCCGCGACAACGCCGCCGCCCAGGCCGCCGCCACCTCCACCGCTGCCCCTTCCTCCGGCACCAACGCCGTCGACGAAGCCCAGGCCGCTGGGGGTATGGCGCAGGCCAACGCCGCCCCCGCTCCCACGCAGGACAAATCCGGCGCCGGCGGCGAGGGCGACGACTCCGGCGCCGCCGTCCGCGTCGTCGGCAACAGGACCTTCCTCCTCCAGAACGGCGTCTGGATCGAAACCACCTTCGACCCCTCCACCATGACCACCACCAAACTCCAATTCGCCGGCGACGACTACTTCAAACTCCTCGACCTCTACCCCGACCTCGCCGAGGCCTTCTCCCTCGGCGACCACGTCATCGCCCTCAGCCACGGCCACGCCTTCGAGGTGACGCCGGAGGCGCAGCCGCCGATCGACTTCACGGCGCTTGGGGGGTAATCGCCCTCACCCCCTGCCCCTCTCCCGGTGCGCGGGAGAGGGGAGCCGGGATCAGCCGTGGGTTTCGCCGACCCAGAGCACGTAGCCTTCCTGAATCTCCGGCTGCACCGGATCGACCGGCCCGATGATGCGCTGGCGGCCGGAGCGCACGTCCGGCAACTCGGCGCCCTCCGGGACCTGGATGTAGTCCAGAACGACGTCGACTTCATTGCCCACATAGTCGGCGAGCGGTCTCGGCAGCACGCCGTCGCCATCGACCTGGATATGAACTCCGGCGGGTTGAGGATCGGAGGGCCGGGTCAGCGCCACGTCGCCGTCGTAGAAGACCGCGCTTTTGAAGCGCAGGGTGACCGTCGAGAGGGGATTGACGATGGTCCGCTTCCTTCCCGCCGGATACGAGATGGAGTCGCCTTGCGCCAATTCCGCAACCGCCCCGGGCGGCAGGTACTTGACGTCCGCCTCCATCGGCAACCCCGCCCGGCTGACCACCGCCGGCGCGTCGACCGTGACGACGTAGACACCATCGACGACGACGTCGACGACGGCACCATGAACGCCCGGGGCCGCGTCGCCCCCCAACTCGATCCGCGCCCCTGGATCGACCGTCCAGCCCTGAAGTTGGGCACCGGTCGCGGCGAGATCGGCGGCAGACAGATCCGGCTTGTTGATGAACCCGTCGCCCATTTGATGAACGTCTGGGCAGCCCGGATGGTAGGAGGCGCAGTCGGACACGACCGGGGTCCCATCGGCGAGTTCCCCGGTCACGCCGCGCTGCCCGTCATCTCCCGACCGCGGCCAGGAGATCGCCAGATACCCGCCGATCAGCGTCGCGACGACCAGTGCCGCCGTCGCCACGGTCCCGAGTCCTCGCCACGATCGCTCGAACCACCGTTTCCCTCGACTCGCCGTCGCCGCGGGTACGTTCGCGACCGGTACGATCGACAACAGCGGCTCGGGAGGGATTCTCCCGACAGCCGGCATCGAGACCGTCGTATCCATGAGTTGCTCCTTCAATTGCTGGACAAAGATCGGCCGTGGGCACGGTTCCGGCGCCAGTTCGGCGAGTCGCCGGATGACCGCCGCCTGGTCTGGATCGAGGTCTTCGACGGCCGGGGCGTCGCCACGCACGATCGCGTTCCAGACCAATCCCAACCGGTCGGCCTCGCGCCGGTCCGCCTCCGATCCCGGGTGCTGCGGATCACGCATCGCGCCGCTCCTTTGCCTCGCGTCCCAGCATCGTCCGCAACCGCCGCACCGCCCGGTACTGGGCGACCCTGACCGCGCCGTGACTGCGTCCGAGCACGAAGGCGATTTCCTTGTCGGTCAGACCGGCCAGGCGGAGTTCGATCAATTGGGCCTGCTCTGCCGGGAGGTGCGAGACGAGCGCTCGCAGTTCCCGCACGTCCTCGGCGAAGAGCGCGTTCTCCTCCGGTCCCGGCGCCGGATCGACGTCGCGAGGGACGCCATCCCCCGACCACGGCATCCCGCGATCACGTTCTCGCCGCGCCCGCAACTCATCGACGACTACGTTGTGGGCAATCGCGAAGAGCCAGGCCGCGAACGATGGACCGTTGTCCCGATACCGTGGCAGCGCGGCGAGTGCCCGCGTGAAGACCAGACTCGTCGCGTCCTCGGCCTCCTCCGGTGTCGTCAATCGCCGGTAGCAATAGCCGTAGACACGTGCGACGTAGCGGTCGTAGAGAACGCCGAACGCCATTCGGTCCGTCCTCGCACAGACCGCCAGCGCCTGCTCGTCCTCGTCCGACCACGGATCGACCGACTCCCGCACGCCCCGTCTCCCCCGTGGCAACCTCGTCTCACTCCCGCGTCACCCGAACGACGCGACCGCCGGTAAATACG
>DATBFX010000182.1:0-15221 GCA_036558305.1 Thermomicrobiales bacterium | reverse complement strand
CGGAACTGTTGCAATGGCGTCTGCTGCCCCGCTGGTCAGTGTTGCGCCAACGGCACGTGCAGCGTCGATGCCTGCGCGCCCCACTGCGTGATCGACGGCGTCTGGATCGCCGACGGCACCATCAATCCCCAAAACGAGTGCGAAATCTGCGACCGCGATCGCGACGAGTCGAACTGGTCGACTGCGGCGAGCGGAACCGCCTGCGGCGAACCCGGTCAATGCTGCAACCTCGGTCTCTGCCAGACCTGCGGTTGCCGGATCGGCGGGCAGGACGTCGCCTCCGGCGCCATCAACCCGGACAACGCCTGCGAGGTTTGCGACCCCGTCCAGGACCCATCCGCCTGGTCTCCTCTCTCCGACGAGTCCTGCGGCGATCACCTGACCTGCTGCGCGGGCGCCTGCTGCGAGATCGGCGAGTGCTGCAACACCTCCGGCGCGTGCGAACCGTGCCGCTGCGTGATCGACAACCAGGAATACGAGGCGGGTACGCTCAACCCGGGCCACGACTGCGAGTACTGCGATCCGAACGCCAGCACGACCCGCTGGACATCCGTGGCCGACTTCACCGACTGCGGTTTTACCGGCGGCCGCGTCTGCTGCAACGGGGGATGCTGCTCCCCGACCGAGTGCTGCACCCCGACCGGCTGCGAGGAGTGCGGTCCGATCTGCCGGATCGACGAGCACGACGTCCACGCGGGCACGGTCGATCCCGACGATCCCTGCCAGCTCTGCGATCCCGACCGCAACCGGCTCGACTGGTCCGAAGCGCCCGACGACTTCGTCTGCGGCGGCGACCTCGACGAGTCTCGAGTCTGCTGCCGTGGTCTTTGCTGCGATCCGGGCGAGTGCTGCGACGACGGCTGCAAACCGTGCCGCTGCCACATCGGCCTGACCAACTGGGACGCCGGCACGCCCAACCCGCTCAACCACTGCGAGGTCTGCGATCCCGACCAATCCCGCGACGAGTGGTCGCACGCGCCCAACCGCTCCGACTGCGGCCTCGGCAACGGCCGCGAGTGCTGCGAGGGCCAGTGCTGCCCATCCGGCCAATGCTGCAACGACATCGGCGAGTGCGCGCCGTGCCCATGCCACATCAACGGCCAGGACTACGGCGACGGCACCGCCAACCCGAACAACACCTGCCAGGTCTGCGACGTCGACCGCAACCGCGACGACTGGACGACCCTCGACGACAACGAGGCCTGCGGCACCGACGCCGACGACCGCGTGTGCTGCAGCGGCAATTGCTGCCCGCAGGGCCAGTGCTGCGACGCCGGCACCTGCAAAGATTGCGGCTGCGAGATCGGCGGCGGCGATCCCATCCCCGCGGGTACGCCCAATCGCGACAACCCCTGCCAGGTCTGCGACCCGAGCCGCTCCCGGCTCTCCTGGTCGTCGGTCGACAACGGCACCGCCTGCGGCGCCAACGGCGAGCAGAAGTGTTGCGGCGGCGAATGCTGCGCCAGTGACGAATGCTGCATCCTCGACGCCTGCGGCACCTGCCTCTGCCAGATCGCAGGGAAAAACTATGCCGCCAACGTACCGAACCCGGACAATCCGTGTGAAGTCTGCGATCCGGACGCCGACCCCTTCGCGTGGTCGACCGCGGCCGATGACACCTCCTGCGGTGACGGCCAGGTCTGTTGTACCGGCGCCTGTTGCGATCCCGGTCTCTGCTGCACCCTCGGCCTGTGCGGGTTCTGCGGTTGCCGGATCGGCGACCAGGACGTCGCCGAGTTCGCGATCAACCCCGACAACGTGTGCGAGTGGTGCGACCCGGTCCTCGACCAATTCTCCTGGTCGCCGCGGTCCGACGAGTCGTGTGGCGACAACGGCGATCAGACCTGTTGCAGCGGTGTTTGCTGCGACCCCGGTCTCTGCTGCGACCTCTCCGGTGCCTGCGCTCCCTGTCCCTGCGAGATCGACGGCGTCACCTACGTTGCGGGAGCCTCCAACCCCGACAACCCGTGCGAAATCTGCGATTCGCTGAGCGATCGCAACGCCTGGAGCGACGCCGCCGCCAACACGCCCTGCGGCGCGAACGGCGACCAGTTCTGCTGCGCCGGCGCCTGCTGTCCGGACGGCGAGTGCTGCCACTTCCTCGACGGCGCCTGCGGCCCCGAACCGTGCCACTGCACCATCGGCGACGACGAGGTCGCCGAAGGCGACTTCAACCCGGACAACGAGTGCGAGCTCTGCGATCCGACCGAGGACCCGTTGGATTGGACGCCGCTCGCCGGCGACGCGCCCTGCGGTGCCAACGGCGACCAGGTCTGCTGCGAGGGTATCTGCTGCGACTCCGGTCTCTGCTGCACGCTCGGGTTGTGCGGACCCTGCGGCTGCCAGATCGGCGGCAAGAGCTACGGCGAGGGCGCCGTCAATCCCGACAACCCCTGCCAGGTCTGCGACCCGGTGCTCGACCAGTTCTCCTGGTCGCCGGCCGCCGACGATACCTCCTGCGGCACCATCCAGGTCTGCTGCGGCGGTACCTGCTGCGGGCCCAATGAGCGCTGCGGTCTGGGCGGCAGTTGCGAGCAATCCAACAACGGCTGCGCCATCGGCGGCGTCACGTACCCCGCGGGTATGGAGAATCCGACCAATTCCTGCGCGGTCTGCGACCCGAGCCAATCACGGACCGACTGGTCTCCCGTGCCCGACAACACGGCCTGCGGCGCCAACGGCGATCAGATCTGCTGCAACGGGGTCTGTTGCCGGCGCGGTATGTGCTGCACCGGGGGCCACTGCGACGTCGAGTTCTGCCACGATCCCTGCGTCCAGGATCCCGACTCCTGCCAATGCGTGATCGAAGGGACGACGTACGCGAACGGCACCGTCAACCCGAACAACCCGTGCCAATACTGCGAATGGCACAACAGCCCGTCCTCCTGGACGAACGTCAGGGACGACTCGCCGTGCGGTGCCAACGGGCAACAGTATTGCTGCCGGGGCGTCTGCTGCGCCGACGGCGAGTGCTGCACGAACGACGGCGCCTGCGCGACGGGCGGCTCGACGGTCTGCGACGGTTGCGACATCGACGGCCGCTTTTACCCGACCGCCAAGATCAATCCCGCGAACCAGTGCGAATTCTGCTCTCCGTTCAAGAGCAAGACGTCGTGGTCGCCGACGGATAACCACGTGCCCTGCGGCGCCAACCTCGAGAGAAATTGCTGCAACGGCGTCTGCTGCGCCGCCGGTCTCTGCTGCACCGGCACCAGCGTCGGCGGCACCTGCCAGCCGTGCGCCTGCGAGATCGACGGCGGCAGCTACGTCGCCGGCCAGATCAACCCTGCCAACTGGTGCCAGACCTGCGATCCGACCCGCAGCACCACCTCCTGGTCGATCTCCGACGCCACCTTCTGCGCCTCCGACTTCAGCCGCGACTGCTGCAACGGCGTCTGCTGCTTCGAAGGCACCTGCTGCGGCTTTTCCGGCGTCTGCGAAACGATGCTGCCCGACGTGAGCAACTGCGTCAACTGGCAGTTTTAGTGATGCGCATGGCGGCGCCGGTTAGAGCTTTTCAAAAGCGACATGAGGATTCTGCCCGACCAGAAGCGCTGCCGCCGTCGCCATCCTCGCATCGGCGCGGATCGCACTCTGGCGCGGCCGGTCTGGCGCAGGACGGGGAAAAGGCGCGAAGCCGGGGTGCCAACCCCGGCTTCGCTTCCCGCATGCGCCTACTGCGATCTCGCTCCACCCCGGCGTGACTCGAACTCGCGACCTCGTGCTCCAGAGCAATGAGGGGGCATTTACTCGTGGCGTCTTGCCTATCCCATGTGCCGCGTTTGGCCCGGACGCCTTGCCTGATTCCAATTGCCTGAGGGCAGCATACCCCGGCGGCCGGTTGCGAGGTGACCGCCGCTGCCGCGGCGGGTGCGGTTCAGCGTTTTACCGTCGGGGCGGAAGCGGTTCGCTGGCGGAGGTGGTAGGTCCGCTTGTAGGGGTGCTGGGCGGTCGGCGCGCCACGCGACGGCAAACTTCGCAATTTCGCGCCACATCGCGCCCAGTCTCATGCACCGGGAGACGACTGCCAGGATCGGGATCGCGATGAAGCGCCCGATGGCCGGCTGGGACAACACCCGCCGCCTTCCGGTGCTCGGGATCTTGATGCGATTGCCCTGAGTCCGCTACCCGCAGACCTTGACACCACCCGAGCAGGGTGCTACAAGTCGCCTCATCCGATCGCGGAAAGTCGCGTCTACAAACGAAGAGAAAGGGGATCCATCGATGGAGAAGGATGTCCTGGAAAGCATGCCACCGGCCCGGCGCGCCAGCTACGAGGTGAGCCGACGCAAGGCACTCGGCATGGCCGCGAAGTTGGGACTGGGCGGCGCGGCGGCGGCCGCGATTGGCGCGGGGATGACAGGGAGATCGGTCCGTGAGGCGCTGGCCGCTGCCGGGTTGCCTCAGAAGCCCTACAAGATCACGTTCGTCAACCACGTGACGACAAACACGTTCTTCACCCCGACCATTTACGGAATCGAGGATGCCTGCGCGTTCCTGGGCTGCAGCTACCAGTGGACCGGCTCGAAGACCAGTAACGTCGACGAGATGGTATCCGCCATGCAAACCGCCATTGCCGCCAAGGTGGATGGCATCGCGGTATGTCTGGTCGACGCCGAGGCCTTCAACAAACCGACGGAGGATGCGCTCAGCATCGGCATCCCGGTGATCGGGTACAACGCCGATACGCAGCCCAACTCGCGGCTCGCCTACGTCGGCCAGAGCCTCTATCAATCCGGCTACAACATTGCCCAACGGTGGCTGCCGCTGGTGAAGAAGGGCGGCAAGGTGATGCTCGCTATCGCCACCCCCGGTTCGCTGAACCTGCAGCCGCGACTCGACGGCTACATCCAGGCGATCAAGGACGCCGGAGATCCCGTCACGTATGACACGCTCACGTCAGGCGTCAGTGAGGACGAGGAACTCTCGAACGTCGAGAGCTACTATCTCGCCAACAAGGACGTCGTGGGCATGTTCGGTACCGGCGGAGGCGACACCAAAGCCATCGGCAAGATCTCACAGAAGTATGGTTTGGCCGCGCAGGGCGTCGTCACCGCCGGCTACGATCTGGAACCGGAGACCCTTGCGGCGGTCCAAAGCGGCGACCTGACGTTCACCACCGACCAGCAACCATACCTGCAAGGTTTCCTTCCCACCCTGCAAATTTACCTCTACAAGCTGTCGGGTGGCGCGGTCTCACCCGCGAACACCGACACAAGCCTGGCGTACGTCACGAAGGACAACGTCGGAACCTACCTCAACCCGTCGCGGTTCGAGGGCAGCACGGACGCGGAGCCGACGTAGCATCTCCTCGCTCGTTGGGTAAGCAGATCTCCTCTTACCCATCGCTGAGCGCACGTGGGGCGATGGGGTGACCGATGTCACCCCATCGTCACCCCGATTCGGCCGGCGAAGGCCAGGCGCGGTTGATCCCGCGCTCGTCACGGGGTCTTGCACCGCCAGCTCGGAGCATTGCCCCTGCGTCGCGGCACGCGGATAGGCCGGCACAACGCCCGCAGCGAGCGGGTTACTGGATCGGTCCGTTACGGAGCATCGCCCGTCAGGGACCTTGATTCCCGACCGGTCAACACAAGAAGCAAGGAAGATGGCACGTACGGTCGCGTCAGAGAGTCCGCTGGAGGCGCCGGCAACGAGCAGCGGGAGTTGGCTGGAGACCGGCCTCTCCTTTCTCGCGCGTTACCGGGAGTTCAGCATTCTCGCGGTCGCCATACTGCTCGTCGTCTATATCCAGTCCCGAAACAGCGTCTTCCTGAGCAGCGCCGAGATGAGTGTGGTCCTGCGGGACACCGGCCGGATCGGGATGATCGCCGCCGGGATCGTCCTGGTGATGATCACCGGAGAGATCGACCTCTCAGTCGGCGCGACATATGCCATGGCCCCATATCTGATGATTCGGATGAACACCGATTGGGGGTTGTCGCTGTGGTTGGCGGCGCCCGCGGCGATCCTCATCGGGGTGGCCGTCGGTTTCATCAATGGGATGATCACCGTCAAGTTGCACGTCCCCGCCCTGATCACCACGCTCGGCACGTTTTTCTTACTCACCGGCTTTACGGTCAGCTTCGCGCACAGCCAACCCATCCGGATGCCGGTGCATGAGCCGTTCAACATCGTCTTCTCCGAAAATCGATTCGGTCCGCTCAGTCCGCTCTTCTCGTGGGACGGCCTGACCGGTTTCACCCCGATCATCTGGACCGTCGGCGTTGTGCTGATCCTGACGCTCGTCCTTTCCCGCACCGTCTTCGGTCTGCATGTCATCTCGACCGGAAGCAACCTCCTGGCGGCTCGCGAGATCGGCGTACGCACCGATCGTATCAAGATCACCACCTTCATGATCCTGGGGGGATTGGCGTCGTTGACCGGCGTGATTTCGGCCACGCAGATTCGGTCCGCTGCTCCCGATGCCGGCGGCAGCAATCTGACCTTGCTTGCCATCGCCGCCGCCGTCATCGGCGGCACGGCGCTGACGGGCGGGTCGGGCACGGTGATCGGCGCGCTCATTGGCGCCTTCGTGGTTGCCTCTCTCAATAACGGGCTCGTACTGCTCGGCGCCCAGGCGACGGAGTCCGACATCTATCTCGGCGTGGCGATCGTTGCGGCCATGATCCTCAATGTGCAAGTGAATAACGTGAGGCTGCGGAGGAAAGGCTGATGGTCGACGAGCGTCCGATCATCCTCCAGGCGGAGCATCTGAGTAAGCGCTTCGGTGCCGTCACGGCCCTGCGCGACGTCAGCATGCGCCTGCATCGGGGCGAGGTGTTGGGACTGGTGGGGGACAACGGCGCGGGCAAGTCCACGCTGATCAAGATCCTCTGTGGCTTTCACAAGCCCGACAGCGGCACCTACTCCTTCGACGGCAAGCCGGTCCACCTGAACTCGCCGATCGAGGCTCGCGCCCTGGGTATCCAGACCGTTTACCAGGATTTGGCGCTGGTCAACGACCTCAGCGTCTACCACAATATGTTCCTGGGCCGGGAGCGAAAAAAGCGGTTCCTGGGCATCCCGCTGCTCCACAATCGGTTCATGCGCCGGCAAACGATCGAGCACCTGAGTACCCTGGGGATCCGCATCCCCAACGTCGACAATACCGTCTCGATGCTCTCCGGCGGTCAGCGCCAGAGCATCGCCGTGGCCCGTTCCATCTATTCCAATCCCACCGTGCTGATCATGGACGAGCCGCTCGCCGCGCTCGGCGTGCGCGAAAGCCGCCTGGTGCTGAATCTGGTGCTGGAATTGAAGAAGCGCGGAGACATCTCGATCATCCTGATCGCCCACAACTATGCCCAGGTGTTCGAGGTCTGCGATCGCATCAATTTCCTCAGCGGCGGCGAGATCGTCTACGACACGCGCACTTCCGACACCACGGTCGCCGACCTGATCGATCTGGTGACCTCGGGCTACAAGATCAACGGTTCCGCACCGGCGGCAGATGCCGTCGCTCGCGAGCTCCCATGATCCGCCCCGTTTACCGAACCGGCGGGCGGCGGAATTCTGGCCAAGCTGCACGCGGACAGGCCGTACGACGTCCACGCGACCGACTCGGCACGCGCCGCCGGAGCCCACGCCACCCTCTGCGGCGGAGTCGCCACGTCCTGATCGCCCTTACCGCGGCCCAGTGGGCGACTCGATGCCCTCCTCGCCCTGATCGGCGTCGCGAACCCGGCCGTGCGGGCCGTTGTCCGCATCGCGATCCTCGGCCCGCTGACCCCTTCGAAGTCAGAGTCGTTCCGGCGGGACGTCCTCATTCCCACCGTGCCACGTCTCGGCAGGGAGAACCGCGGCGGTCATGACGTTGCCAAACACGTGCACCTGCTCCGCATGCTCCCGCAACCGGTCCTGAACCAGCCGGTGCACCGTCCCCGCCGGAAACGTCCCGTCCACCGCCCGTTCGCCGGCCGCTCGCCCCATCAACAACTCGATCCCCTCGTCGAGGTGGCTGACCGCCCAGACATGGAAGCGTCCCGCCCGCACCGCCTCGGCGACCTCCTCCTTCAGCATCAAGTTCTTGACGTTTGCCGTCGGCACCATCACCCCTTGCTCGCCCGCCAGTCCCCGTTCGCGGCAGACATCGTAGAAGCCTTCGATCTTGCGCGTCACGCCCCCGACCGCCTGCACCTCGCCGTACGGGTTCACCGCGCCGGCACGGCGACTCCCTGGTTCAGCGGCAGATCGGAGAGGGCCGACAGCAAGGCGTAGATCTCGGTCGGCGACGCCGCGTCGCCATCGATCCCGCCATACGTCTGCTCGAAGGCGATCGTCGCCCCCAGCCTCCATCTGGTCGCGTTGACGATCGGGCGGGGCGGTGCGAGGATGCCGCCCCGGTTTCGTTGCGCGCCGGTCGCCGGTCAACGCGAGCGGGGCACGGGGATGGGGTGGCGCTGGACCGTCGTGTCCTGGCTGGTGCTCACGATCGGCCGCGGGCCAATCCGCCCGGCGCGGGTCGCCGCCGTGGTCCTGGCCCCGATCCTCCCCATCCACCTCGCCCGTGGGTCGGCGCCCGCTGCGGGCCGCGCCGCAGGTCGTGACGGGCCACGTCGGCGCCGGTCGCCTCGTCCACCAGCACGACGACGCCGGTCTGGCCGTCCAGGAGCAGCCGACTGACGAACGGGGCGAGGGTCGTCCGGTGCCGGGCGAGGTCGGCCACCCGCCCGAGCGGGGTGACGACGTCCCCGGTGCGGTGCTCAATCCGATGCCAGCGCGGTGCCATGGGCCCTCCCCGTCGATCCCGTCCGATGGGGGTAGCGTAGCGCCCCCGGTCGCGCCGGCCAATCGGGGAAATCCCGAGAATTGCCCAGGATTCCCCCGATCGCGGGCGGCGGGTCAGGGAGCGCGCCGAGCAGCGCGGCGGTGCCGGCGAGGACGGCGACGTAGGACGCGGTCAGGCGGCGCAGCCGATCGGGCGCGGCCGGTGATCGTTCGGCGAGCGCCGGACCGGGACGCGGCACCGCAGGCGGCACGCCGGTCGACTGGTCGGCATACACCGGGCTTGAGGCGGGGTCCATCGCGTGGCTCGGGCTCACGTGGCGCCGTCCCGCGTCTAGGAAACGGTCGATCCGAGCAGCGTCAGCGTGAGGGAGACGCCGGTCGCGTCGCCCTCGACGAAGACGCTGTCGCCCGAAGCGGGGACGACCTCGACCTGCAGCGGCACGGTCTGGTTGCCGCGCAGGGGCACGTAGACCGAGACCCGGACGGCGAACGAGCCGTCGGGGTTGATGCGAGAGCCGTTGCTGGCGAGCTGGACCGACTCGCCGTAGCCGTTGAACCCCGGATCGGCGGAGACGAGGGCGAGGTCGCTGGCGCGCGGCGCCAGGAAGACCATCGTGATTGGCCCGACCACGTCGTCCTGGTTCTCGATCGGGATGCCGATAACGAAACTGATGTTGACGCCGTTGAGCGAGACGACGGGGTCGGAGCGGCACCAACCCTTACCGGCACTGACCGGCATCGCCACAGACCCGAGCACCAGCAGCGCGGCGAGGGCGGCGAGGGCGACGCGTCGCATGCTTGTCCTCCTCATTCGTCCTCCACGCCGCGAATCGACCGGAGGGGTTGGCGTTGGCCGCGGCCCGATCGGTTGGGCCCCGGCCGACGAACCACGGTATCCGAGGATACCCGGTAGTGCCGGCGCGGATTCATGGACGGAGCGGTCCGTCGGTTCCTGCCTCGGCGCGCCAGACGCGGCGCGAGTCGTCGATCACACCTGATAGTCGGTACCGAAGTCGCTCCATCGTTTGCGAAGGATAGTGCCACCGGCGTGGCGAAGCAATGGCCCGTCCGGGGGGGGCGTCGGTCCCTGCTTCGGCGAGATCGCGGGGCGACGGTGGCACGGGGACCGGGATGGACGTGCCCGCGATGCGGGGGAACGCTGCGACGGACGGTGGCCGGTCGATCCCGTCGAGGCGGCGGGCACGCCGTTGGCGGGATTCCCCGCTTGCACTCCGGAGGAGCAAACCGGCCCGGAGGCGACTGCGTCGGCCTGACCGCTCCGGCGGGCACGCAACGCAGAGATGCCTCGGCCGTCGGGCGGGAGCGTTCGCGTTGTTGAGATGGGGTGTGCGCTGGCGCTGCTGCAACGGGGACGCGGGCGGTCGCCGCGCGACCTCTCGGGGAAGTGGGCCACGGGCCGACCGACGACGGCACCATCCAACAACGTCTGCCGTATGTCTCCCCCGAACGGGCTAGGCCGGCTGTGCTAGGATGGAACTCCCCGCGGCGTGGCGGTGCGAATCGCCGCCTGAGATGGCCACCGTAGTCCGGCGTTGGTCGCAATTCCTCCCGGCTTCCAGGGGCCAGCGCCGCGGGTTCCCTCGGCGTCATCGACGTGGCCAGTACGGGCGGACCGGGCGGTACGACGGTGCCCGGCCTTCGCGGTCGCGTTCAAGAGTCCGCCGTCACCCCACACGCCGTCCCAGGAACCACCGGCGGCGGCGGTGACATCGTCGAAGACGTCGTGACGAACGGCGTCCACGGTTGCAGTCGCCCCTCAGTCGAGCCGTGCGTTACGAACCACTGATCTGGGCGGCCGGCGGCGCGTTCGTACCGGGACCAAGAGGACTATTGGCTCTGAACTGCCGCCCCGTGCCCGGAACCATCGGGGGAGGGTTGTCGCGACGGAGGATAGGCATGGCGGCAACAAGCTGGTGCTTCCGAGTCGAGCACCGGAGTTGGGCGAGATTGCCCCGCTCGGCTGGCTTGCCGGCTTGCCGACGTGTCCCCGCACCCGGCGACGATCGCGCCGTTCGTCAGCCGGCTCATAGATGTCGCGCGCCCTTTGCCAACGGTGTCTACCAGGGACTCTAACGCAGGACGACGAATAAAACGGCCAAAGTGACCGCACACGAAACCATACCGATGAACAAGCACTCGACCTTCGGTAGCATCGACGAGCTTCTCCGGCGAGCGTCGAGATGGCGGGCGGGTGGTGTGCGGTCCCCCCCCCAAGCGTACCGCTTTCGCAGCGTGCTACGGTATCCAATGGTCCTAAACTTGGTCAAAAATGGGGCTCCCGGTCACCGCTGCCTCTGATTCTCCCGCGTGCCCAGAATCGCAACGCGGTGGAGACGAAGGCCGAAGACACCGTCGGTTCGCCTCACATTTCTCCGCCGCGTCCCGGGCACGTTGGGGGCGTCCATTGGATTCGCTGTCCCCGTATGGCTCGTTGATCACCAATGTGCCAATGCCATGACCGTGCGATTGCACGGAGGCAGTCTGGAACGGCGAACAGACGGATGAAGATGTACTATGACCATACATCATCTTAATCATATTCGGCCGAGACGGCCAGGTCATATAACAGGAGCGAGGATTTGCTTCTACATCCTGATGAACCGCTGACACGCCGTTGAATGAATGCGGTCGCAACGTCGACTCTTGGTGAACACCATGCCGCAAGCCATTCGGGTCACCTGGCGGCGTGGCCGGTACTTGGTATGTACGGTCACCGGCTCGATACGATGAATGCTTGCAATCCTATGTACGTATAGGTTGACAATCCTAGTTTGGTTACGTAACCTCTCGGCTACGGGAATCTTAACGAGTTCCTAAACGCTAGGGATGGGAGCGTCAATCGAACACGTCCGAACCCCGCGTTTTCGGTGCGATGGGTGGTGCATCCGGTTCTCTCCCGATCACCGGGCATTCAGTACCCCAACCGCTGGTTCGCGCTATGACCGGCTTCGCGTCGCGCTGACAAAAGATCGACATCGGTACGAGGGCGCGCGGTGGGCGCGGGCCCGGTCGGTCATTGCCTCAGGGCATCGGAACTGAAGGTGGCGTCTGTGGAATCGACGGAGAAGAAACCAGATCGTTGCCGATCGCCTTAGGGCGGGTGTCGCAACGATCGGAGAGGCGGGGGCACCGAGCCAACGATGACCCCCCGCTACTCCTTGGCACGGTTGGTGGTCCAGAGCGGGCCACCGCGCGGCTGCGTTCATTATGCGGCATGGCACCGCCGCCGCAGCCCGCCCGCTCTGGTCCGCTGACCTGTTTCCCTACCAGAGGGATCCCTCGTAGGAGGAATGGGAAAGTGGTTGCCAGGCTGTATCCCATCGACGAGTGGCAAGACGACACCTACGCCAACCCCGCATTTCAGCAAGGGATGCTGCAGGGCGTTCGGGTCACCGTCGTCATACCGGCCTTGAACGAGGCGGCAAACCTCCCGCACGTTCTCCCGCGGATACCAGGCTGGGTTGACGAGGTCATCTTGGTGGACGGCCTCTCCACCGACGGAACGCCGGAGATCGCGCAGAAGGTCTGTCCGCACGTCCGCATCGTTGCCCAGGACGGGCGGGGCAAGGGAAATGCCCTGAGATCGGGCTTTGCGGCCGCGACCGGTGACATCATCGTCATGCTCGACGCCGATGGTTCGACCGACCCCGCGGAGATTCCGGCGTACATCGGTCCCCTCCTTGCCGGAGCGGATTTCGCCAAGGGGTCGCGATTCATCCAGGGCGGCGGGACGGCCGACATGTCGGTCACTCGCCGGTTCGGCAACTGGGTCTTTGTCACGCTCGTGCAGTGCTTCCACGGCGGTCGCTTTTCGGACCTCTGCTACGGGTACAACGCGTTCTGGACCCGTGTCCTGCCCCGCCTCGACCTCGAAGGAGAGGGCTTCGAGATCGAAACCATCATGAACGTCCGCGCGCTGCGCGCCGGTCTCAAGGTGGTTGAGGTTCCCAGCTTCGAGGCACCAAGAATCCACGGGACCAGCCGGCTCCGGACGCTCCCCGATGGCTGGCGCGTCCTGAAGGCCATCGCCCGCGAGTCCGCCGCCGCCTGGGGGAACCGCTGGTACCGATTCCGCCATCAAGAGACGAACGCCTCGGTCGGAGACGACCGTGGGGCGCGGGCCGGCTACGCGGTTCGCGTCATAGAGTAGTTGGACCGCCATGGGGTGCAATGAACCAAAACAAACCGTCGCGATCACGCGTCTCGCTCGTCGTCGAAACGAACCGGGGGATTGCGACTGCGCCCCGCCGCGACACCGGAGGGTGACGGAGGCGCGTGGCAAACGATCCGGGTGGTGTTCGCGATGACGAACGAGCATCGGGGCGCGGCCGGCGGCGTCGACGACGTGTCGCCCCACTTCGACGTGTCCGTGGTGATTTGCGCCTACACCGATGACCGGTGGGACGATCTGGTTGCCGCCATCGCCTCCGTGCGCACCCAGACCGCGTGCCCCCGCGAGATCGTTGTTGTCGCTGACCACAATCCCGCATTGCTCCACCGCGTCCGTACCCGCATTGCGGACGTCGTCGCAGTACCGAACAGCGAAGCGCAGGGACTGTCGGGCGCCCGCAACAGCGGTATCGTGGCGGCCCAGGGATCGATCATCGCCTTTCTCGATGACGATGCGGTCGCGGCACCGGACTGGCTCTCGCACCTGACGAAGGGATTTGCCGATCCCAGCGTGATGGCAACCGGCGGTGCGGTGGACCCGTCGTGGGATGGCGGGCAGCCCCCGTGGTTCCCCGACGAGTTTCTCTGGGTCGTCGGCTGCACCTATCTCGGCATGCCCCGTCGCACCGCCTTGGTCCGCAATCCGATCGGCGCCAACATGGCATTTCGCCGCACGGTTTTCGATCAGGTCGGTCTGTTTCGTTCCGGGATCGGGAGAATCGGGACCCGACCGCTCGGCTGCGAGGAAACCGAACTCTGCATTCGGATCCGCCAACGCTGGCCGGAAAGCCTGGTGATCTTCGAACCCCGCGCGCGCGTCGCGCACCGAGTCCCGGCGAAGCGCGCACGGCGGGACTACTTTCGCGCGCGCTGTTTCGCCGAGGGGCGATCGAAGGCGCTCGTCACGGGACTCGTGGGAGGCGACGACGGACTCGCCTCGGAGCGCTCTTACACCCTTGGCACCCTCCCGGTCGGCGTTCTTCGTGGCCTCTGGCGCGGAGTGGCCACCGGCGATCGTAGCGGATTCTCGCGCGCGGCGACGATCGTCGCCGGGCTCGCGATGACCACGGCGGGATATGCCACGGGACGCGCGGCCGGACGCCAAAACGGCGACGCGGCACGAGCCGTCACGAACGACGCCCACGGAGAGAGCCGGATTTCGCGAACACGGCGAGACGTGCCGATGAAACGTCAGGAGATACCAACCGTGCCTACCAGCAATGATTGGCTCGAATTCGACATCCACGGTCATGCGTCCATGCGCGTGGCGAAGGACGCGCCAACCGCCGCGCTGCTCAAGGACATGTTTGCCCCGTTTCTGACCACAACGACACCGGCGCACCACGACTTGACGATCACCGGGACGATCAGACCGATCGAAGGGCAGTCCTTCGGCGAGACGGAATACGAGTACACCGACCACTCGCTTTACCTCCACGAGCTGGGCGTCCAAATCCTCAAAGACGAGGATGGGTTCCATCTCAATGGGACGCGGGAGTTGCTCGTTTCGGCCCTCCCCCTGGTCGACCGCGTGCTCGTGACGCGCGGCGTCGCGATGATTCACGCCGCAACGGTCGACTATCGCGGCCACGGCATCGCGCTCCCGGCCTGGGGTGGCACGGGCAAGACCAGCACGATCGCCAAACTCCTCCGGCGCGATGGGTTCGGGTTCATGGGCGACGACTGGGCCTTCCTGGACGACCACGGCCGTCTGTTGAGCTATTTCAAACCGATGTTCATCAAGCCCCATCACCGGCCCATCTATCCCCACTTGTTCGCCAACAAGCGCAAACCGCTCGTGCCGGTCCGCCTGTCGCGACCGCTGGGCAAAGTCACCACCATGGTGCATCCGGTCATCACCAAGTACCCGCGCCTCGCGCGCGTGACGCGCCGGTTCTCGCCCGAGCACATGATGGTACGGCCGGATCAGGCGTTCCCCGATGCTCACATGTCGACGGCGGCGCCGTTGGCGATGGCGATGTTCGTCGAGCGCTTCTCGGGATGCGATGTGCGTCTGCACGAAAAGAGTGTCGACTGGATGGTTTCACGCATGATCGGCAATTTTCACGCCGAGATCACCCCTCATTCGCAGCGGGTCATCACCGCCCTGGCCGCATCCGGGTTGGTCCCGATCGAAGCGACCTTCGGCGACAAAGCGGCCGTCTTGGACGCCGCACTGCGTGGCAAGCCGACGTACCTCCTCCAGGTACCGCAATCGTTCTCGCCGGACCGGGCCTCCGACGCGATCGTCGCCGAACTCGTGGAGTTGATCGAGCGCCTCGGCATCGAGGGATCGGACCGGC
>DATBFX010000181.1:0-2238 GCA_036558305.1 Thermomicrobiales bacterium | reverse complement strand
GCCGAGTCGCTCGGGATGCTGGGCAACGGTGGTGAGGGCGGGGCGGACGTGGCGAGCAGCCGGGATGTCGTCGAAACCGACGATTGCCATCTCCTGAGGAACCGCGATCCCGGCTTCGTGCAAGGCGGTCATGGCGCCGATCGCCATCAGGTCGTTGGCGGCGAAGACCGCCGTCGGGCGGGGCGAGAGTTTGAGAAGTTCTTGCATCCCTTCGTAGCCGCCCGCCTCGGTGAAGTCGCCGGCCCGGATCAGGATCTCGTCGAGGGGGATGTGGTGCTCGGCGAGGGCCCGGCCGTAGCCATCGACGCGGCGCTCGCGCGGAGGCGTGCCGGCGATGCCGGCGATCATACCGATACGGGTGTGACCGCGGTCGATCAGGTAGTTGACGGCGGTGCGAGCGGCGGCGACGTTGTCGGGCATGAGGTTGTCGACACCGATTTCGGTCCAGGGCGGATCGTCCGGGCCGGACATGAGGAGGGCCATCCCGGCCTCGGCCAGCGGCCTGAGATCGGCGGGGAGGAGGTGGAAGGTGACCAGAATGACGCCGTCGACGCGGCCATGCTGAACGGAGCGGAGCGCCTTGAGTTCCTTCGCCTGGTCGCCGTCGGTGTTGTAGGAGATGACGTCGAAGTTCTCAGTCTCGGCGGCGTCCTGGACCCCCCGGATGAAGGCGGGGTAGTAGGGATTGGTGATGTCCGGGATGATCGCGGCGATGGTCAAGGTTTTGCTAGTGCGGAGTGAACGGGCGGCGCTGTTGGGAACGTAGCCGAGTTCGGCGACCGCGTCGAGGATGCGCCGGCGAGTCTCGGTCGGGACCGAGACGGCCGGGTGATCGTTGAGGACGTAGGAGACCATGGCCTGGCTGACGGCGGCGCGCCGGGCGACGTCGGACTGCGTGGGTTTCCGCTTGGTCGGCGACTCGGTCACGGTGTCAGTTTCTGTTGAAAGCGCTTATTCGAATCACTGATACGTATCAATAATCCACGCGAACCGGGATGTCAAGGCATTGTGGAGCGGCGTCGAGGAGCGACCGGGCATGGTAGCATCCGATTCTTGAACGGATGAGCGGAGGCGTTCGCGTCTCCGGGAGACGAAACACGTGAGCAATGTCGCGATGACGACTGATACGGACCTCGATCGGATGATCCACCCGGACGAGGCGCGCGCGATCGTGTTGGGTCACTGCCGGGTGCTGCCGGTCGAATCGGTCGCGCTGGCCGACGCCGCCTGGCGAGTCCTTGCCGAAGACGTCCGCGCCAGCGAGGACCACCCGCCCTTTCCCGCCGCGACCATGGACGGCTTTGCGGTGGTCGCGGCCGACGTCTCGCCATGGCGGGAAGTGATCGGCGTCCAGACGGCGGGTCACCTGGTCGCGGTCGAGGTGACACCGGGGACGGCGGTGCGGATCACGACCGGTGCACCGGTGCCGTTCGGCGCCGACGCCGTGGTTCGGGTCGAGAACACCGAACCCGCTGACGACCACGTGATCGTCCATCAGGCCGACGTCGCGGTCGGAGAGAACATCCGCCCGATCGGCTTCGACCTGCGTCGCGGCGATCTCTTGTTGAGCGCGGGAACGAGGCTCGGACCGGCCGAGATCGGTTTGGTCGCCGGTATCGGTCTCAGCCCGATCGCGGTGCGGCGACGACCGCGGGTCAGCATCCTCTCGACCGGGGATGAACTTGTGGAGCCGGGGGAACCTCTCCGACCGGGGCAGATACGCGACTCGAACCGGTTCAGCCTGCTTGCGGCACTCCAGGCGGAGGGAGCAGACGTCGTTTGGGCGGGCAAAGGCGCCGACGAGCGCGGAGCGTTGGAACTGCTCGTGCGAGAGCGGCTGGCCGACGGCGACGTCCTGATTACCAGCGGCGGCGTCTCGATGGGCGAGACCGACTACATCAAAGCGATCTTGAAGGACCTGGCGACGGTCCACTTCCGTCGCGTCTTCTTGAAACCGGGCAAGCCGCTCAACTTCGCAACCGTGGGAGAGAAGTTGATCTTCGGTCTGCCCGGCAATCCCGTTTCGGCTTTGGTCGGTTTCGAACTCTTCGTCAGACCGGCGTTGGCGACGCTCGCCGGATTGCGGAACATCGACCGGCCGCGGGCACCGGTGATCCTGGCGCACGAGACGCCGCCGACGGACCGGATCGAGTTTCAGCGGGCGGTCGTGCGCGTGGACGCCGAAGGGAGACTGGTGGCCTCGACAACCGGAAACCAGTCGTCGTCGCGGCTGGTGTC
>DATBFX010000180.1:0-15362 GCA_036558305.1 Thermomicrobiales bacterium | reverse complement strand
ACCCTGGAGACGCTGGCGGCGCGAGCGGCGAGACTCTACGCGGTCGAGTTGCAACGGCCGGCGGCGGCGATCGGGCGCAACACGGTGGCGGCCGTGCAGGCGGGCGTCGTCGAGGGCCACCTGGCGATGATCGAGGGGATGGTCGCGCGCGTGCGCATGGAGTTGGGCGACGTCCGGCACGTCGTCCTCACCGGCGGTTTCGCGCACGTCTTTGCCGAGTCGGGATCCGTCTTTACCGATTTCGCGCCGACGCTGACGCTCGATGGACTCCGCTTGATCTACGAGCGAAACATCCGTTGACAACCGCTCTGTTTCAATCGACCATGATGTTTCTATAATACGGAACGCCGCTCGTGCCGAACGCCATGCCTCTGCCATGGGGTCGGTGTCGTCGCAGGCGGAGCGGTGGTTCGGGATGCGATCTCCGGAGTTGCGCCGGCCGCGTCGTGTGATGGAGGAAGACGGTGAAGCAGTATTCTGCCGATCGGATTCGCAACGTTGGTCTCTTCTCGCACGGTGGCGCGGGTAAGACGTCGTTGACCGAAGCCCTGCTGTTCGACACCAAGGCGATCACGCGGTTGGGGCGGGTGGAGGACGGCAACACCATCGCCGACTTCGATCCGGACGAGGTCAAGCGGCACATCTCGGTCAACGTCGCCGTGGCCCCGGTCGAGTGGCGCGACACGAAGATCAACGTCGTCGATGCGCCCGGCTACGCCGACTTCATGGGCGACGTCAAGTCGGCCTTGCGCGTGGTCGACGCCGCCGTGATCCTGATGGACGCCTCGGCCGGGGTCGAGGTGGGCACCGAGCAGGCCTGGCGGTTGTCGGAGCAGCAGGGCGTGGCGCGCGTGATCTTCGTCAACAAGATGGACCGCGAGAACGCCGATTTCGCGCGATCGCTCGAATCCGCGCAGAAGGCGTTCGGGAAGTCGGTGGCGCCGATCCAGTTCCCGATCGGCAGCGAAAAGAGCTTCAAGGGGATCATCGATCTCCTTTCCGAACAGGCACTGACATTCCAAGATAACGGAAGCGGCGGCTTCGAGACGGGACCGATCCCGGCCGAACTCCAGGACGACTGCCAAGCATACCGGCAACAACTCGTGGAAGCGATCGCCGAGCAGGACGAGGAGTTGATGCTCCGCTACCTCGAAGACGATCCGATCAGCACCGAGGAGTTGGTCGCGGGCTTGAAGTCGTGCGTGCAGGCCGGGCAGGTGGTGCCGGTGCTGTGCGGGGCGGCGACCAGCAACCGTGGGATCCAACCGCTGCTCGACGCGATCGTCGATTACCTGCCGGCGGCGGACGGTGCGGTCGCGACCGCCCAATCGAACGGGGACTCGGTGCAACTGAGCGCCGATCCGGCGGCACCGCTGGCGGCGGCGGTGTTCAAGACGCTGGCGGACCCGCACGTCGGGCGGGTGTCCTATTTCCGGGTCTACTCCGGTTCGCTCAAGTCGAACGCCCACCTGACGAACGCCTCTCGGAGCAAACCGGAACGGGTCGGTCAGGTCTTCTACGTCCGCGGCAAAGAGCACATCAACACCGATGCGGTCGTCGCCGGAGACATCGGGGCGGTCGGCAAACTGGCGGCGACGAGCACCGGAGACACGCTCGCCGACGAGGGCAAACCGCTGGTGCTGCCGGGGATCGAGTTCCCGGGCAGCTCCTACGCCGCCTCGGTCAACCCGAAGACGAAAGCGGACCTCGACAAGATGGGGCAGGCGTTGCAGCGATTGGCGGAGGAAGATCCGACGCTCCACATCGGGCGCGACGCGATCACCGGCGAAACGATCGTCTCCGGTCTGGGCGAACCGCACGTGCAGATCGCCCTCGACCGGATGACGCGGCGGTACGGCGTCAACGTCGACGTCGGGTTGCCGCGGGTTGCCTATCGCGAGACGATCTCGGCGAAAACGGTTTCCGAGTACAAGCACAAGAAGCAGACGGGCGGCGCCGGGCAGTACGGCCACGTCTTCCTCGAATTGGAACCGCTCGAAGACGCCGACTTTGAATTCGACGAGCGGGTGGTCGGCGGCGCGGTGCCGAGAAACTTCTTCCCGGCGGTCGAGAAAGGGGTCCGGGAGGGTCTGGAGGCGGGACCGCTGGCCGGGTACCCGGTGGTGAATCTCAAAGTGACGCTGTTCGACGGGAGTTACCACGACGTCGATTCGAACGAGATGGCGTTCAAGATCGCGTCCAAAGAGGCGTTCAAGAAGGGCGTTTTGCAGGGCAAGCCGACGCTGCTGGAACCGATGCTGACGCTCAAGGTAACGGTCCCCGATGCAAACACCGGCGACGTGATGAGCGATCTGAACGGGAAGCGGGCGCACGTCAGCGGCATGACGCCGGGCGACAACGGCACGACGACGATCGAAGCGGTCGTACCGGCGGCCGAAGTGCAGCGCTACGCGACCGATCTTCGCTCCATCACCCAGGGTCGGGGTTCGTTCACGACGGAGTTTTCTCATTACCAACCGGTGCCGCCGCAATTGGCGGAGCAGATCAAGGCGCAGGCAAAGGAGCGTGAGGCGGCGCACGTTTGATGCTGCCCCCTAACCCCCCA
Organism: Thermomicrobiales bacterium; assembly: GCA_036558305.1. GTDB lineage: Bacteria > Chloroflexota > Chloroflexia > Thermomicrobiales > UBA6265 > DATBFX01. The sequence continues at coordinate 12,796 of DATBFX010000180.1, read as the reverse complement.
GTCCCCTTCCCCCCGATCGTCGGGGGGAAGGGGGAGATTGGCGCCGACGCACTTGACACCTACCACATCGTGTTCGACGGCGGATCGCTCGGTAATCCTGGACACGGGTACGGGAGTTACGCGATCACCGGACCCGATGGCTATGCCGCAAAGGAGACGTTGCACTACGACGAGCGCGGCGACCGGGTGACGAACAACGAGGCGGAGTATCTGACGCTGATCGCGGCGTTGGATCGGCTGTCGCGCGATCTGGGCGAGCGAGCCGGACGGATGCGCGTGAGCGTCCGCGGCGACAGCCAGCTCGTGATCAGCCAGTTGCTCGGGGTCTGGAAGGTGCGGAAGGAGGAGCTCAAACCGCTCCACTACCAGGCCTCGGTGCTGCTTTTGCGCTTTGGTCGGTTCGATCTGGCGTGGCAGCCGCGGGCGGAGACGGTGAAGGTGCTCGGACATTGAGTGGCCGTGATCCGATCGTGCGCCCTGGGTTGAAATCGCCCAGAGGGCACCCGGCCGAGGCAAAGAAACCCCTCCGGGGTTAGAACGTGGGGCGACGGTGAAGCTGACGCAGGACATCGGGTTGGTTGGGGGCGGCAATTTCGGGTTCAACCTTTCGGCGCCCCTCGATTGTCACGTCTATCTGATCGACGGCGGGGATGAGTTGGCAATCGTCGATGCCGGGTTGGGCGGACCGCACGGCGCGACCGAGACGATTTTGGCGAACGCCCGCGACGATGGATACGACCTCGATCGGGTCTCGACGCTGATCCTGACGCACTACCACGCGGACCACGCCGGCGGCGCGGCGGACATGCGACGGGCCCTCGGTGTCGAGGTCGCCGGGGCGGAACTGACGGCGCGGGCGCTGGAGTCCGGGGACGAGGAGGCGATCAGTCTGCCGTTCGCGAAGTCGGCCGGCTTCTACCCGGCCGACTACGTGTACGAGCCGTGCCCGGTGGGGACGATCCTGCGCGAAGGCGACCCGTTCGACGTCGGTCGGTTGACCGTCACGCCATTCGACACGCCGGGGCACTCGCGCGGACACCTGTCTTTCCTGGTCGAGGGGGGCGACCGCAGGTATCTGATCGGCGGCGACCTCGTCTTTTTCGGCGGGACGATCATCGCCCAGAACATCCACGATTGCTCGATCCAGGAGTACGGCGAGAGCATGAAGAAGATGGCGGAAGTGGCGTTCGACGCGCTCCTGCCGGGGCACCTGAGCATCTCGCTGCGAGACGGGAAACGGCACGTCGATCTGGCGGCGGCGGCGTTTGGGAAGTTGATGATTCCGCGGAATGCGGTTTAGGAGCGAGCTTCGAGCTTCGAGCTGACACTTGTGAGGAGCATGAGCGTGGGTCGGGTGTTGATCGCCAATGGGAAGGTCGTGGACGGGACGGGCAATTCATGGTTCTACGGCGACGTCGCGATCGAGGGCGATCGAATCGCCGCCGTAGCACCGGCGGGAGCGATCGATCCGAAGGCGGCGGACGACGTGGTCGATGCGAAGGGGATGGTCGTCTGTCCGGGCTTCATCGACATCCAGTCGCATTCGATCATCCCGTTCTTGACTGACCGGCGGTCGCTGTCGAAGGTAACGCAAGGGGTGACGACGGAGATCCTGGGGGAGGACTGGACACCGGCGCCGTTCGGCGGGCGGATCGCGGCGCCGTTCGAGCCGGGGGTCGCGGCGCGGGTCGGTCCGGCGTTCGCCGAGTGGGATGCGCGGGCGCGGGGTTGGCACCGGTTCGGTGACTGGTTGGCCGATCTGGAACCGCGCGGGGTCTCGGTCAACTTCGGCTCGTTCATCGGCAGCTCGACGGTCCGTGAGTACGGTCGTGGGTACGAACTCGGCCCGTCCTCCCCCGCCGAGATCGAGGTCATGCGCCGGGTCGTCGCCGAGGCAATGGAGGACGGAGCATTCGGCCTGGCGACAGCGCTGATCTATCCGCCGGGTGCCTTTGCCGGCACGGAGGAACTCGTCGCGCTGAACGAGGTCGTCGCCGCCCATCGCGGGGTGCACATCACCCACGTCCGGTCGGAAGAGGACCGGTTGTTGGAGGCGATGGACGAAACGATCGAGATTGCCCGACGGACCGGCGTCGCCACCGAGATCTACCACCTCAAGGCAGCCGGCGAGCGGAACTGGCACAAGATGCCGGCTGCCATCGCGAAGATCGACGCGGCGCGGGCGGCGGGCATCGACGTCGGCGCCGACATGTATCCCTACGAGGCGGCGGGGACCGGGCTTGCCGCCTGCGTGCCGCCCTGGGCGGCGGCGGATGGCCGGCTTTATGACAATCTGCGCGATCCCCAGATGCGGAAACGGATCCGCGACGCGATGGCGGACCCGGCACCGGAGTGGGAAAACTTCGGGGCGCTCGCGGGTCCCGAAAACATCCTGATCGCGACATTGTCGCGGCCGGAACTTAAGCGGTTCGAGGGGTGCCGGTTGTCCGAGATCGCCGCGGCGCGGGGGCAGGATTGGACCGATACGGCGATCGACCTACTGGCCGCGGAGGGCCACAACGTCTTCGCCTTCTACTTCATGATGAGCGACGAAAACATCCGCCTCCAGTTGCGGCAGCCGTGGATCAAGATCGGCACCGACGCCGGGGGGATCGACCCGGATAGGGCGCGAACCCACGGGTTGTCCCATCCGCGCGCCTACGGGACCTACACACGGATTCTCGCGCGGTACGTGCGCGACCTCGGGGTCCTCCCGATCGAAGACGCGGTCAGGAAAATGAGCTCGGCAGTGGCGGACCGGCTGGGCTTGCGGGATCGAGGACTGGTACGCGCGGGGATGCTGGCCGACGTGGTCGTCTTCGATCCGGAAGCGGTCACCGACCGCGCGACGTACGATGACCCGCACCGACTCTCGACCGGTGTCCGCCAGGTCTGGGTAAATGGGGAACGGGTCTTGCGGAACGGTGAACACACGGGGGCGATGCCGGGGCGGCGGGTCGATGGTCCCGGCGTGGGGGGGCGGTAGGCGGAGAGCCGCCCTCACCCCCGCCCCCTCTCCCTCGGAAGGGAGAGGGGAGGTTAGCTCCGACCTGCGATGTGAATGGCGAGGCGGGGAGTTGACGAGCACGCTGGGAAAATCCGGGGATGATGCCGGTTTGGCACGAGCGGTTTCCGCGTTTTTTCCGGCGGCGGCGTCGGTCGAAACGTTCGGTGAGCACGCCAATCTGGCGCGGGTGACGACGCCCGAGGGTAATTGGGTTGTCCGGCGATGGCCGGAGGGGACGACGCGGGAACGAGTCGATTTTGTGCACGCGGTCTTGAGGGAATCGCGCGAGGCCGGGCTCGAGTTCGTGCCCGACGTGGCCGTGATGCCGGGCAATCGGGGAGCAGCAATCGTCATCGACGGGCGACTGTACGACGCACAATCGTGGCTTCCGGGTCGTACGCCGGGCCGGGGAACCGAACTGCTGGATGAGCGCGGAAGGGCGATCAACCGGCCGGCAACGGTCTCGGCGGACACACAGACGGCGGCGGTTCGGGCGGTTGCGACCTGGCACGTGGCGACCGCCCCGATGGCGGCTCGGCAGGGCGTTCCGCGTGCGCCGTTGGACGCGGTGCTGCGGGCGGTGCGGGGATCCTGGGAGGAACATCGCGAGCGGTTGCGGCCGCTCGCGCCGCGAACCCCGCACATCCAGCGGTGGATCCGGAGCGGCGAGGTCGTGCTGGCGGGTGCGGTCGAGGCGTTGTCTGGAGTCGACTTCCTGCGGGACCGTCCCGCGGTCGTCGGGCACCTCAACCTGTGGCCGGCCCACCTGCTGGTGTCGCGTGTCGGGGGGGAGGAGCGCATTACCGGGTTGATCGATTTCGCGGATACGGCGGCAAGTTCGCCGCTCGTCGATCTGGCGCAACTGGTCGGTCACTTCGGCGGCTGGAACACTGCGACGGCGGAGGAGGCCATCGGCGCCTACGCGGAGATCAGACCGCTGGCGCCGGAAGAGCGGCGGTTGTTGCCGGCGGTCGCCGGTCTCGATCTGATCGCCGCGACGGGGCGGCTGCTCACCTTCGGATACGCGAACCGGGCGACCGCGGCGACCGCGGGCGGCGACGCGATCCGCTCCAGCGCCGCCACCCTGCTGTTGTCGCTGGAGGCGCTGGCGCCGGCGGTACAGCGGGGAGACCGGCCGGAACCGTCGCGGGCACGGAAATGGGACTACGGGCCGCGACCGTCACGTCCGGGAGGGCGCGGCGGCCAGGGAGCGAAAGGCGGGAAACCGCCGGTCAAGCGCGGCAACCGCCGGCCCGATTCTCCGGACTCCGGGTCGAGACGGGGAGATGCCGGCTCCTGAGGCCGTTTGTCCGCGCCGACCCCGTCAAAAGATTCGACCCAAGATCGTGCCAACCACCGACCACAACACGAGGAGGACGACCACGGCAAGGGTCGCACCGGCGAAGACGATGAGGATGCTGACCATGGCGTTGCGGTCGTTGATTCGCTGGTTCTGGCGGTCGGCAGCGGTCGGCTGGTGACGAAGGCGATCGTCGTAGGGGTCGGCGGAACCGGGCATGCCGAAACCGCCGAAGTACTGGCTCATGATCTGGTCCTGGACGATGCGGACCTTGATCGTCGCATCGTAGGCGCGCCGGCTCTCCGGTCTCGACAGCGTCGTGAAGGCGCGGTTGAGACGTTTGGCATACTCCTCGGCGGCGGCGCGCTCGGCAAGATGATGGCGATCGGGATGCGATTGCTTCATCGCCGCGCGGTAGGCGCGCGTGATCTCGGACCGGGTGGCGGTGTAAGAGACACCAAGGAGTTGGTAATAGTCGATCTCGTCGTCGCTCGTGTCTGATGGCGGCGTCGGTTGTCGTTCCGAGTGGGCTGAGGTCACGTGTCGGTTCCAGGGTGCCGGCCGGTTCGCCGCGACAGATTCTACCCCGCGCACGCCAGCCCGCAGACGACCCATCATTCGAGCCGGGAGAGTAGAATCGCACAACACGGTCAACGCCGAATCGCAAAGCGCCGACGGCGGAGGGTCAGGCGGATGCGGCTGCAGATCGTCACCGTGCCGTACCGATACGACGAACGCAACGCCGGCCCCGGTGCCGGTCCAGATGCCCTGTTGACGGCCGGTCTGGTGGCGCGGCTGACGGCAGCAGGGCACGAGGTGTTGCCACCGCGAGAGGCCGTCCTCGATCCGCACGAGCGGGAGGATGGGCGGACCGCCCTCAACATCGGGCATCTCGGGGCAAAGACGGCCGCCCTGGTCGCGGCGGGCCGCCGCGACGGCGACGCGATCTTGATCCTGGCGGGCGACGACACCGCGGCCGTCGGGGTCGTGTCGGGTTTGCAGCAGGCGGACGGCGCGGGCACCCCGATCGGGTTGGTCTGGCTCGACGCGCACGGGGACTTCAACACCCCCGAAACGAGTATCAGCGGGATCCTGGCCGGGATGCCGGTGGCGATCCTGGCAGGGTTGGCCGGCCCGAATTGGCGAGGGGCGGCCGGTTTGGCGGCCCCGGTGCCGACGGATCGGATCGTGATTGCCGGGGTTCGCGACCTGGACGACAAGGAGGCGGCGCTTTTGCGATCGACGTCGGTGCGGTTGGTTCCCGCCGATAAGGTGCGAAAACGGGGGCCGTACGCGGACGCGGTGGCCCGTTTGGCACGGAACTGCGCGGTGCTGTCGCTGCACCTCGACCTCGACGTCCTCGACCCCGATCTCGTGCCGAGTGCGTCGACTCCTTCTGCCGGAGGCCTGGACGTCGACGAGACGGCTGAGACGATGGCGGTCGCGTTGAGGACCGGCAAGGTGGCGACGGTGGTGGTGTCGAGTCTCAACCCGGGGGGCGCGGCGCGAGGGAGGAAGTCGATCGAAACGGCGTTGGCGGTGATCGAACGGGCGTTGGCCGCCTGGGAGCAGGTGCCAGCTACGGCGGTGTGACAAGAACCCAGGGTTGAAACCCAGGGCTAAGGAAACAAAACCCCTTCGGGGTTAGGACCTTGACGCGGTTGCGCCATGCGCCATCGTCGGGTATAGGTAAGCGCGACTGGACTTCGACTGTTCTGCTGCGTCCAGGAACAAACCGCTCGTTTCTGTGCTCGAGGATTGATCGTTGGTTGCTCTCGTTGCCCCGTCGACACGAAGTTTGACCGCGGCGGGGGCAGTTCTGTTGATCTCCAGCTACGAGTTGGGGCACCAGCCGCTCAACTTGGCGTCGCCGGTCGCGCATCTGAAGCGCGCGGGGTTTGCGCCGGCGACGATCGATGCGTCGGTCGAGGAGATCGACGACGACGCGTTGCGGACGGCCCGGCTGGTGGCGATCTCGGTGCCGATGCACACGGCATTGCGGCTTGGGTCGAGGGTCGCCGAGCGCGTGCGAGCGGTCAATCCCGAGGCACACGTCTGTTTCTACGGACTCTACGCGACGCTGAATGCCGATTACCTCCTCGGCAAACTCGGCGATAGCGTCATCGGCGGCGAATACGAACCGGCACTGGTCGAGCTGGCACGCGCGCTCGACGCCGGGGAGACCGCGGATTCGGTGGCCGGGGTCGGCACCCGCAGCGGGATCGCCGCGCCGGTCCTTGGGCGAGTCGAGCCCGTCGTCGCGGATCGGTCGTCGCTGCCGGGTCTGCGGCGATACGCGGGGCTGGAGCGAGACGGGAAGATCGTCCGGGCGGGCTACGTCGAAGCGACCCGTGGTTGTCACCACACCTGCGGGCATTGCCCGATCACGCCGATCTACGGCGGTCGTTTCTTCGCGGTGCCGCGCGAAACCGTGCTTGCCGACGCGCGGGTACAGGTGCGGGCGGGGGCACGCCACCTGACCTTCGGCGATCCCGATTTCTTCAACGGTCCGGGCCACGGAATGCGGATTTGTCGCACGCTGCACGACGAGTTCCCCACGTTGACGTTCGACGCGACGATCAAGATCGAACACATCGTGCAGCATCGCCGCTTGATTCCGGAACTGGCCGAACTCGGCTGCGTCTTCGTTGTCTCGGCGGTTGAATCGTTGAGCGACCTGGTCCTCGCCAAACTCTCGAAGGGACACACCAAAGCGGACGTTGCGACGGCACTGGCGCTCCTCGACGAGGCGGGCCTACCGCTGCGCCCGTCGTTGCTGCCGTTCACGCCGTGGGCGACGCTTGACGACTACCTCGAACTCCTGGGATTCGTCGCGGCAAACGACCTGCAAGAGCACGTCGATCCGGTGCACTTCTCGATCCGGTTGCTGGTGCCGCCCGGATCGGCGCTCTTGAACGATCCGAGCAGCGCCGAGTGGATCGGCGACCTCGACCGTGCGGCGTTCACCTACCGTTGGCGACACGCCGACTCTCGCATGGACGAGCTTCAGGCCCACATCGCGCGCGTCGTCGAGGCCGCGGCGATGCAAGGGGAACCGGCGCGGGCGACGTTCGCTCGCCTGTGGGATGTGGCGCACCGGACGGCGGGAATTGGGCCGCCCGACCTCCCGATACCTGCGGTCGAGCGGCGCACGCCACCGAGGCTGACCGAGAGTTGGTTTTGCTGAGCGGAACCGACCGCGGACCAGTTGGGTCCGCTCTCGACCGAGAAGCTTCCCGTCTGATCGTGGTTTCTCAGCCCGTCTCGGAGTCTGTGGTCACGTCTTGATCACGACCGCCTTCGCGGGCACCGTCGAGGGCCGCATCGAGGCGAGCCGCCTCGTCGCGTTGCAGTTCAGTTGAGACGTGAGAGTATCGATCCATGGTCATCGCGATCGAGCTATCATCCGAGAACTGATCCTATGAGCGTCCTCTGAGTTGGGCCACCTTGGTCCTTGGTCTACACGGCATCACCGATCTCCGAACGCGTAGAGTTCGAGCAGTCCGCCCACGTAGACAGTGCTGTTCACAACTGCAGGAGCACCGTCGATTGGGCCGTCGAGGGAGAGAGTCCAACGTTCCTCGCCCGAGTTTGCGTCCTGGACGTGAAGGACGCCGTCCTCGCAGCCGACGTACACGGCCCCCCCGGCGACGGTTGGCTGAGCGCCGGTCGAGCGCAGATCAAATCGCCATCGTTCTGTCCCCGTTGACGCATCGATAGCATAGAGAACGCTTACCGTGTCGTCGTCGATGTCACCATCGTTCACGAACACGAGGTCGTCTGAGACGGCAGGCGAATTGAAAACACCGTGGACAGTTTCGAACCGCCAGCGGCCGGCGCCGGTCGCAGCATCCAAGGCAGTAACGCTTGCGTCTTGGCTCCCAACATAGACGACTCCGTTCACGACGGCGGGCGCGGAGTAGCCAATATGGACGGACGTTCGCCACACCTCTTCGCCAGTCAGCGCGTCTACGGCGTGGAGATCTCGATCCCCAAAATAGACGAGCCCGTTCGCGACGGCAGGTGAACACCAAACGGCGCTATTGGCTTCGTAACGCCATACCTCTCGACCGGTTGCGACGTCGATCGCAAGCAGGCGTCCGTGGCTAACATCCTTATCTTCACCTCCCACATAAACAATTCCGTTCACGGCCACGGGAGACGAAGAAACAGCTTCGTCGGCTACTTGCGTTTGCCAACGCGCGATACCGAGTTTCGCGTCCACCGCATTGAGAAGTCCACTGTCGTCGCCAAAAAAGACTGTCCCATCGATGATGGCCGGCGTCGATCGCACCCCATATGTCCCGGGGAAATGCCATCGTTCGGCGCCCGTTTCAGCATCGACAGCCCGGCATAACTCGTCGGCGCCGAAGTACACGACTCCGTCAGCAACAACGGGCGAGGACGAAATGCCCCGGGTTTCGAACCGCCATCGCTCCGCGGGCTGGCTACTTGGCCCAGGACCCGGATGCTCGCCGGTGCGACCCGGATTGCCGCCGAGCATGGGCACACTCGCGTCGGTGGTCGCACGGGCCAATCCGTGATGCCTGCCGGCGACCAAGAGGCCGATGGAGGATCCCAGCAACGACCGCCTCGAATACTGACTATGCAGCAATCCGGCACACGGCATCGTCGAAGGGCCGGATACTGGACTCGCGTACACCGTAATTGGCTTGGCCATACTTCCCCCTGACGGTGCGGCAAGAAACTCGTCACCGGTGGCGCCGAATCCCCAACTCTCGTCTCCGTTCCCGGATTCTAGCGCAGGTAAACCGGAACCGCTCAACCGTGTCCACCGCGCCTCGGATGGGGGAGGCGGCAGGCCAACCGACTTGTCCAAACTGCATGGTCGCGTCGTCCGACGACGAATCCCGTGCCTCCTCGGGCGGGTACCTATTCGTACGCGTCCGCTCCGGTCGCCCCGTACCGGCACCCCGAGGCAATGCTCCGCGAGCGAGCCTGCAGAGCGCACATCCGTGTCCACCCGAAGCGCGGGAGACCCAGCATCCAGATCGCCGCTCCAGAGCGGTGGCAGGCGGCGCTGGAAGCGGTTGACAGATATCGCCACCTCCGCTAGCCTACCCTCGATATTCTGCGCAAACCTGTCTGCGTCGCGCCCGCGGGAGTTCGTCGGTGGATGGGCATCGGTTCGATGCGTTCGTCAAAGCGCTTGCCGCGCGTCGCTCCCGCCGGCGCGTCTTGGCGGGCACGCTCGCCGCGGCGTCCGGACCCTGGCTCTCGCGCCTCAAGCCCGTATCCCTTGCCGCGCAGGAGGGCCCGTCGATCCAGCCGAGCGACGGTTCCGCCGAGCGGGATGCCGTCCACCGGACGCCAACGCCGTCGGTCCTGGAGTATTTCGCCTTGGGCGACTCGATCGCAGCCGGCCACGGCCTCGGCGACGACGACGGCCCCGCGCCGAGCTTGATTCCGCGGGGGTACGACGGCGGCACCTGCAAGGACTGCGATGGGCCCAGTTGCGTGCACTGCGACATCGACGGGTGCGGATCGTGCCGGGATCCGGGATGCTCACCTTTCAACCCCTGGTGTGACCGAGAACACTGCGGTCCGTGCAAGCAGGAAGCCGACCCTAAAGATAGGTGCCGCCCCTGTTGCCGCCGGTCGGATCGGTCCTATCCGGCCCGCGCACGCGGTCTGCTCGCCAAGCAGTTCGCCGAGGTCCGGTTCCACCACCTCGCCTGCACCGGCGCCACCTCGCTGACCCCGGCCCGGCTCGAGGCCGACCGCCTCCCGCCGGTGGTCATGGAAAACGGTCCCGTCGGACACCGCACGCCCCTGCGCCTGCTGCGTACCCAAGTCGACCGGGTGCTCGATAAGCTGAAGGGTGCTCCTGCCGACCGACCCGTCCTTGTCTCCATCACGATCGGCGCCAACGACTTCGAGTTCGCGAGCTTGGAACTGATCAACCGGCTGTACTTCAGCTTGGAGGATGACTTTGACCGTTGGGCGCAGTTCCGCGCCCTGGAAGTCAAGACCGAGGTCGCCCGGGAGGTGCGGCGACTCCTGGCCGACAAGCGGGTCGCCGTCGTCCTGACCGAGGTCCATAACCCGTTCAACGAGGCGAGCGTCTTCTTCACTGGCAAGAACACCTGCCTCGACCAGAAGTGCTACGACCGCGTCGACCGCGCCGCCGGCTGGCTGAACACCGGACTGCGCGCGGTGGTGAACGACGCCAAGACGGATCCGCGCCTCGACGCCGCCGGCCGGATCGGCATCGCGCGCATCCACAAGGATTTCGACAAGCGCAAGTCGCCGCGGCCCACCTGCGGCGACGCGGGACCGGACGTCAAAGGGCCAGACGGCAAGCTCACGACGTGGATCCAGTACCGCAACGACCCCGCATCGACTTCGTTCGCCGTCCCGGACGCCGTAGGGTTAAGCCGTATCGCTCGTCAGATTCCGTTGCTCCCCGCCGACCTCAGCTTGATCGACCTGGTCGTCCGCCGGCTGCAGCAGGGAGAGTGGCGCGGCGACTGCTTCCACCCCAACGACGAGGGCGCGACCTACATCGCCCGACGGGTCGCGTCGGTCGCGCGGCCGCTCCTCAATGGCATCGCGGCCAGGCTAGCCGCCGGGATTCTGGCGTACGTGAGCCCACCCCCCGACGGCTATCACGGCGACGTGCGGGTGGTCTCGCTGGTGGACGACGCGAAGCCGCTCGTGATCGGCGGCCCGGCCAACGACCCGGCTTGGTCGCTCGACGGTCGCCGGTTCGCCTTCGTCACCCAGGGGGCTTCGTCCGACGGCATCGTCGGGGACCAGATCGAGGTGGCCGACGCCGACGGGTCGAACCGCCGGGTGGTGGTGCCGCCACGGAACAACGGCTACGCGGCGTCGCGCGGGGAGAAGGGGTCGACCGTATTCCGCAGCGTGCGGTGGAGCCCGGACGGCTCGGCCCTCTACTACCACTCCGGCTGGGCGATGCGGGGAGCTGAATTCATGAACCGCGTCGACCTCGCCACCGGCGTCGACGCCGAGGCCGACACCGGCGAGGTGCTCCCGAGCGGCTTCGACATCGCGCCCGACGGGACCTTCGCCCTCATGGCGAGCCCCGTCAGTGGCGACGTGGCCACCTGGCACCTGTACCTCTTCCGCGAGGGTAGCGCCCCGCAACTGCTCCGCGCGTTGCCCCGTGGAGCATCGTGGGGCAGGCCGGCGTGGTCCCCGGACGGCGCCCAGATCGCCTTCATGGACGACGGGTTGCGCGTCATCGGACGCACCGGAGGGGGAGAACAGGTGCTGACCGACGCCCAGGCCGAATCGGTCTCGTGGACGCCGGACGGCTCGGCCTTGATCTACGATCGGAACGACGCGTCCCCGTCCGGTCCCGCGACGAGCACCATCTGGACCGTCCCGGCGGCCGGTGGCTCCCCGTGTCTGCTGTTCGCGGGGAGCAGCCCGGCGGTACGGCCGGATGGGTCCGTTGTGCAGGGGAGCACAGCGGCCGGCGACTGCACGCTGGAGATCCACGCCGTCCTCTGCCCGGCCGGCTACGACGGGGACGACCTCTTCGGGACCTGCCACGGGGCCGGGCAGGCACGAGTTTACTTCGAGGTCCGCACGCCGAACGTCCCGCCACAGCGGACGCTGACGCGCGTCGACAGGTCGCCTGGCCCCGGCATCGCCGTGTTCGAGGGACTCCCGCCCGAGACGTATTGGGTGAACCGCTTCGACCCGCGGACCGACGGCCGGCAGGTCGTCTACTGCTCGACGGACGACGGCGCGACCGTGCTGGCCAACGTCGCCGCCCCGATGAACAGCCGGCTGGAGCTCGAGCTGCCGGCGGGCAAGCACGTCGTCTGCGACTGGTACACCATCCCGTCGGCGTGCTGGGCTTTCGGGCGCCCGTGCGAGGCGGACGCCGACTGCTGCCCGGGCGAGGGTTGCCCCGCAAGCGGTGACTGCGGGACGTGCCAATCCGACGAGGACTGCGCAGAGGGCGGAATCTGTTGCGCGTCGCTGAACCCGATCTGCGCGGCCAGCTGCCACGACGTGGCCGGTCAGTAGGCGGAGCACGACCACGCCAAGGGCGCCGGTTCCGCCGACGCGACGTCGAACCGAGACAGGACTCGACTGAGGCGACCGCGGCCGCGGTGCCCAACGGCGTCCCCGTGGCAACCGCCGAGGGGCAGGATCCGGACTGGCAGCCGACCGCAACGCCGATCACCGGGACGGACTCAAAGGCAGCGACGCGATGAATCGTCGAGCGGAGATGCGATGGCGCGCCCACCGAGTAGGGGCATTATTCGATGATCGGACGTGGGCGAACGTGATCGTGACGTGGGCTCGCGGCGAGCCAAGGAGAGGTCGTGCCATGTTGCGGTGCTTATTTGTGTCCGTTGGCCTCGTTATCCTCCTGGCTACGGGCCTTCTTGCAGGGGCGTCGCCTTCTCTCGCTCAAGGCGAGCCGTCATTCACGGCTACCCCAGCAAACCAGACACCCGAATCGCTCCGTGGTGACCAACTGATCG